>CAZFZX010000052.1:0-22944 GCA_964523765.1 uncultured Enterobacteriaceae bacterium
TAGCGCGACACAGCCTTTGTTTGGCCGGCCCCGGCTCGCGTGCTGTCCGAGAACGGCACCTCCTACCGCCGGTGACCCATAATAGCGCCTTTGGCGCATTGCGGCCGGACGAAACGTGGCGGGGAGTACCCAAACGTCCATCGGCTCCGCGCGAAACGGGTTTCGGCGCGCTTCGCACTTCTGCTACCCTGCCTCCCATTCTTGCCGCGTGTCGAAACCGCTCAACAACGCGTTTCCGGCGCGGCCCGCGGCTCCGGTAAATTGGTAGTAAGAACGAAAAGAAATGAGGAAATTCGCCGACGAATTTGCCCGTCCTTTCGCGGGACTGCGACCGGCGCCGGGTAGAGCCGCAGAAGTCGCCGCGCCGCCTTACGACGTCGTTACGGGGGCGGAAGCAAGAGCATTGATACAGGACAAGCCGTATTCTTTTCTCCGTGTCTCGCGCGCCGAGGCCGCCCTGGCCCCGGACACCGATCCTTATAGCGACGTGACGTACGCGACGGCCGCTCAGAACCTAAGTCGCTTCGAAAATGAAGGCGTCCTGATCCGCGACAAGATGCCCGCGTTCTACGTTTACCGCATGACGAAAGGGAACCGGGTACAAACCGGGGTCGTCCACTCGGCATCGATCGAGGCGTACCTGCGAAACCGGATCCGCAAACATGAACTGACGAGACCCGCGAAAGAAAACGACCGCGTACGCCAGATCGAAGCCGTGGCCGCGATCACGGGACCGGTACTCGTGGTATACCGCTCCGACCCGGCGCTCGCCGCAGAGCTCAGCCGGATTTCGAGCGGGCCGCCCGACGCCGCGGTACCGAACTTGGGCGGCGTACGCCACGAAATGTGGGTAGCGTCCGGGAGTGACCAAATCGAGCGCATCGCGACCCACCTGAATAAGATGGATGCCATGTACATCGCCGATGGGCATCACCGCTCGGCCGCAGCCGCCCGTATCGCCGCCGCGCGGCGCGAGGCTGTTAAGGAATACGACGGCAGCGAGCCCTACAACGGCTTCCTCGCGGTCAGCTTCCCTGATGACGAAGTTACGATCCTCGATTACAACCGGCTGGTCCGGGATCTAGATAAACGCGACGCCGACACGTTCCTCACCGCGCTACGCGAACGATGTGACGTCCGTCCGTGCGCCGAGGCCGTGCGCCCGACACAACCGCACCACTTCGGCATGTATCTCGAAGGCAACTGGTATGAATTGAGCTTGCGCGCGCCGATCGACGAACACGACCCCGTCGAGCGTTTAGATGTTCAATTGCTCGACCGCTCGGTGTTGCAGCCGCTGCTCGGGGTCGGCGATCCGCGGACGGACCCCAGAATTGATTTCGTCGGTGGTTCGCGCGGGACGGCGGCGATCGCCGCGCGCGTCGATTCCGGTGAAATGGCGATCGGGTTCACATTGTTTCCGACCTCGCTGGCGGACCTGATGGCTGTCGCCGACGCGGGGCGAATCATGCCGCCGAAGTCGACATGGTTCGATCCCAAACTAGCGGACGGGTTGATTTCGCTGCCGTTGAGTTGAAAACCAGCCAAAGCGTCGCGGTGGGTTAGCGGATCAAACGCTACCGGCATTATCGAATTCAAAATGAACGCAACACTTCTCGAGGTCTTCAACCGTTAACTCTTCCGCCCGATGTCTGCATTTGTACACCCGGCGCCGAGACCCCTTACCATGCGCCCAGGATAGGAATCGGCAGCTTTCACAATGTCCAAAAATGGCGCCGCCTTTGAGCCGCATAAGGTGTATGAGTATCTTGTCCAACCCGTCGGCCGTTGCCTCCCGCTCGCCTTCCCCGAGTTCGCAAGCCGCATCGACCAATACGCCGATGGGATCAGAATCGATCAACCTCTTAGCTTTCGCCGTTAGAGCCAATTGATAGCGACGTTTGTCCGCCTTGTCTCGCGTTCGTTTCAGCAGACGCTTGCCGACGAGCACGCCGATCGTTTGCGAAGCTGCCGCCAGCGTTGTCCCCTGATACCGCGCGTATGCAGTTGCGGTGCTCGAGATCCGGTTCGCGTTTGAAAAGTATCTCAGCGCCGACCATTGTGCCGGTTTCAATCCATCGCGGTAGGCCTCGCTGTAGGTACAATAGCTGAGACGCTCGACGAGCCCGGCAAGGTCGCGAGACCTACGCATGGTCAACCCGGCCGGCCGCTAACACGCACGGCACCGGCACCCGCGCCCGCCCCGGCGGGCCGCCCATCGACCACCTCAATCGTATTTCTTTCCATACTCGCAATGCCTTTGAACCGAGCGGTTCCTTGTCGGTCCAACCGCCCCATGGTCGATGATTCTAAATGATTCTTGTAACGGATGCTGCAACGTGGTAGTTTCGACTCTTAACTAATAAAAACGGAAACGAAGATGCCTACGGCCTTGGCTAAGCGCGCCTCTATCGCATACCCCAGCGAACGCGCAACAGTTCATCGGGTCGCGGGTTTCTCATTACCTTAGTGCTTTGCTTTGGGTACACCGCCCGACACCGTGACGCGAGGACTCTCTCCTTATTACCCCCATAATAGGAACCTTGCTCGATGTCGGGCGCATCTATTCTTAGAGGTACGCGACGGACCGGCAGCCGCCGATTGCCGTATAATGCAGATCAACTTCTTTTAGCCGAGGACAAAACGATGTCACTCAATGACCAGACTCGTTCCCGAATAGAATCAATGATCGCATCGAAAGAGGTGGTCTTGTTCATGAAAGGGACGCCGCAACAACCGCAATGTGGGTTCTCCGCGGCCGTTTCGGGGATCCTCAACGGCGTTGTCGCTGATTACGCAACCGTGGATGTATTGGAAGACCCCGAGATCCGTGAAGCGATCAAGGTCTACTCGCAATGGCCCACGATCCCGCAGCTATACGTTCGCGAAGAGTTTGTCGGCGGCTGCGATGTAGTGCAGCAAATGTATACGAGCGGAGACCTGCACCGTACGCTCGGCATGGAGCCGGCGGAATTGGTTACTCCGGAGATCACCATCAGCGACGCTGCCGCTGGGGCGATACGTGACGCGACCGGACATCATTCCGACGCGGCGGTACATCTGAAGATCGATGCGAGTTGGAATCACGAATTCAGTCTGAGACCTCCGCAAGGTCATGAAATCGCTGTCGAAGCGAACGGTATCGAGATCCTCTTCGACCGGGATTCGGCCGCCCGCGCGCCCGGACTGGAGGTCGACATGGCCGACGGCCCACAAGGCGGCGGATTTAATATCCGCAACCCCAACGCGCCCGACCCGGCCGCATAGAGGCAGCCAAGCGCTTCAGAAAACGCGTCAAAGCCGACAAAACGGGGCTGCGGCCGTCGGGTGGCTCTGTGCAGGTCAACCGCCGAATTCGCGCCGAAGCGGTTCAAGCAATCAGCAGATCCCGATATTCCTCTTCGCTGAACCCGACTATCAGGATCCTGCCGCTTCGCAGCGTCGGCGCTCGCAGATTGCCGGTTGGTCCGAGCATCGAGTCGATTGCGTCCTCCGACGGCGTACCCGAGGTCGCGAACTTCGTGACCTTCTTGCCCTTGGCGACGATTAATTTACTCGCTTTGTTCGCCAGTACGTAAGCGTCCTCCCGCCCCAGCTTACGGGACGCAAACACGGTTTCTTTGGGCTCTAGCCCGTTGGCCGCCAAGAACTTGGAGGCTTTGGCGCAGCTGGTTCATCCCTTACGGAAGTAGTACCAATTGATCTCTTTGGACAATGCAATCCTCCCCGGTCGATAGTGTCGGCCGTCCACCGTGTGTCAGCCGCTACTCGTTGCGAGACGAGGCGCGGCACCGATCCATCCGTTACGGGCTTCGTAACAATTCCGTTTTCCAGACTCAGATACGCCGTCACCCTATCGTGAACCGGATAGAGGTCGAGTACCAGTTATTTCTGATTCGCATTTTCCATTCCTCGAAACCATAACCGACCGGGCCTAAGAAACCTCTGATTCATTCTGGGACAGTCGAGTTGCCGCCCAAAATGGTTCAGGTCAAGGCGAGACGCGCAGGCGACAGCCAGGAACTATTGGCAAGCGCCGCAACGCGGGCCGGGACGATTTCGGGCGCAAGGCGACGTTCCATGAATTGATCAGAGGTCCCTTAAGCGTCCTCGCCGTATTCTCTACCCCTCAACTCGACCCGGCGGATCTTACCACTCACTGTCTTGGGCAACGCATCGAGAAATTCAATTTTGCGCGGATACTTATAGGGCGCCGTTACGCGTTTGACGTGGTCCTGGATCTCCTGCATCAGCGCGTCGCTGGCATCGTGCCCAGGCGCCAGCACCACGAAAGCCTTGACGACCGCGCCGCGCGTCTCGTCGGGACTCGCGACAACGGCGGATTCCGCCACCGCCGGGTGTTCAATGAGCGCACTTTCGACCTCGAATGGTCCGATGCGGTAACCGGCTGAGAGGATCACATCGTCCGCCCGGCTCATGAACCAGAAATAGCCGTCTTCGTCGGTCTTCGCACGATCGCCGGTGAGATACCAGTCGCCGTGGAAACAAGCGTCGGTACGCTCCGGTTCGCCGCGGTATTCCGTAAACAGACCAGGCGGCCAGTGCGGTTTGACGCGGACGGCAATATCACCCTCCTCGTCAGGCCCCAGGACCCTGCCGTCATCGTCTACTACCGCGAGGTCTATGCCCGGTGACGGTTTTCCCATCGATCCGAACCGCGGCTCGATACAGGGGAAACTGCCGCACAGCAGCACGGTTTCGGTCTGCCCGTAACCGTCGCGGATGGTCATACCGGTAGCCTTCCGCCAAGTCTCGATGACCTCCGGGTTGAGCGGTTCGCCGGCGCCGACGCAATGCCTGAGCGACGGGAATTCGTATTGTGAGAGATCCTGCAGCACGAACATGCGATAGATCGTCGGCGCACCGCAAAGCGTAGTGATCGGGTACTCTCCGAGCAAAGCCAGCGACTTTCGTGGGTCAAAAGCGTCGGTGTGATGGACGAACAGCGTCGCGCCGCAATTCCAGGGACCGAAGAAACTGCTCCAAGCAGCCTTCGCCCATCCAGTGTCGCTGATGTTCCAGTGCAGATCTTCGGGCGTCAGATCGAGCCAGTAACGGCCGGTGATCTGATGCGCGAGACCATAGCTATGGGGTTGGATCGTCATCTTCGGGTAGCCTGTGGTCCCGGAGGTGAAATAACACAGTGCGTCGTCGGCACCGCCGGTGTCGGCGGTTTCAAATTGGTCGCTCACATCGGCCATTGCCTGGTCGTAGCCAATCCAGCCGTCGCGTTCGCCGCCGACGACAATTCGACCCTTGAGCTTGGCCGCAGCCGCGGAGACCGCTTCGAGTTTCGGCGCATTCGCCTCGTCAGTAATGAAGCACACCGCCGTCGCCGCATCGATACGGTATTCGATATCTTTCGGAGATAGTTGCGTCGTGCCCGGCGAACACACCGCGCCCATGCGCAGACACGCGGTGAGGATCTCCCACCATTCGACATTGCGCCCGAGCATGGCGATCACGGTGTCGCCGCGCCCCACGCCGGCGCGGGAAAGTACGTTGCACAAACGGCGCGACCGCTCGCTCAATTCGGCGAACGTGCGTTTGATCTCGGTCCCGTGGTCGTCGATCCACCAGAGCGCGAGATTCTGTGGATCCCTGGCCGCCCATTCGTCAATGACATCTCGGGCAAAATTGAATTTATCGGGTGCTTCCCATGTATATGCCGCACGTTCTTGTTCGTAGTTGCGCATATTGGGCATTCTTCCTATCCTCCCGGGTCGTCGTCTTATTGCCGGATCTTAGACATAGGCGTCCGGCAAAAAAGCCAAAGAATTGACAGCGTCCGTATGCGACCATCGAGCCACATCCAAAACCGTTAGCAAGTCAGAACCAGGTATTGTCCATCGTGAGACATGTGTCGTCTGCCGCCGTTAGCAGCGCCAGGCGCTCCGGGACTGTATTCATTTCGTAGCGGTAGAAATACTGGCAGGCCTGGATCTTACCCTGGTAGAAATTGCGGTCTGCCTCGCTCGCCGCATCGATGCGCCGGGCCGCTTCGATCGACTGCCAGAGCCACATCCAGGCGACGACGACATGTCCGAAAATATCGAGATAGATGCCCGCATTAGCGAGAAACAGCTCAACTTCGCCAATGTCACGGACCCGGATCAGTTCCTCGGTAGTCGCTTCGAGCTCACGAATGGTCTCCGACAACAGCTCCGCGTATTCCGCCAGCACGTCGATTGAGCGAGCCTCGACGATCGTCTGTTCCACCGCTGCGGTGAATGCTTTGAACGCCGCTCCTTCGCCCATGGCGACCTTGCGACCGAGGAGATCGATACCGTGGATCCCGTGCGCTCCTTCATGGATCGGGTTTAGGCGGTTGTCCCGGTAAAAGCGCTCCAGTGGATGGTCCGTCGTGTAGCCCGCTCCGCCTAGAATCTGGATCGCGTGTTTGTTCGCCTCCAGGCAGAATTCGCTGGGCCACGATTTAGCGATTGGGGTCAGTAGATCGAGCAGCAGTCCAAGACGCGACAATTCGGCCGGATCCGATTCCGTGCGTTGCAGATCAAGCAGTTTGGCGCAAAAAAGCACCAACGCCATCGAGCCCTCCGCCGCCGACTTCTGCGCCAGCAGCAAGCGCTTGATATCGGCGTGTTCTACGATCGCGACCTGCGGACTCGTCGGATCTTTCTCCTTCGGGTGCCGGCCCTGCAGACGTTCGCGCGCGTATTCGAGCGAATGCAAATATCCGGTATATCCGAGCGCCGCGGCGCCGAGCCCGACCCCGACCCGCGCTTCGTTCATCATGTTGAACGTGTAGGCGAGGCCTTGATGTTCTTTTCCGATCAAATAGCCGTGGCATTCGCCGTCGTCGCCAAAACTGAGCGCGGTGTTCACCGTCCCTCGATATCCCATCTTGTGATTGACACCAATACATTTGACGTTGTTGAACGCACCGGGCTTGCCGTCGGGATCCAGCCGGAATTTCGGCACCAGCATCAACGAGATCCCTTTCACGCCCGGAGGGCCGCCCGGGATCTTGGTCAAAACGAGGTGGATGATGTTCTCCGACAGGTCGTGCTCGGCAGCCGAGATCCACATCTTGTTGCCCGTGATCAGGTAATGTCCGGCGCCGGTCGGCGTAGCCTTGGTACGTATATCCGACAATGAGGAACCCGCCTGAGGCTCTGATAACGCCATCGTACCGAAAAAACGCCCCGCAACCAGCGGCCGCAGGTAACGCTCCTTGTGCTCGTCCGAACCGAAAGCGGCGAGCATATTCGCCGCTGCAACGGTAAGGAACGGGTAGGCGGTAGTCGATATATTGGCGGCATTGAAGTAAGCGCTGCAGGCCTGCGCGATCACCCACGGCAGTTGCATACCCCCGTATTCCTCGTCGACCGCCGCACCCATGAAGCCACCGTCACAGAAGGCCTCTAACGCTTCCTTGACGGCCGGAATGATCGTGATCCTGCCATCTTCGAAAAGCGGTTCATTTTCGTCGAGTTCGGCAGCGTGCGGTTCGAACAGATCGGTGGCAAGTTTCTCCGCCGCATCGATCACTGCGTCGAAAGTCTCGCGGTCGTGGTCCGCGTAGCGTTCACGCTTAGTAAGCTCCTCCGCGCGCAGGCACTCGTAGAGCAGAAATTCGAGGTCGCGGCGGTTGACGAGTCGATCCATTGGCTGGTTCCGGCTGTGCTTCAGAAAAGAAATTCTACCTGATCCGCTCGAGTCGGATCCGGCGACGTGCTTTCTGCGTTCCGCCCCCGACATACCCACCAACCCGCCGCGGCCAACCGATCCCGGTGCTAGCCCGGTTTGACGGCGACGATGCACGGCCGCCGGCCCTTATTCCGAAACTGATCGATAATTGGGAACAGCTATTTAGGGAACCTCTGATCAATGCATGGAACGTCGCCTTGCGCCCAAAATCGTCCCGGTCTGCGTTGCGGCGCTTGCCAATAATCCGTGGCTATCGCCTGCGCGCCGCGCCTCGACCTGAACAATTTTGGGCGCAACTCGACTGTCCCGGAATGAATCAGAGGTTCCTTAGATCATAAGCCCGAACTGCGGTGGGCGAACTCGGCAACGAACACGGATCTCACGGGTATAGTTTCTTCAATGCCCACCCGTCGCTGACGCGCGTGTACAGCGTGCGCTCATGGAGACGGAAGGGGCGTTTGTCCCAGAACTCGAAACTGTCGGGGATCAACCGGAAGCCTGACCAGAACGCAGGGCGCGGTACTTTGCCGATCCCGAAGCTCGCAGCGTACTTCGCGACCCTCCGTTCCAGGGTGAGCCGCCCTTCGAGGGCCTGGGACTGCTTCGACGCCCACGCGCCGATCTGAGACTCACGCGGTCGCGACTCAAAATAGGCGTCGGCTTCCGCTTCGTCGACTTGGACGACCTCGCCTTCGATCCGAATCTGGCGGGTGGTGGATTTCCAATGAAAGCACATCGCTCCGTAAGGAACCACCTTCAACTCGTGCGCCTTGCGGCTCCCGAGGTTGGTGTAGAAAACGAAACCACGTGTATCGTATCCGCGAACGAGCACCATGCGAACGGCCGGCCGGCCGTCGCTGCTCGAAGTCGCCAGCGCCACCGCGTCCGGATCCGCCGATTCTTGCGCGCTCGCCTGCTCGAACCAGATCGTGAATTCGTCGAAGGGATCATCGCGCATCGGCTCGGCGCTCGGAGCAATTCACCCGCCGAAGGGGTGCCGGACAACAATGGTGTCGGCGCGATCGGGCCCGGTCGAGATCATGTCGACCGGCGTATCGACGATCTCTGCGATCCGATCCAGATACTTACGAGCATTTACCGGTAAGGCGTCGTATTCCCGAACGCCGACGGTCGATTCGCTCCAACCCGCGTGCTCTTCGTAGATCGGCTCGACCTCATTCAGCGCATCTGCTCCGGGCGGCGCCAGCGTGATCGTGCCGTCCGGTGTCCGGTAGCCGACGCAGATCCGGATCTCGTCGATGCCGTCAAGGACATCGAGTTTGGTAACGCAAAGGCCCGACAGGCTGTTTACGATGCGTGCGCGTCTCAACGCGACCGCATCAAACCAGCCGCAACGCCGCGGCCGACCGGTCGTCGCGCCGAACTCATGCCCTTTGCTCGCGAGATGTTCGCCCATATCGTCGAACAACTCCGTCGGGAACGGGCCGGAGCCAACGCGCGTTGTATATGCCTTGGTGATCCCTAGCACGTAGTCCATCCAGCGCGGCCCGCTACCGGTACCCGTACTCGCAAAACCGGCCGTAGTATTCGACGACGTCACAAAAGGATAGGTACCGTGGTCAATGTCGAGCAGCGTGCCCTGCGCGCCCTCGAACAGCATGTTCGAATCGTTTTCCTGCATTCGGTAGAGGATCTCGGCAACGTCCGCGACTAACGGCCGAAGGATTTCCGCGACTTCCATCTGTTCGTCGAGGACGTGCTGGAAATCGAGCCGTTCGGTGCGATAGTAATTGGCGAGAACAAAATTATGGTAATCCAGCACCTCGCCGAGCTTCGCGGCAAATCGCTCACGGTGCAACAGGTCCCCGACCCTGAGCGCGCGCCTCGCAGCTTTGTCTTCGTACGCTGGGCCAATACCGCGCCCTGTGGTACCGATAGCTTCGGCGCCGCGCGCTTTTTCGCGCGCAAGGTCAAGGGATACGTGATAGGGAAGGATCAGTGGACACGCCGCACTGATGAGCAGCCGCTCACGCGCCGGTATATCTTTGCTTTCCAGCATTTCGATCTCTTCGATCAGTGCTCGCGCGGATACCACCACTCCGTTTCCAATCAAGCACTGCAAGCCATCGCGCAAGATCCCGGACGGAATCAAATGGAGGACGGTCTTTTCTCCGTCGATCACGACGGTGTGCCCCGCGTTGTGTCCTCCCTGAAACCTAATCACTGCGTCGACCCGGTCGGTAAGCATATCGACGACCTTGCCCTTTCCTTCATCACCCCATTGGGTGCCGACAATTACGACAGACCGTCCCACGCGGCTATCCTCCATCCTCCAAGACTTCTAGCTGCCAGTCGGCATCGTGGCGCACAAGTATGCTTGTGCATCCCATTTCGTGGGCGCCCCCGACCTGGCCTGGAAGCTGTTGTACGACGATCGTGCCGCCGCGCCGCATTTCGGCGATTGCTTCGAGCAACGCCGGATCGTTGCCGGCAGGCGCAAAAACCCGCGATGGTGATGCTATTGCATGACGACCAGCGCTAATGAGATTTTTCAGATCGGTGCTGAAACCCGTCGCCGCACGCCCGCGTCCAAACTGGCGCCCGATATTATCGTAACGCCCGCCCCAGGCCATCCCCCGGCCCTCGCCAGGCACGTAGGCGGCAAACGTGACGCCCGTGTGATACCGATATCCGCGTAGTTCCGCGAGATCGACATGAAGGTCGACTGCCGGTATGCGCTCACGCAACAGATCGATGAGGTCGTCGATCGTATCGATCGCCTCGCGGACGATTGGTTGCGCGTCGCTCATCAGTCGCTTCGCTCGCTCGATTGTCTCGACACCGCCATTAAGGCCTAACAACCCGATGATCTGATTCCGCGTACCGACGTCGACGTGATTTTCGTTCAGACAGTCTATGACTTCGTCTTCGGCCTTGCGCAACAGTGCGTCGAGCAACTTGTCAGTCGCATCGTGATCGAGTTTCGCGGCGTTCGAAAGTGCCCGAAACACGCCCATGTGCCCCAGCTCTATCGTCAAAGCATCGACGCCGGCGAGTTCCAGAACGTCCGCCATCATGCATACGATCTCGGCGTCACTCTCGATCCCGGCATGCCCGTACAATTCTGCACCGACCTGCATCGGGTTTCGCGACCCCGCGAATTTGTCCGGCCTCGTGTGCAAAACGGGACCGAGGTAGCACAATCGTTGCGGCGCCTCCGTTGGTAAGCGGTGCGCGTCGATGCGGGCTACTTGCGGGGTTATATCGGCGCGGATCCCCATCAATCGGCCGGTAATCTGATCGGTGATCTTGAACGTCTGTAGATCGAGGTCTTCACCGTTGCCAGACTGCAACGACTCGAGAAACTCGATAATCGGGGGTATGACGAGTAGGTACCCGCGGCTCCTGAACAGGTCGAGTATGTCTCGCCGAAGCCGCTCCAACGATTCCGTCTGCGGCGGCAGCACCTCGTCCACGCCGTCCGGCAACAGCCACCTTTCTCCGCGCTTCATGAGCTATCTCACCACGTACAACACGACCAGGCCAATCGACATACTCGCGAGCCCGATCGTGCGCAGCGTTTTGTCATTCATCTGCGATGCTAACAATATGGTACGGCGATACTGGTTTGGGTTCAGAAAGGGCAGAATCCCTTCGAAGATCAAGACCAGGGCGACACCCACGAGAAGATCCTGCCACATCGGCTATTCCCATTGCGCGGCTGCAGTGGAACCGTAAAGGGTCCTAGCGACCGATCGGGTTCGAAAAGTACTTGAAGAACTCAGAATCGGGATCGAGTAGAAAGACGTCGCCCTGGTTTCGGAAACTCGCTTTGTATGCGCTCAGACTACGATAGAAATCGTAGAATTCCGCATCCCGGCGGTATGCGTTGGCGTAGATCTCCGCCGCTTTTGCGTCACCCTCGCCGCGCAAGGTCTCGGCGTCGCGATAAGCGTTCGCCCCGACCACGGTACGCGATCGGTCCGCGTCCGCCTCGATCGTGATCGCTGCCTTTTCGCCGCGGGCGCGGAATTCCCGAGCTACCCGAGCGCGCTCCGAGCGCATACGCTCGTAGACGTTCTGGCTGACTTCCGCCGGCAAATCGATACGCTTCAATCGCACGTCGATAATTTCGAGTCCGAGTTCTTCCCCGCGCTGGTCCGCGACCTCGGTGACGATGTCCATGATCGCGCCGCGCTCGCCCGACACCACTTCCTTTACCGTGCGCTTACCGAACTCACTGCGCAGACCATCATTGATCTTCTGGTATAGAAGAAGCCCGGCGCGACGTGTATCGCCGCCGGTCGAGATATAGTACTTGACGATATCGCTAATGCGATAACGCACGAATGAATCAACGATCACGTCTTTCTTCTCGCCGGTGAGGAAGCGCTGCGGTTCGGAATCGAGGGTCTGCAGGCGAATATCGAACTTCTTGATGTTCTGATAGACCGGGATTTTAAAGTACAGCCCGGGCTCGAAGTCGAAGCGCCGGATCTCGCCGAGTTGGAACATGATAGCGCGCTCTTGTTCGTACACGCGGAACACGCAGAACGACGCGATCCCTATGGCGATCGCCAAGCCAATGACTATTCGCGGCAGCATCTATCGTATCCCTCGCATGCGACTGTCGGTTCGGTCCCGGCTCGCCGACCCCGGCGGCCTAGGAAAGGCCTGCTCGTCCGGTAGCAGGTCACGCAGGGTAGACTGTGTATCCCGACCGGCCGCGCGATCCATCAGCTTGTCGATCGGCAAGTACATCAGACTGTTCCCGCCCTTATTCTCGAGCATGACTTTCGGGTTGTCGGCCAACACTTCTTCGATCGCATCGAGATACAGACGCTGCCGGGTGACCGCAGGCGCTTTTTCATATTCGACTAACAACTGTTCGAAGCGTTTCGCTTCACCGGAAGCCTCGGCCACCACCTGTTCCCGGTAGGCTTCCGCCTGCAGACGGATCCGCGCCGCCTCGCCCTGCGCCCTTTCGTCGATTTCCCTGCGATAGGCTTCCGCTTCGTTGATGCGGCGTTGCTCGTCCTCGCGCGCCTTGATGGCGTCGTCAAAAGCCGCTTTCACCTCTTCCGGCGGTTTGGCCGGTTGCATATTGACGCTCGTTATCTCTATACCTGATTCGTAATTGTCGAGAATTTGTTGAATGAGCGCGCGCGCGCCGGTGCCGATCTCGGCGCGACCCTCGGTAATGACGAAGTCCAGCGTGCTCTGCCCGATGATGTCGCGGATGGCGCTCTCGGTCACGCGCTGCACGGTGGAATCGGGGTCGGCAATCTTGAACAAGTAGTTCTTGACGTCATTGATCCGGTACTGCACTCCCATCTCGACATCGACGATGTTCTCATCCCCGGTAAGCATCGTCGCGTTGACGGTAAACGGCCGGATCTGGTCGACGTTGATGACGATCACTTCGTCGATCGGCCGCGGCAACTGAAAATTCGGGCCCGGTTGCAAGGTCTCTACATATTTACCGAAGCGTAGTACGACGCCGCGCTCGGCCGGCTCGATGCGCCAAAACGTCGCGTAGAACAACAGCGCGGCGAGACCGATGGCGATGATGCCCCATAGCAACGGCGAAGCGCCTTGCCCGCCGCCCCCCGGCTTGGAAGGACGCCGGCCGCCGAAAAGCCCGCCGAGCTTATCCTGCATTTTACGTACGACCTCGTCCAGATCGGGTGGACCTTCGTCGCCTTTACGCCCGCCCCAGGGGTCACGGTCGTTTCCGTCAGGATCGTTCCAGGCCATTGATGATTCTCGGTTGCTTACGGCACAAATTTGGCCGGTTGATTGTACGGGGCGCCGCTCGCTTGTTCAATGTGAACGCCGCTTTCGGGGCCTACAATTTCCTCGGGGTTCGTTGGGCTTTGAAACGATCCGACGCCGGCTATACGGTCGCGCCTGCCACGGGCAGCGTGTCGATTTTCACTGCCCCGTTCCCTTCCAACAGGTCGACTTCGCGCAATTCGGGCGCAATTTTGTCCAAAAGCGTATCCCAGCGAGCGGCCGCCAGCGTGATCTCGAGAGCCCACCCGCCCGTTTCCAGCGGGGTCTCATCGACGATCGCGCCGAACGAGTACAGCTTCGCGCGCAAGCGCGCCGCTTGCGGCGGCAGCACGATCCGTTTGTGTACCTTCGCTTCGTTCAGTCGCTCCGCGATCGATTCGAGCAATAGATGCAGACCTTCTCGGTTATGCGCCGATACCCATACCCGCTTGATCTGGCCGTCCTCTCCGCGCTCGACGTGCGGCGTGGCGCCATCCACGAGATCGATTTTGTTAAACACCTCGATCATCGGCGTGGCACCGACACCAATTCGCTCTAGCACATCGCGAACTTCTTCGATGTGTTGACCGCGTCCCTCGGCGCTGCAGTCGACGATGTGCAGCAGCAACGCGGCATCTTTGGTCTCTTCCAACGTCGCCTGAAAGGCGGCGACTAATTCCGGCGGCAGTGCCCGAATGAAGCCGACGGTATCGCTCAATAGCACCGGGTGTTCGCCCGGCACGTCGATCCGCCGCAGCGTAGTATCCAGCGTCGCGAACAGCTGGTCCGCAGTGTAGGTGTCGCTACCGGTGAGTTCGTTAAACAAAGTAGATTTGCCGGCATTGGTATACCCGACGATCGAGACGGTCGATAACAAAGCGCGCTTGCGCGATCGGGCGCTCTGGCGGCGTTGCCCACGAACCCGCGACAGCCGCTCGTTGATCTGTTTGATGCGCCGACCGATCATTCGACGATCTGACTCGAGTTGCGTTTCGCCGGGACCTCGCAGGCCAATACCGCCCTTCTGACGTTCGAGATGGGTCCAGCCGCGAACCAGCCGCGTCGACAGATGATTAAGCTGCGCGAGTTCGACCTGCAGCTTGCCTTCGAACGAGCGCGCGCGCTGCGCGAAGATATCCAGGATCAGCCGGGTGCGATCGATAACCCGACAGCCGAGCAGCTTTTCGAGGTTGCGCTCCTGCGCCGGCATCAGTTCGTGATTGACCAGGACGACGTCGGCATGTTGCTCGCCGACCGTCGCCTTTAAGTTGTCCGCCTTACCGGTACCGATGAACAGCCGCGGGTGGGGCCGGTCACGGGTGGTCGTTACTGTCGCGACCGGTACGGCGCCGGCCGAGGTGACGAGTTCAACGAACTCATCAAGATCCCGAGTCAGAGACCCCTGCTTGAACGATACGTGAACTAGAACGGCGCGTTCGCCGGCCTCCGGACGTTCAAACAATCGTATTCACCAAATCCCTATTCTTCCGACGAATCTTCGTCGTCTTCGCCATCGGCACGAGGCAGTTTGACGTTTCGACTCGGCACGACCGTCGATATCGCATGTTTGTAGACCATCTGCGAAACCGAGTTCTTCAATAGGATCACAAACTGATCGAACGATTCGACCTGCCCTTGGAGTTTGATGCCGTTGACCAGGTAGATGGAAACCGGGATCCGCTCCTTCCTGAGCGCATTTAGGTAAGGTTCTTGCAGAGATTGCCCTTTGCTCATCGGTTCTTCTCCTTGTTGTTTATTATTGTTCTATGCACGTGGTGCCTGCATGGGGGTGAGCGCGCGACCACGATCGACCACGCTTTTCCTTCACCCAGTGATTGATTTTACCTTGATATGTCTTTTTAGCGCCACACTCAGCGCATCGACTACTCCCGGCCGACCCGAATCGAACCACTCGGCATCGGAAACGGCACGAAACCACGTCAATTGCCGCTTGGCGAGCTGTCTCGTTGCAACAATTCCGTGCTCGACCATCGCCTCGAACCCATATTCACCTTCCAGATAACGCCATATCGCACGATAACCCACGGCCCGCAACGCCGGTTTATCGAGCCCGAGGTCGCCGCGGTCACGCAAGGCGCCAACCTCGTTGATAAAGCCGGCGGCAAGCATCGCGCGAAACCTCCGCGCGATCTGCTGGTGCAACCACGCTCGGTCCGCCGCCGCCAGCACGAGTTTCACGATGTCGAACGACAATTGCGGCAGCGATGGCCCGCGCAGCAGCGCGGACATCGGCGAGCCGCTGATTTCATATACTTCGAGCGCGCGCAGCGTCCGCTGCGTGTCGTGCGGGTGGATGCGCGCCGCGCTTTCCGGGTCGACCGCCGCCAGCCGCTCGTGCATCGCCGCCAATCCGCCGGTTTCAAGTTCACGCTCGAGGCGGCCGCGTACCGCTGGGTCGCCTGCCGGCAACTCGGCAATACCGCCCTCAAGGACGCGAAAATATAACCCCGTACCGCCGACCAGAAGCGGAATACGTCCGCGCGCTTGGATTGCCGTTATCAACGCCAGCGCATCCCGGCGAAACTGGGCGGCGGAATAGCTTTCCCGGGGGTCGCGGACGTCGATGAGGTGGTGGGGGTATTTCGCCAGCACGGGTGGTGGCGGTTTCGCGGTCCCAATATCGAGTCCGCGGTACACCAGCGCCGAGTCGACGCTCACGATCTCGCAATCGAAACGATCGACGAGGCCGCACGCGGCGGCGGTCTTACCGCTCGCGGTCGGTCCCATCAGAAAAATGACGGGCGCGGCGTCAGCCGACTCGGGCATCACCCGTGATTCGACTCGAACAGCGCAGACAGGCGCTCGAGTCCGAGCTGTACACTGATCTCGGTGGACATCAGCCCCAGCTCGAGGAGACGTTGTTCAAGCGTTGCAAACCAGCGGCGACGTTCGGGGATGCCGCGGGGCGCCCGAAACGCCGTCGCCGCCGAGGCCGCGATCGCGTCGGTCGCCTCTGCCCCGGCGCCCAGTGCCGCGACCAGCGCGGTTGCGAAAGCCGCTGGATCGACCTCGTTGACCACCACCGGAACGGCGCGTAGCACGAGTGATCTTTCGCTCAATCTGCCGAATTCAACACCCAAGACCCCGAGCGCGTCGAGGCGTTCATCGGCAAGCGCCGCGTTTACGGTTTCAGGAATGATCAAGGGTCGCGCGTCACGTTCGCCGCGCGCGATCCTCGCCTGCACTACAGCCCGGATCGCGGCATGCAGATCCATGACGTTGAAGTCGCGATCTTGCTCGCACAAAGCAAATCGGTCACCGGCAACGGCGAGCAAGAAATTCGCGGTCGGCGGCGGTTCCGGGTCGGGGGAGGTCCGCGGTATCGTCCGCCGATTCGGCGCCGACCGCGTTAGCGGGTTGCCGGTCTCGGCGATGCCGTGGACGTCCGGCCCGGCTCTCGACCCAGCGTACCCTTGTGAAGCATCCGGCTGAGCAGTTCCGGAAAACGCCTGCTTTACAGCCGCGTAGACGATATCGTGCACCGTGCGCGGGTCGCGGAACCGGACCTCGGCTTTGCCCGGGTGAACATTCACATCGACGGCGGCCGCAGGCAGCTCGAGATGCAACGCATACGCGGCGTGCCGTCCTTCCTCCAATTGCGTGTCGTAGGCCATCCGTACCGCGTGAGCGATGTGCCGATCGCGGACGATTCGGCGATTGACGGCGATATATTGCAGATCGGAATTCTGCCGGCTGTGGGTCGGGTCGCCGACCCAGCCGCCGACTTCCACACCGTCGACCGCGACATCAACTCGTCGTGCGTGCGCGACGAATTCAATGCCGAATAGCGTGCGCCAACGCCGTTCGGCCGAAGATGCATGTCGCGGAGCCGCCAATGACAGGTTTTGCCGACCGTCATGAACGAGACCGAAAGCGATTCCCGGATAGCAGAACCCCGCTCGCCGCACGAATTGTTGGATGTGCAGAAATTCCGTGCGCGGACGCTTCAGAAACCGCCGTCGAGCCGGCGTCGTCGCGAAAAGACCGCGCACTTCAATCGTAGTACCGGGAGCATGCGGTTCCGGCCGCGGCCGCGTCGGAGCTCTGCCCGGCGCTATATCGATCCGCCAACCATGCGCGTCAGTCGCCGTACGGGAGGTGACGCTCACCTCGGCAACCGCGGTGATACTTGCTAATGCTTCACCGCGAAACCCGAGTGACCCGATCGCTGCGAGTTCCTCGGCGTTCGCGAGTTTGCTCGTACAGTGGCGGGACACCGCAAGATGCAGTTGGTCGGGCGGGATCCCGTGTCCGTCGTCACCTATCCGGATAGAATCGACCCCGCCACCCGCCAGATTCACGGTAATCCGCGCGGCCCCCGCGTCGATGCTGTTTTCGATCAATTCTTTGACGATGGAAGCAGGACGCTCGATGACCTCTCCGGCGGCAATTTCGTTGATAACGCTATCGGACAATGGGCGGATCGGGCCGAGATTTGACATGCCTCACAGTCTAGATAATTGATCCGAAATGCGCATCAATTTCGTCGTCATTCCTGCGAAAGCGACCGCCATGGCCGCTCCTTGGCATCCTGCCATCGCGGCATTCGTGCATCCATGCACATCAGATGGAGGAAATGCGAAAGGATTGCAGGAGCAATCCTCGCCCAGGAACGACGATGATAATGTGCCGTTGAAAGCGGCAGCTCAGACTGGATGCCGGATCCGTCACCCCGGACTCGATCCGGGGCCGGCATAACGGCAATCACGTTCATCGGTCATTCCCGAATCAGAAAGTGATTGATATTTCGGAACAGCTATCTAGCCTGAAATGCGCAGGTAGAAGCGGTCTCAAGACTCTTCGCGGTAGCGTTCACCCGCCAACGCTCCGGCCGCCGCGGGCCGCATCAAGGGATCTTCAGCACGTCCCCCGATTTGACGCCGTCACCGGCGAGATTGTTGGCCAGCTTGATGCTCTCCATGCTGACATCGTAATGGTTCGCGATGACCGACAGGGAATCGCCAGGCACTACTCGGTGGCGTCGTTGCTCGGCTATCAGTGTGCCCGGGGGTGCGTTTTCCTCGAAATAGGCGCGGATCCCACCGAACATGGCGCGCGCGAGCCGACGCCGGAAGTGATTGCTTCGCAGACGCCTCTCTTCGGCCGGATTGGAAATGAACGCGGTCTCGACGAGTAGCGACGGAATGTCTGGCGATTTGAGCACCATGAATCCCGCATGCTGAACCTCTCGTTTATGTACTTTCCCTAACTTCTTCAGCCCACCCAATACCGCGTCGGCGGCATCGATACTCGCGTCCAGCGATGCAGTTTGTGACAGGTCGAGCAGGACGGACTTCAATACATCGTCTTTGTCGTCCAGCGTCACGCCGCCGATGAGATCCGATGCGTTCTCGTTTTCAGCGAGCCAGTGCGCGGCTTCGCTGCTGGCACCTCGCTGCGACAGGACATAAACGGAGGAACCACGGACGCGGTGGTCGCGAAAGGCGTCGGCGTGGATCGAAATAAACAGATCGGCCTTGAGGTCGCGGGCTTTCGCCATGCGCTGACGCAGGCCGACGTAATAATCGCCCTCGCGAACGAGCACTGCGCGGATTCCCTCATGATCGTTGATGAGGTCGACCAATTCACGGGAAACCGCCATGACGATGTCCTTTTCGTAGACACCACTGGGCCCGATCGCGCCAACGTCTTCGCCGCCGTGTCCGGCGTCGACCGCAACGACGATATCGCGGACACCGACCGGCGGTCGAACCTTCGCCGGCCCTTCCGGCGCACGATCGGAAGCATCCGTTTCGAACAGGTCGAGAACTAAGCGATGGCCATAATGCTGCCGTGGCGGCAACAGCGAATTACGCACGGAGAGGCGGCGACCCAGGTCCAGGACGACGCGCAGGTCGTTATCGCCGCGGCGCGCGTAGCGCAGACCGTCGATCGGCGCACCCTCGGCGCTCGGAAGATGCAGGCCTTCGGGCACCGATGTCCCGTGAAAATCGATGACTACCCGGTCCGGGTTTTTCATGGTGAACAGACGGTAGGCGGGCGGCCTGCTCAAGTCGAAAACGACCCGCGTCCGGTCCGGCGCCGCCCACACGCGGACGGTTTCGATATCCGTCGCGACGGCCGGGAGCGAACAGCACAGAAAAACGAAAAAAATGATTCCTCGCATGAAGATACGAACGCTTTCTCATGGTTGTTCTGTACTATTTAGCGTGTTATCCACATTATTTCAAGTAAAACATACGAAAATTCGTTAACTAAATGAATTTAATTCAATATTAGAGATTTCTTCGAGTAATTTGTAACCAAGATCGGATGTGGCTGCGATACCTACCAGGCGTCCGTTACCGCGCACTTCGAGGCGGGCTTCGAGATCCGGCGGGGGCAAAACCCCCTCGCCGCGCTCCGGCCATTCGACCAGGCACTCCGTCGCGGTATCAAAGTACTCATCCGCGCCGATGTATTCGAGTTCCTCGGGGTCCGCGATGCGATAGAGGTCGAAATGATGCACCAGGTGTCCATCCAGCGCATAGGTTTCGACGAGCGTAAAGGTAGGGCTCTTGACCGCACCTGCGTAACCGCGGGCACGCAGGTAGCCGCGCGCGAGGGTCGTTTTCCCCGCCGCAAGATCGCCGGACAGATACAGTCTGAGGTCCCGTAACGTTGCCCGCGCGATGGCACCGCCTAGCGCTTCCATCGCCCGCACCGAGCGGATATCGAATGATTTCAAAGCCCTGGTGCGAAACGTTTTGGCGAAGCCCTCACCCCGGATCCGCGCGGATGCGGATTTCCCAGACCGCCGCTAATTGACCAACGCCCGAATGTGCGGCATCAGATCCAAAGCAAGCAAACCGCGTTCGCCGCGGGCAGCAGCACGATCCCCCGCGGCCGCGTGCACGCACGCGCCGGCACGCGCCGCCCATTCGGCCGTCAGGCCCTGACCGATGAACGCGCCGATGATCCCGGTCAACACATCGCCCATGCCGCCGCTGCCCATTCCCGGATTGCCATGGGCCAGTACCGCGGGCACGTCGGCGCCCGCAATAATCGATCCGGCGCCTTTTAGCACCACGGCGCCGCCATAGCGTGCACGAAGTTCGGCGGCAGCGGCAAAACGATCGGCGAGAATGTCCGCGCTAGAGACGCCCAGTAACCGTGCGGCTTCTCCCGGGTGCGGCGTCAACACCCAATCGTCGCGATACATCGGATCGGCGGCGAGCAGATTGAGCGCGTCGGCGTCGACGACCAACGGCAGCCCGCGGTTCAAAACATCGGCAAACAACGCCACGGCCCAATCGGATTGCCCGAGTCCGGGCCCGATGGCAACTACGTCGGCCCGGGCCAACAGCGGTTCCAGATCGCCGCGGCCAGCGACGGCGTGCGCCATCAACTCGGGACGCATCGTATTGACGACGGCGGCGACATCCGGATGCGCCGCGACACTGACCAAACCGACGCCGGCGCGCGCCGCGGCCTCGCCTGCGAGGCGTATTGCGCCGGAAAAACCCGGCGCCCCGCCGATGACTAGTAGGTGTCCGTGATCGCCCTTGTGCGCGGTACGCGACCGCGGACGCAGACTGTTTCTTACCTGCCGCAGCTCGAGCAGCGAAGCGGTCGGGCGCACGCGTTCGTAAGCGACCTGGGGTACCCCGATATCGTCGAAGGCGACTTCCCCCGTGTATTGCGGGGCATCGGCGGTAAACAAACCCTGTTTGAGCCCGATGAAAGTGATCGTCGTCGCTGCGCGTACCGACGTCCCCATGCGCTGACCGGTCGTTGCGTTGATACCAGAGGGGATATCGATGCTCAAAACCGGTGCCGCACCTTCATTGATGCGCTCGACAGCTACCGCAAATGGCCCTTCGACGGCGCGGGTGAGACCCGTTCCGAGTAACGCGTCAACCACGACGTCGGCGGTATCGATCGGGGCAAGCTCGGGCAGCGGCTCGACCCCCGCCGCCCGCATGGCGTCGAAACATTCGCGCGCGTCCGCGCCGAGGCTATCGGGATCTCCGATCTGGACAACCCGTACTCGATAGCCCGCCGCGCGGGCCAGACGAGCGACTACGTAACCGTCGCCGGCGTTATTGCCCTGACCGCACACGACCGCGATGCATTCGATGCCCGGCCAACGCCGGCACAATACCCGAAAAGCTGCCACGCCGGCGCGTGTCATGAGCGTGAGGCCGGGAACACCCGCGTGCTCGATCGCGGCTTCATCGAGCGCACGTACGGCCGCGGCATCGTAGAGCCGGATCGGTAACCCCAGATTAACCATTGAAATTCAGAAAATGCTCGCGGTAATACTGCAATTCCGCAATCGAGTCACGAATATCGTCCATCGCCAGATGGGTCGCATTTTTTTGAAACGGTGCCAACCTCGGCGACCACCGCCTCGCGAGTTCCTTCAGGGTACTGACATCGAGGTTACGGTAATGAAAAAATGCCACAAGAGCCGGCATATATTGATAAAGAAACCGGCGATCCTGGCAGACACTGTTCCCGCACATCGGCGATGTGCCAGCGGGAACCCATCGTTCGAGGAAGTCGATCGTCGCCCGCTCCGCGTGCCCGACGTCGACATCGCTCCGGCGGACACGCTCGATGAGTCCGGATTTGGCGTGCTGAGTCGCGTTCCATTCGTCCATCCCGGCAAGTATGTCGTCGGGCTGGTGTATCGCCAGGACCGGACCAGCGACGGATTCTCCGAGGTGCGGATCGGTCACGATCGTCGCAATCTCGATGATGCGGTCGGCCTCAGGTTCGAGACCGGTCATTTCCAGATCGATCCAGATTAGGTTTGATTCAGCGTAGTCCATCGTGCTTGCCCTTCGCCGCGTTAGCGCATCGGCTTTCTTCTATCAATATTCGCGGCGGCTGGCAATCGCGTGCGATAACGTCGATCCATCCACATACTCTAATTCGCCACCCATCGGAACACCGTGGGCGATGCGCGTGGCGGTAACGGTCGCCCGGGCTGCGATTTCTTTCAGATAATATGCCGTCGCTTCGCCCTCCATCGTCGTGCCCGTCGCGACGATGAGTTCACCCACTTCGCCGCCTTCGAGCCGCTTTTCGAGCAGGTGCAATCCGAGGGTTTCCGGGGTGATCCCGTCGATTGGCGACAGGTGACCCATGAGTACGAAATACTTGCCCCGGTAGTCGGCGGCCGATTCGATCGAAGCAACATCCACCGGACTCTCGACGACACAAAGCGTCGATCCGTCACGTACCGATGAGGCGCAGATACGGCAGATCTCGGACTCGGTGAAGGTGCGGCACGACGCACAGCGCCCGATCCGTTCGAGTGCGTCGGCGAGTATCCCTGCCAGCTTGAGTCCGCGTTCGCGGTCGCGTTCCAATAGCTGGAAAGCAATACGCTGCGCCGATTTCGGGCCGATCCCCGGCTGACATTGCAGGGCCTCGATTAGTTGTTCCAGCAGCGGCCGCGTAGACACGATTTCAATTTCTGCCTAGCTGAGTGTTCCGAAATATCGATCAGTTTCGGATCGATGACCGACGGGCATACATCGTCTC
>CAZFZX010000053.1:0-22695 GCA_964523765.1 uncultured Enterobacteriaceae bacterium
ACACTACGCCTTCGAATTATCTTGATTTTGTGGGGATCCCTCAGAGTCTGACCCCGATCCGGAGGGACTGCAAAAGCGTGAGCCGCCGGGCTTGTCCATCGACATTCCCTTGCCTAGCCGGGCGCTCGGGACCACCCACGTTCACCTGCTTCTTTGATTGCGTACCCTGTTCTCAGACCCCGCGAATACCGCATAATCACTCATTACACCGTTACCACGGAAGTTTGGAGCCCGCCAAATCAACGCGACTTCAGACTCTCTTTGAGTTCGGCGACTTCCGCTTCCAATGCCACAATCCGTTGTTCCAAACTCGACAGGCTGACTCGTTCCGGCGTTCGCACGGGCTGCGGGAACTGCTCCTGGGAAACAGGAGCTTCAACGTCGACGAGGCCGAAGAAAAGGTGCACATACTCGGCGTCTTTCCGACCGGGCGTTCGCGGCAATTTCACCGCCAACGGACCGCCTTCACGCTCAATCAATCCGTCCAACGCATCCACGACCGCGGCATTGTCGGCAAAGGTGTGCAGGCGGCCGCTGTGTGCTCTCAATTCACCCGGCGTCTGGGCCCCCCGTAACAACAGCAGACAGACGACGGCGAACTGCGGCGGGTCCAACTGGAAATCGCTGAAAGTCGTATTGCAGAAACGCTGCTTATACTTCTCTACTCCGTTTTTGAAGTTTTCTTCGATGCGTACGAGATGCTTAGCACCCAGATCGCGGGCGGCGCGCTGCACTGTGCCGGGTTCCAAGGACACGACGGGAGCGCGCGCCGACTTCTGATTGCAGGCGTTGGTCAGAGCGTTCAGCGTCAGCGGATACTGGGCCGGAGTGACCACTGATTTCTCCATCAGGCAGCCGATCACCCGAGCTTCGTTGGCGGTTAAGAGCAGCGACACCGATGAGTCCTCGCGTTCGTTACTATTTCGGATCCGGTTCGTCGACGATATCGGGAACCCAGCGTAGTGGAACTCGTTCCACGATCGCGACAGGAAGTTCCATCAAAATCACCGCCCCCTGAATATCGGTACGATAGTACGCATTTATCGCGGCGTCGGCCAATGCCTGGGCTGGAAGGCTATCCAGACCTGCGCTCGGCTCGGCACCGCTACCGACCATGACCGAAGCGGAATTCCGGCGTATCTTCCAAAATGACCGACGCCCGATCGCGGACGCGGGAGTCCGACCGGCTTTCTTGGAACAGCACTGCGATAATGAGGGCACAAACAGACATTGAAGGTGGGCTATGACGCACGATGTACCAATACAGATGCGGCCAATCGGGGTCGTCGAAACCAGCGTCGCCGACGAGGACGTCGCGCGCCAACGGCGACGTCTCGTTTCGGACATTATTATATTCGATGAATACGCCGCCGGCCTCGAGGGTATCACCGAGTATTCTCACATCATTGTCTTGTTCTGGATGCACCGCGCGCAACCACCATCGGAGCTTCTCGTTTATCCGAGGGGCGACCGTTCTCTGCCCTTGACCGGTGTCCTGGCTTCGCGCGGCCGCGGCCATCCCAATCCGATCGGGCTCGCTGTCGCCGAATTACTCGAAAGGAACGAGACCCGGTTGCACGTGCGCAAACTCGATGCCTACGATGGTACGCCGATCATCGATATTAAGCCGTACGATCACTACGACGCACACACCGAGCTGCGTGTGCCCGGATGGTTCGAAGAACGCGCGAACCGACCGCTATCACAGGACCCGAAAACTAGCGGTTGACGAACATCTCGGGTAGAGTGGAAGTGTTATACAAACCAATATTGACCCGCTGCCGATGCGCCGTGTCCAGCCACCGAAAGTTCTCGTTCTGATATCTATTATTGCGATCTTTATCCCCAACACCTCGCGGGCAGAACTTGCGGACGGGGATGCGTTCGGGAATTGGCGCGTCAACTGTGAAATCGACGAACAAGCGGCCCGTCAGGGCTGTTTCATCGTCCAGAACGTGGTGCTCAGAGAAGGCGGACAGCGGGTGCTGCAGTTCGCCATTGGGTTCGTCGAGGACACACCGGATCCCATTGCCCTACTCACCCTTCCGCTCGGAATTTCCTTGCCGCCTGGTGCGCGAATACAGATAGACGAACGCGAAGCGACACGAATTGCGATCGAACGATGCGAACCCAACGGTTGTCGCGCCGGAATGAAACTCAATGACGAAATCCTGGGCAGCCTACGGGCGGGAAACCAAATCTCGGTAACATTCTACGATGCCAAACGACAGCCGATAGAGGTACCGCTGTCGCTGGACGGCTTCGAAGAAGGTCTCGGCGCGTTGTCCGCGGGGGATTCCTGACCTCCGTTTTCCCCGGCGCGACTTTACCCACTCGTACCGAGGCGGATATCGTTGAAAGTTGCCGGGCGAGCCGTTCCATGCCTGCTTTGCGACCATTGTTGCAATAAAACGCGATCGCCAAGAGCGAAACCAAGCTCCTCTGCTTCGCCGCCGTTGATTTCCACCACATAGCGAACCTTATGCCGCGAGGTGATCAAGCGTGATGACCTCGGAGTCGCCTGATGCTTGATTTGGATCACCTCGCCGGATTCGGTGATGAACAGAATATCCAGCGGAATCAGTGTGTTCTTCATCCACATATGCACTCGTCGCCGACGTTCGAAATCAAACACCATACCGGTGCGGGGCGCGAGGTATTGCCGTTTCATGAGTCCTCGTCCGCGCGAATGCGCGTCTCCGGCGAACTCTACGTGCAACCTAACTGCTACACCATCGCGGCGTTGCACGATGAGCTCGCTCACGGGGCCCGCGGCGGCAATGGACCCAATCTGAATCATCAAGACCCAGCACACCACAATTGGAGCGCACCGGCGCAGACACCGCGGATCGAAAGAAGCGATGTGCCGCGCGGGCGGGCGGCGATACCGGAATGCGCCGTCGGCATCTACTCGACTACTCTTTAGCGGCGCCGCCGGTATAGTCGGAGATAGCGGTTCGTTTGTAGTCTGCATCGGCGATTAAGACTAACATGTCTCCCGGATCCCGGGACGTGCCCGGTACCGATGACAACATAATGATGGAGCCCCTTCCAATGTACCGAACTTTGTGCACTTTGATTGTCCTCCTGGCGGTTCCCGTAACCGTAGCGGCACACGGCCCGTCGCGGCAGAAAGTCACCCGAGAAATCGCCGTAAAAGCCCCTGCGGTCATGGTCTGGGATCTGATTTCGGATTTCTGTTCGATTGCCGAATGGCATCCGGCAGTGGTCGACTGTGAGGGTGACGGTGGGAACGAACCCGGCGCGACCCGCGTATTGACGATCGGCGAACCCGGAGGACCTCAGATTCACGAAGAACTACAAAAGTTCGACCACGACAAGATGACTTACAAATACAAAATAACGCAGACCGATAACACCGTCACCCCGGTCACTACCTATTCCGCATTCTTATCGGTAAGCGACGACGGTAACGGCGGTTCAACGGTCACCTGGCGCGGTGGTTTTTACCGCGCCTACCCTAATAACGATCCGCCGCCCGAACTCAACGATGAGGCCGCGGTGAATGCCGTCACCGCGATTTATGAATCCGGACTCGCTGGCATCAGGGACATGATCGAGAACTGAGAAGACATTTGTTCTGTGTGAAGGTGGCGATGATAAGGAGCGCGAGCGTCGCCGCGGTCCTGATAGGCGCCGTTTTCGGCGCGCCGCTAGTGGCGCCTGGGGCACCTTTCGCGTTCGTTACTAACCAGGGATCCAATACCGTTACGGTCCTGGACGTACCGACCCGCGCGACCGTGGCAACGATTCCGGTCGGGGAGGATCCAGCGGGCGTCGCCATTGGCCGTAATAACCGTTTCGTTTACATCACCAATCCAAAGAGCAAAGACATTTCCGTCCTCGATACGCGTAACCTCGAGGTCTCGGCTACGATAACGGCAGGCGACGGCCCGCTCGGTATAGCAGCCGATCCGTTGCGCGACAGGATCTACGTCGCCGATTGGTATAGTAAACGTATCATCGTAGTGGATACCGAGGCATTGTCCGTCGCCTACGAGTTGATCGTAGGAAACACCCCTGCGGGCGTCGCGATCAATGCCAAAGGTACGCGACTGGTCGTCACTAATCGCGACGACAATAACGTCATGGTATTTGACGTGGCGACTCGAAAGCTGCTCGCGACGATCCCGGTCGGACGCGCTCCCTTCGGCGTGACGATTTCCACAGACGGCGATCAAGCGTTTGTCGCAAACGTGCAGAGTAGCGACATTACCGTGATCAACCTCCATCTCCTACGGGTTGCGTTTCACGTATCCGTTGGGGAGTTCCCCTATGCGATAGCACACGATCACGAGCGTGACCGGCTGTTCGTGACCAACCAGCACGAAAGCACGGTGTCCGTGATCGATCTGAAAAAACGGAACGAACTTCGCCGCATCGAAGTCGGCGATTATCCCGAGGGTATCGATTTTGTCAGCGCGCATAATCAAATCTACGTCGCGAACTGGTTCAGCAATTCGATCAGCGTAATTGATGCCGAATCCCTTGCGGTAGTCGCTGAGATCGAATGCGGCGACGGGACCCGGGCATTCGGACAATTCGTTATGCAATAGGGGCGGCTAATCGCATCCTCCGGCGGTGCTCAGATCGCCTTCGAACGAGCGCATCAGCGCGTGCGTCGCGTACTGCGACAGCAGGCAGTATGCCGAGAAAAAATAGAGTCCCAAGCCGACAGCGGCCTCGCTGAATTCATCGCCACTCGCCGCGAAATAGGCAACGAGGACCGCAACGACAAACACGTCGGCCATCGACCATTTTCCGATGGCCTTGATGAATTTTAGGCCCCGGGCGTGCCAGCGAGGCCAACGATGCTGCACGACGACGATCGCAACGAGAATTTTCATGAACGGTGTAATCACGCTAAACGCGGCGACCAACATTGCGATAAAATAATTATTCGCCTTGGCGAGAGCGCCGATCGTGGTCAAGACACTCTTCGCTTCGTACTTTAGGACGACTTGGCCGAGTACCGGCAGGTTCGTATAGGCCTTAAGGCTCAACACCGGTGCCACCAAGCCTACAACGAGACAAATCACACCGATCGCCAAAAAATCTGCGGTTAACGACAAACTATGGAATTGCCGATCGCCGTCGGCGCGCCAGGCCCGTGCGCCGACGAAGGCGATTGTGACCAACAGAAAAGCGAGCGACGCGCGTAGCGCGAAGACCTGCCGACGCGCCGCTTCTTCGAGCAGATCCGTTACGCGGGCTTTCGTCTCGCTGGCACCGGAGTAGAGAGAAAAGCTTAGATTTTCGAGGATCGACTTCCACGCCAACTCCGCAGACTGCTCGATATCTAGATGCGAGCTTGCGATCCGGGTCAATCGCGACGCGTCCAACGAAAAGGAGATGATCATGAGCGCCAGGACCAGCGCTATCGGATAGTAGACAACGCGCATCACGCGGGCACGGACGAAGACACGTCTGACCGAGCGGCGGCGCGGTCCGATGACGGCGTCACGCGGGGGCTCCCCCTCGCCTGTCTACTGGTACTCCCGGTCGCTCCGCGCTCTGTCGTCGAACCTTTTCGCTCACTTCTTCAGAGGTTCCATAAGCAAAGCTCTACACCAACCGTCGAAAGCGCCTAATGCACTTCCTCTTGCGGCCCCGTAACGTCCGAGTGCAAAAAATCGCTAACCGCATCGTGATGTAGCGGTCGCGAGAACCAGAACCCCTGCGCTTCCGGGCAATTCATCGCACGCAGGCGATTGACCTGCTCGTTCGTCTCGACGCCTTCGGCAATGACCTTCATTCCCAAGGTCGAACCAAGTTTGATGATCGCTTCTACGATAGCGCTGGAGTCAATTTTATCGCTCATGGTCGAGACGAAGGAACGATCGATCTTTAAGGAGTCGTACTTAAATCGCTGGAGATAACTCAGCGACGAGTAACCGGTCCCGAAATCGTCGATGTGCAATTCGACCCCGATATCCTTCAGATCAGACAACATACTGAGAACGAGATCCTCGTGGTCCATGACGACTCGCTCCGTAATTTCCAGCCGGACACTATGCCGCGGAACATTGCAATCCTCGAGCAGCGCCGCCAACCGTTTTGCCATATCATCCGTAAAAAACAGTTTCCCGGAAATATTGATGCTCATTACAAGAGGCGGATCCACGGGAAACAGCTTCTGCCAGGTTGCAAGTTGATGGCATGCTCGCTCGATCACCCACCAACCGATCGGTACGACAAGCGTCGTCTCCTCTACGATGCCGATGAATTCGTCCGGCAGTACCAGTCCGCGCGACGGATGCCGCCACCGTAGAAGCGCCTCGAACCCCTGGATCCGTCCCGACTCCATTTCGATAATGGGTTGGTAGAAGACCTCAAATTCGCCGCGTTCGAGCGCGCGACGGAGGTCCGTCTCCATACGGTGTTGGAACATCGCCCGATCGTGCATCGACGTATCGAAGACCGCGTAATTGGCGTGTCCCGAGTTTTTTGCCCGATACATAGCGATATCCGCGTCCCGGAGGATTTCGTCCGAGGTCCGGTATGCCTCCGAACTGATTGCTATACCGATGCTCGCGGATGTGTATACAGAATGAGTTTCTATCTCCACTTCCACGGCCAGTTCTTCCTGGAGCCGTTCGACGACATAAATTGCGTCGGTCGGCCCTTCGATATCATTCAACACTATCCCGAACTCGTCTCCACCGAGGCGCGCCAGCGTGTCGCCCGGTCGTAGACAGTTCTCGAGTCGCCTCGCAACCTGCGCGAGTAATTCGTCACCGACCGCATGCCCAAGGCTGTCGTTAACACGTTTGAAACGGTCGAGATCGAAAAACAACACGGCGAATAAATGCGTCGCGTCACGGTGGAAGCGCCGTAACGCTAGATCAAGCCTGTCAATGAACAAATTGCGATTCGGCAACCCGGTCAATGCATCATGCATTGCCTCATGAAGTAAACGCGCCTCGGTCTGTTTACGTCGGGTGATATCGCTCATTGAGCCTGCGATTCTCAGCGCTTGTCCGTTTTCGTCGCGCACGGCCAGACCGCGGCTCAACACCCATCGCAGATCGTCGCCGCGCGCGGTCATCCGGTATTCACATTCGAAATACTGAGACCGGCCAGCGGTGTGCTGGCTCAAAGCTTCGTCGAACAATTCACGGTCGCGCTGGTCGATGCGTTCGAACCATTCGTCAATACGATCGGCGATATCCCGCGACGAGTACCCGAGAATCGCCTTCCATCGATCGGAAAAATGTATGGAGTTATCGGTCAGGTCCCAGTCCCAGATCCCGTCGTTCGCACCGGCTACAGCTAAAGAGTAACGTTGCTCGCTCCGCCTTAGAGCCTGTTCGGTCCGTCCACGCTCTATGGCATATCGGATCGCGCGTCCGAGTAGTGGACCGTCCACCTCACGTTTTATCAAGTAGTCCTGGGCGCCTTCGCGCATTGCCTTGGTGCCGAGATCCACGCTGTTTTGATTCGTCAGCACGATGACCGGGATCTCGGGCGCAGCCCGATGCATCTTCTGACACACCTCGATACCGGCGCAGTCGGGAAGGTTCAAATCCAATAGTATGACGTCGTAGCGCCGCTCCGCGACGCTCTGGATGCCCGCCTCGAGGCAGTCGCAATGTTGCACCGAAAAGCGCCAACCACTGACGCGTTTCAAATGCTTCATGATGAGTTTTGCTTCCGAATCGATATCTTCAACGAGCAAAACTTTGCAATTCTTCATTTATTTCATCCGACAGCTTCGTTTACGCCCCCGCTGTTCAAAGTCCGAACGGTGGCGCCCCGAAATTCCAGTATAAAGCAAGAGCCCCGCCCCGGGGTCGACTCCACACGGATCTCGCCGCCGTGAGCGCGTACGATACGACGGCAAATCGCCAGCCCGGCACCGACACCCGGATAGTCGGAATCGCGATGGAGGCGCCTAAACATGTCGAATACTTTTTCGAGACTGCCTAGTTCAATGCCGATGCCGTTGTCGTCGAATTTTATACGCTGATATTCGGCGGTTTCGACGGCGCTGACCCGGATTCGAGGTACGCGCGCGCCGCGAAATTTTATTGCGTTGCCGATCAAATTTTGAAACACCTGGGTCATCTGGGTCCGAACGATAGCCAGGGCCGGTAACGGCTGATGCTCGATCGTCGCGCCCGATTCATCGATCGCGCTGCTTAGATTCGCGATCGCCTCTTCCAGCACGGAATCCAGACTGACAATTTCTCGATCCTCCTCGGCCGACGCCAACCTGGAATACTCCGAAACGCCATCGAGCATTTGCTGCATGCGTTTCGTCAATCCCTCGACTTCGCCCACCGCGAATGTAATGGCTTCCGATTCTCCCTGCAACGCCCGATGCAGCGTTTCGGCATGACTGGCCAGGGAGTTTAGCGGCGCCTGCAAATCATGCGATAAAGCGAATGCGATCTGCTCCACTTCGCTATCGATACCGGTAACCTCGGTAACGGATGATGGGCTGGCGATCGCGAGGCTCGAAATATCGGCCATGCTGCCGGCCCATAGCTTGCGCCCGCCGGCTTCCAAACCCAGCATCCGCAAAGTCATCGCCATCAACGGCTCACCGGCCCTCGAACACTTGAAGCGGCCGACAAATTCCCAGTTTCTCGGCGGGCGCTCCATCCGCGCCTGCCATTCCTCCCGTTTTTCGGCCTCCGACCAGAACCGGGTGAACGGTTGACCGACCAGACCAAACCGGGGCTGCCCGACCAAACGCTCGAATTCCTCGCTGACCATAAAAAGGGTCCCTTCATCGGAAATCAAGCAGGTGGCTCCCGGAAATACCGACGAAAAAACGATACCGCTATCGACTGGCAATCGCTCGTTCAGGTCGGCGAGCCACCCCAGTCTCCCCGCTACCGACTTCGGCAACTCGAGAAAACCGGACCTCGTTTTACTGAAGCGCCCGTCGATCCCGCGACCGACACAGTCGCCCAGGGACGGCAGCGCACCTTCGGCGCCAAAGAACCAACACAAACAGGCGGGATACCGCTTGCGAATGTCCAGGATGATCGAAATGATTTCGCCGGATCGACCGACCGGATCGACCGACCGGATCGACCGACCGGATCGACGACCAGGGCGTCGACCGCACCAGCGCTGATATGGTGCGCCACTTCCACCGCCGACGAGGCCTCAAGCACTTCCGAATCCGGCAGAACGCTCCGAAGCGCTAGACCCAGCAATGCACGGTCGTGCCTGTCGCCATCAAACAATATTATTCTATACTTATAATTCAATAGCTTAGCGACAGCATTTACTTTTGATTAATGCGTTTTAAGGAGCATATGACATGCTCGTGGAATACTCAATTAAAATATTGTCACATACCCTATTTGAGTTACTCATGAACATGTGATCGGGACGAGAACCGTTGCTCGCGCGACAACTTCGAGGATCCCCGAGCACCCGTCCCTAGGCCCGCAAGGCCGGACCAGGAATCAAGCCCCTGCGACTCGTCTATAATGGCCCGGCGAATAATTCCAACCGCTAAGATCGTGAGAGGTGAGCCTGTGGCTGCAACGATGGAAATCCCGCTCAGCGGGAGCAAGATTACGAACCGAAACGGCCGATTGGAGGTTCCCGACAACCCCATAATTCCGTTTATCGAAGGTGACGGAATTGGGCCCGATGTCTGGAATGCGAGCAGCCGCGTCCTCGACGCCGCAGTGACCAAGGCCTACGGCGGTCAGCGATCGATCCATTGGTTGGAAGTCTATGCGGGCGAAAAGGCTAACGAATTGACCGGTTCATGGCTGCCGGACACCACCCTCGACGCCTGTCGTGAACACCTGGTCGCCATCAAGGGTCCTTTGACCACCCCAATCGGGGGCGGCATTCGTTCGCTGAACGTTGCGCTTCGACAAATCCTCGATCTCTACGTTTGCTTGCGACCCGTACGTTGGTTCAAAGGCGTCCCCTCACCGGTGCGGCATCCGGAACTCGTCGACATGGTGATCTTCCGCGAGAATACCGAAGATATCTATGCCGGTATCGAATTCGAACAGGGAAGCGACGGAAATAACCGCTTCCTGCAAATGCTGTCCGAGAACTTCCCGGATTCGTACGGGAAAATTCGCTTTCCAGACAGTTCCGGGATCGGAATAAAACCCGTCTCGCAGGAAGGCACGGCCCGCCTCGTTCGCGGCGCGATCCAATACGCAATTGATAACGGCCGCAAAAGTGTCACCTTCGTGCACAAAGGCAACATCATGAAGTTCACCGAAGGAGCTTTCCGCAACTGGGGTTATGAACTCGCCGAAACCGAATTTTCGGATCAGACCTACACGTGGGATCAATGGGAGCGGACACGCTCGGACAAAGGCGACAAGGCCGCAAACGAAGAGCAACAAACCGCGCTCGACGCCGGTAAGATCCTGGTCAAGGACGCTATCGCGGATATCACACTGCAGCAGGTCTTGACGAGGCCGAACGAATTCGACGTCATCGCTACGATGAATTTGAACGGCGACTACCTCTCCGACGCGCTGGCCGCCCAAGTAGGCGGTATCGGTATTGCACCGGGCGGAAACATCAACTACGACACGGGTCACGCGATTTTTGAAGCAACGCACGGAACGGCACCGAAATATGCGGGGCTCGATAAAGTAAATCCGGGATCAGTACTGCTCTCCGGCGAGATGATGCTGCGCTATCTCGGTTGGGCCGAGGCGGCGGATTTGATTATCACCGCAATGGATAAGACCATCGCGGACAGAATCGTGACCTATGATTTTGCTCGTTTAATGCAAGACGCTACCGAGGTCAAATGCAGCGAATTCGCCGACGCGTTGATCGAGAGACTCTGATCACGCCCGTAACGGGACGGCGCGCGTAACGGCGGACGTCCGGTGGATCGACGCGCGCTCGTCAGCAGCGCGGCGAACGCCATATTCCAGGCGTTCGTCCGCTACAACAAGAATTTCCAACGGATCACCGCGCGCGCAAAAAAACACTTCGAGACGCGGGAATGGGGGGCAGCCCAGCGCGACCTAGGCGAACGTATAGAACTCTACACGAAATCGGTCGAGCGTAGCGTCGCGGCGCTCGACCGCCTGCTCGGGGAGCACCGCACCGATCGCGAAACATGGCGACAATTAAAGAAATTCTTTGGCGAACGGGTCAACGGCATCCCCGACGGTGAATTCTCCAAAACCTATTACAACTCGATAAACCGGCGTCTGTTCAATACCGTTGGTATCGACCCGGAAATCGAGTTCGTTACACTCCGGCTGGAAACCGAGGAACACCACCGCCACCTCGTCAAGCATCGCAGATACCTCAACTGGACGACGATTGACGACTTGATCGATCGTTTTCTGACCGACTTCTCGTTTGATGCCCCGCGCGCCGACCGACGTCTCGACTTGGAATTCATCAAGAGCGAAATCGTAAACTACAGCGGCAAATGTAACTTCGACACATCGGAGGTCTTGAGGATCGAGTTCATAGAGCCGGTCTTTTATCAGTCCTCGCGCGCCTATCTCGTCGGTCAGATCTTTTGGGCGACGGCGTCGGCACCCCTGATTGTCGCGCTCAAACACTCCACGGCAGGTATCGCCGTCGACGCGGTCCTGATGTCGGTTGACGAAGTGAGCATACTTTTTGGTTTCACACGTTCGTATTTCCTCGTCGACGTGGAACCGGTCGAAGGCGCGGTCTACTTCTTGAAGTCAATACTGCCGGATAAGCCTCTCGACGAACTCTATACTGTGCTCGGCCGTGTCAGGCAGGGAAAGACCGAACGTTACCGAACGTTGACCCGTCATCTCAGTCGGACGCACGATCAGTTTGTCCATGCGCGCGGGGCGCCAGGATTAGTGATGCTCGTTTTTACGCTCCCCAGTTACGACGTCGTATTCAAAATCATACGCGACAATTTCGGCTATCCTAAAAACATCAGCCACGAAGACGTTATGGGGAAATACCAGTTCGTATTCAAACACGATCGCGCCGGCCGGCTGATCGACACTCAGGAATTTCGTCAAATCGAGTTTCCCCTCAACAAGTTTTCTCCTGAATTGTTGGAAGAGTTACTCGACTCGACCGCGAACAGTGTGCGCTTGGACGGCGACCAACTCGCGTTCGACCACCTATACGTGGAGCGGCGGATCACACCGTTGAACCTGTACATCGAAGAGAACGATCGGGCGGACGTGGAACTCGCGGTACTCGACTACGGACAAGCCATCAAGGACCTGGCCTTCTCGAATATCTTTCCGGGGGATTTGCTGCTTAAGAATTTTGGGGTAACCCGGCATGGCCGGGTCATCTTTTATGACTACGACGAACTTTGCCCGATCACGGACTGCAATTATCGTGACATGCCAGAGCCGTCCTTCGACGAGGACGAGATGCGGCCGGACGAATGGTTCTACGTGGGAGAAAACGACGTATTTCCTGCCGAATTCATTAAGTTCCTGTCGATGGACAAAAGCCTGAAAGGTCTCTTTTTGGAGGTCCACGGCGACCTCCTCACGCCCGAATATTGGCGAGGAATCAAGCAACGGCTTCTCGATAACCAGGTGCTGGAAGTAGTTCCCTACTACCGTCCGCCAGTCCCCTCGCGGCGGAATTGACGACGGTCAGTTTTTTTGCCGGCGACGGTGACAAAAGCCTGCGGAAACAGTACGATTACAGCCTGTAACTTAGAATCATTAGCATTTACATCGCGATTACGCTCGCCGAAATGAATGTACGTCCCAACCCGATACCAACCACGCTCGCTTCGCTGCGCCATGGCGAGCGGGCGCTGGTCGTCGACATCGGTCAGGGCGACCCGAAGCTCGGGGCGAAATTGGCGGCCAGAGGGGTCGTTCCGGGCGTTGAAGTCGGTGTACTTCGCGGCGGCGATCCGCTCTTACTGACGATAGACGAAACGCGCTGGGCGGTAACACGATCCGATGCGGACCTAGTCCATGTCGACATCATCACACGGCGCCGGCGATCGCTTCTAGAAAGACTGTGGCGCCGATGACCCAATCGCTGGCTTCGCTAGATCCTGGACAAAAAGGGACCATCAGCGGATTCACGCGCGACGACGCGATGACCCAGCGACTAACGCAGCTCGGGGTACTCGAAGGTGAGGTCGTCGATGTTCTGCGTCGCGCGCCGGCTGGTGACCCGATCGAGATCCGGATCCTCGGCTACTCCTTGTCCATACGCGCCGCCGAAGCTGAAACAGTACTCATCGACCCGCAGTGATCAGCAACTGTTACTCGCCGGCCGCCTCGGCGACGGCCGCGTGTGCCGTTCTCCGTTTGTGAGCCGAGTAAGAAATGCACGCTGAAGAAGTAAAAGGCAACGCCGAACTGCCGGTACTCGTAACGCTCGGGAACCCAAATACCGGTAAGAGCACACTTTTTAACGCGCTCACGGGGATGCGTCAGAAGGTCGGCAACTTTCCCGGCGTCACCGTTGAATATCTACGCGGCAAAGCCCAAATCGGCGGACGCGAGATCGCCGTCGTTGACCTTCCCGGCACCTATTCTCTGGCCGCACAGTCACCGGACGAAATGGTTGCGATCGACGTGCTGCTCGGCCGTATCGAGGACATCGGCAAACCTGACGCCGTCATCGTCATCGTCGATGCGAATAATCTCCGTCGCAACCTGTTCCTCGCCTCACAGGTTCTGGAGCTGCCGCTGCCCGTGGTCGTCGTGCTGAACATGATGGATCTCGCTGAATCCCAAGGCACCGTAATCGATGTCGAGGAACTCGCGAACATGCTCCGGGCGCCGGTGATCCCGATGTGCGCGACCAGCGGTAAAGGCCTGCAGGATCTGAAAACCGCGATCGATGCGGCTTTGCGCGCGCCGCGCGCCACCCACCCACCGATTGACAAACCGCTCAATGCAGCAGCAGCGAGTTTAACAGCGAGCTTGCATGACCCGGACCACACGGTGAGTGTAGCGGAGGTCGAACGCGCATTGATCGACGTCGGAGGGTATGCCGAACGCCGCCTGCTCTCGACCGATCCGGCGCTGCACTCGCAACTCGAGACGATCCGCCAGGAACTCGGCCAGGGCCGCAGCCTCGCGACGCTCGAGGCGCGCCACCGCTACGGCTGGATCAATGGAGTAGTCGACGCCGTCGAGCAGCGCGCAATTGACCAACGAAACCGGGCCGACTTCGCCGACAAAATATTAAATCACCCGGTATACGGAACCCTGATTTTCGTCCTGACGATGGCCGTCGTTTTCCAATCCGTATTTGCGTGGGCGGCCCCCCTGATGGACTTCATCGACACGGTATCGAAGGCGCTCGTAGCAACGATCGATACGTCGGTAGACTCGCCCCTGCTGGCTAGTTTCTTGGGCGACGGCGTCGTCGCGGGCGTAGGTAGCGTGGTCGCATTTTTGCCGCAGATCGTGATCTTGTTCGCGTTCATCATTCTGCTCGAAGATACCGGCTACATGTCGCGAGCGGCGTTTTTGATGGACCGGTTGATGCGTTGGTGCGGACTCAGCGGCCAATCGTTCATCCCCATGCTCTCGAGCTTTGCCTGCGCCGTCCCCGGGATCATGGGCGCGCGTGTGATCCCGGGAGCGCGCGACCGTATTGCGACAATCGTAGCAGCGCCTTTCATGACCTGCTCAGCGCGGCTGCCTGTCTACGCATTACTCATCACCGCGTTCATTCCGTCACACAAATATCTCGGCGGTTGGATCAACTTTCAGGGTCTGGTGTTACTGGGATTTTATTTGCTCGGCATCGTCGGCGGAATACTCACCGCCTACCTTCTGAATCGAACCTTGCTGCGTAGTCCGACCCCGTCATTTTTGTTAGAGCTTCCCCCGTATCGGGTTCCTAATCTGCGCTCCGTGCTCATCAAACTGTATGGTCGGGCGAAGATATTCTTAAAACGCGCCGGAACCATCATTTTCAGCGTCGCCATTGTGGTCTGGTTGCTGGCGACCTTCCCGCAAACTCCGGCGGCCGGCGATCCAGCAATAGCACCGAGGGGTCCGGAAGCAGCACAGCTGACGCTGGAGCACAGTTATCTCGGCACCCTGAGTAAGTCCGTCGCGCCGCTGTTCGTGCCGCTCGGCTGGGATTGGAAGGTAACGGCCGCCGTCATCGCGTCGTTCCCGGCCCGGGAGGTCGTGATCGCGGTGCTCGGAACGATCTATGCGATCGATGCCGAAGACGAAGCCTCGCTGATCGAACGCATCAAGGAATCGCGCCGGCCTGACGGGAGCCGCGTCTTCACTGTACCAATGGCCCTCGGACTCATGGTTTTCTATGCTTTGTGCCTGCAGTGTATGGCGACGATTGCCGTCATGCGTCGCGAAACCAACACTTGGCGCTGGCCCATTTTTGCGTGGGTCTATATGACGACGCTCGGATACCTTGGCGCCCTTTTCTGCTACCAATTCGGCACCAAGCTGATCGGCTGACAAACCGGTGGCGTCATCACATCGTTGCGTGAGGCGGCCGAGCCAGACCCACGCTCGCCGCAACATTAACCGCTATACTATGCGGTTCAGCGCGGTTCCGAGATGTAGCCGGGAGTTTTAACAAATGTTTCAGGTGACGGACGACGTCAGGATAGACGGTCTCAGACCACTCATTCCGCCGGCGATTCTCATGGAAGAAATGCCGATAACGGAGCACGCGTCCAATACGATCGTCCAAGCACGTAACCTCGCCGGTAACATCGTTCAGGGCACCGACGACCGTCTGCTCGTAGTCGTCGGACCATGCTCTATTCACGATCCCAAAGCCGCGCTCGAATACGCCGACCACCTACAAACAGAGGCCGATCGGCTGGCTGACGACCTGCTGCTGGTCATGCGGGTCTATTTCGAAAAACCCCGGACGACGGTCGGTTGGAAGGGTTTGATCAACGACCCCCATCTCGACGGCAGTTTCGATATCAATAACGGCTTACGCGCGGCCCGCCGATTGCTGCTCGACCTCGCGCAACGGGGTTTACCGGTCGGGTCGGAATTTCTCGACACGATCACGCCGCAGTTCATTGCCGATTTGATCGCATGGGGTGCGATCGGCGCGCGAACCACCGAAAGCCAGATCCACCGCGAACTCGCCTCGGGACTATCGATGCCGGTCGGATTCAAGAATGGGACCGACGGTAACGTTCAAATCGCCGTTGACGCGATTGGCGCCGCGCGCCACGCTCATCATTTTTTGTCGGTCACCAAACAGGGAATCTCGGCGATCGTCAACACGACCGGCAACGATACCTGCCACTTGATCCTGCGCGGTTCGAACGCCGGACCCAATTACGACGATGAATCGGTTTCCACGGCACAAGGAAAGCTCACCGGCGCCGGTGTCAATGACCGTATCATGATCGACTGCAGCCATGGCAACAGCTGCAAAGACCACACCAGACAGCCGGACGTCGCCGCGAGCATCTGTCGTCAACTAGCGGGCGGCTCGCGGGCCATTATGGGTGTCATGATCGAAAGCCACCTCAAGGCAGGCAAACAGAACCACCATGACGACACCCCGCTTGTCTACGGACAGAGCATTACCGACGCCTGTATCGACTGGGAATCGACGGAGCCGGTGCTCGACGCGCTCGCCGCCGCCGTTCGTAAACGCCGTGGCGTCAACCGGTAAACCGTTTTTCAATTCTATCTGCGTGTTGCCGGCGACGGTTACGCTTGTACTTGTGCTGTTCCATTGGCCGGCCGCGAGCGGCGCGGCGCCGTCGCGCGTCGCGTCGCTGAACCTGTGTACCGATTCAATGCTGTTCGAACTGGCGGAGGCGCGTCAAATCGTATCGGTCACCGCGCTGTCGCGTGACGAAAGCCTCTCCTATTACGCGGATGCGGCACAGACGATTGCCGTCAACCATGGGCTCGCCGAGGAAATCATTTCTCTGCGACCGGATCTGATCCTCGCCGATCGTTACGCGGCGACGGGAACGACCGCTTTGCTGTCACGCCTCGGATATCACGTCATGAAGTTCGATCCGATGTTGAGTTTTGCCGACTTTCGTGTGGGTTTCATGCGCCTCGCCGCAGCCCTCGACGCGCGCGAAAAAGCCTCCAAATTATTAGCGGTAATGGAGCGCGAACTCGCCCGAGTGGAACCCCCGCGGGTGGCGGCCCGGCGGCGCGCAATCATCTATCGTCCGAACGGTTTCTCCCCGGGGTCACGTTCGCTCGCCAATGATATGTTACGCGCCGCCGGCTTGCTCAATCTCGCCGACGAATTCGGTATTGAGTACGGCGGTTTCGTCCCGCTCGAAACACTAGTGGTTTCGAGCCCGGATATCGTACTCTTGGGCGGACGCGCCGAGCGCTATCCGGCGCTGGCGGAACAGATCCTGGCGCATCCTGCGCTGACCGGCCGCAACGCTAACGGCGACCCCGGTTCACGCCCACTGCAAATCGATATTTCCGAGAAATTCTGGACCTGCGGTGGTACTTTCGTGGTCGAAGCAATCGCTCGCTTGACTGCATTGGCGGCGAGGTAAGTCGGTTGCACGCGGCGCATAGAATCCCGGCTCGCGGGCCCGGCGGCGGCCGGATTGCGTGGCTCGCCGGACTCCTGCTGACGACGACGGCAGTCTTGTTTGCCGCCTCGTTGTTAGTCGGCCCCGTCCCCATCGCCGCGGCGGACGCTTGGTTCGCCCTGGTCGACCCCGATGCCAGCCCAATAGCGACCGTGGTCCGAGAGATCCGTCTCCCACGCGCCATCCTCGCGACCATCATTGGCGCCAGCCTGGCGATGAGCGGCGCGGCGCTGCAAGCTTTGGTCCGCAATCCGCTCGCCGAACCCGGCATTATCGGAGTCTCAGCGGCGAGCGCACTGGGGGCGGTAATCGTTTTCTACACGGGCCTGGCGGCCGTCCACCCCCTTGCGCTACCCGCCGGCGGGATAACCGGCGGACTGCTCTCGGTGATCGCCCTGTTCGCACTGGCCGGCCGCGGCATCGGGACCTTGACGCTGATCCTCGCCGGAGTCGCTATCAACAGCTTGGCCGGGGCGATGACGGCGCTGGTACTGAATCTCTCGCCGAATCCATTTGCCGCATACGAGATCTTTTTCTGGCTCATGGGTTCGCTCGCCAATCGCAGCTTCGATCACGTCTGGATAGTGGTGCCCTTCTCGCTATTCGGCTGGCTATTGCTACTGGGTGCCGCGCGCCCGCTCGACACCTTTGTGCTCGGCGAAGAGGTCGCGAGCAGCCTCGGCGTAAGTGTCGGACGGACACGGTGGCTGGTCGTGCTCGGTAGCGCACTCGCGGTCGGTGCTGGCGTCGCGGTGGCGGGAATCATCGGCTTTGTCGGCCTCGTCGTTCCGCACCTCCTGCGCCCCCTGGTTGGTTACCGGCCAGCCGCATTACTGCCTTTGAGCGGCCTTGGCGGCGCGGCCCTGACGCTTGCGGCCGACATCAGTTCGAGAACAACCGTCGGCAGCACGGAACTCAAACTCGGCGTCGTCACGGCACTTATCGGCGCCCCGTTTTTCCTCTACCTGGTCATGAAGACACGGACCGAGCTGACATGAACCTGATCGAGGCTCGAGGTATCGCCGTCGAGCGTGAGGCGCGGCGGGTGCTAGATGGTGTCGATTTCACCTTCGGCGCGGGCGAATTGGTCGGCATCGTCGGCCCGAATGGGGCCGGCAAAACGACCTTATTACGAAGCCTACTCGGGCTTCAGAAAACTTGTGCCGGCGAGGTCCGGTTCGAAGGCGACTCACTGTCGGCGTTACCGCGCCGCGAACTCGCACAGGCAGTCGGATATCTGCCACAGAACGCCGCGTTTCATTGGCCTATCGTGGTGGAGCGTGCCGTTAGCATGGGGCGGTTTCCGCATCAGCCTCCGCTGTTCGGAATGACGCCACAAGACAGGGGTGCGATCGAACGCGCCATGGATACGGCGGGAATCAACGCATTGGCGACCCGTCGAGTCGATCGACTTTCCGGCGGCGAGTGCATGCGCGTTCACTTAGCGCGATTGCTGGCGGGCGAGCATCGCGGGATCATCGCCGACGAACCGTTCACCTCGCTGGACGCGAGATATCAACTACATTTTCTCTCGGTACTAAAACGCCAGGTCGCGGCCGGAATTTCCGTCCTGATCTCGCTGCATGATCTGTCTCTTGCCGCTCGTTTTTGCGATCGGATCGTCGTGCTGAAAGAGGGGCGGGTCGCGGCGAACGACGCCCCGGACCGGGCGCTGGACGAGGCGACCCTCGCTGCGGTTTTCGAAGTCACTGCGGAGCGTTTGCATACGGCCGAGGGACTGTCGATAGTACCGACGCGGTTGTTGGAGCAACCGAAACCGGCACCCGACCAGAACCGATAGTTTCCTCTCACCCACCCGCCGATGACCGATCGGCGCCGGTTGACGCCTGCAAAGCGGTAAGGCCGGAATATCGATATTCTGCATTCGACTACCCGGCCGGTACGGTTTTCGTCCATAATTCCTTTTTCTTATATAAAATACTTGAATACTACGATATGGATATAAGTGCCACTGCCGAACTGCCCGGTGCGGGCGAGCGAGACCATACACGCATCAACCGCTTACTGGCCGATAAAACGCCGGGCGCAATCGTCGATTGGACTATTTTGAATGCCCGTCGGCCGATCATTTCTACCAATTTTCGTCCGCTCTCGATCGCGCTCGTCCATCTCGTTACCCGAGTCAAGGCCGACATCCCGGTCGTTTGGGTCGACAGCGGTTACAACACCGAGGCGACCTACCGGTTCGTCGATCGGGTGACTCGCCAATTCAAGCTCAATTTGCACATCTACACGCCGCGAGGCACGGCAGCGCGGCGGGCGCAACTCGAAGGCCGTGCCCCCGAGGTCGATACGCCTGAACACGCCCGCTTTACTCATGAAGTCAAATTGGAGCCCTTTGAGCGGGCACTTGACGATTGGCGTCCGGATTTCTGGATCACTGGTATCCGGCGCGACCAATCGGACTACCGGCGCTCCCTCGAAGTCGTCTCCGACGGACCGCGCGGCGTCACCCGCATCGCGCCTATCTACCGCTGGACCGAAGTCGACGTCGAAGGTTATATCGATGCCAACGGACTACCGGACTACGACGACTACCACGACCCTACCAAAGGTAAGGAAAACCGGGAATGCGGGTTGCAGACGCTGGCTTGAAACTACTGCGTGCCCGCGCGGTGACCGGACAGTCCCGCCGCCGGGTTCGGTAAAGGAACCCGGCCGCACGAACCTCGACTCCGGCCATCTTTCGACCGCCTCGCCGTTGGCGATCCCGTTCCGAACTCGCGTGATAGTATGCTAGCCTGCAACTTTCACGAAGGCGGCTTGGAAACGGTTTGCTGCGGCCGTCAATCAAACGTTTAGGGTCATTGTTGCACGGTTGCCAACGGGACGGCTCGTACCTGAACGGTTTCAGGAAAAATTTGACGGTGAATCTTGAACAAACCCCCTCCAACCATAGCTACGGCTATGCTTGTTCGGGTATTTGTCCAACTTTCTGGGTCAAATTTCCGCTGAATCCCGTTCCCTTCGTGAAAGTTGCGGGCTAGACAATGTCTCATTGCCGGAACAAAATCACCGGGAGGAACTCACGTTGGGACAAATTGAAACACGCTTAGACGAACTCGGCCTGGTACTGCCGGCACCGCTCAAGCTGCCGCCTGGAGTCAAGCTGAGTTTCCCTTGGGTCCGTGTATACGGCAATCGTGCCTACCTTTCCGGACACGCCCCGCAGAACAGCGACGGCACACTCGCCGGTCCGTTCGGCAAGGTCGACGGCGAAGTATCGCTGGAAGCGGCACAGGAAGCCGCACGCCTAACCGCGCTCTCGATGCTCGCGAGCCTCAAACGAGAACTCGGCGACTTGGACCGGGTCTCGGCTTGGCTCCGGATCTTCGGTATGGTCAATTCGACAGCCGGGTTTAACCAGCAGCCGATCGTGATCAATGGTTGTACCGACTTGATTGTGGAAGTATACGGTCCCGAACGCGGCGCGCATGCGCGCTCGGCTGTCGGCATGGCCGAATTACCATTCGGCCTGCCGGTCGAAATCGAGGCCGAAGTCGCCATCGACGCGTGATCGAATCGTCTAAGTCTCGATCGCGACCGGTATTCTTTCGATCCGGGCGCGCCATTCTTGCGGACCGGTTTTGTGGACAGACTCCCCGTTGGAGTCGACCGCCACGGTGACCGGCATGTCCTCGACGACGAATTCACGGATCGCCTCCATGCCGAGGTCTTCGAAAGCAATCACGCGCGCCGACCGCACCGCCTTGGACACCAGATATGCGGCGCCTCCGACCGCCATCAAGTATACCGCCCGGTGCGCCTTGATCGCCTCGATCGCCGCCGGGCCGCGTTCTGCTTTTCCGATCATACCGAGCAGACCCGTTCGGGCGAGCATCATCTCGGTGTACTGATCCATCCGCGTTGCGGTGGTCGGACCGGCTGGACCGACGACTTCGTCGCGAACGGGATCGACCGGCCCGACGTAGTAGATGAAACGATTCTTGAAATCGACTCCTTCGGGTAAGGTTTCGCCACGGGCGAACAGGTCCTGGATCCGCTGGTGGGCGGCATCGCGTCCGGTCAGCATTGCCCCGTTCAGCAGAAGCATTTCCCCCGGTTTCCAAGCAGCCACCTCCGCCGCCGTCACGGTATCCAAATTCACCCGCCGAGCATTGTCACCGGCGGACCAGCTGATTTCGGGCCAAGCCGAGAGTTTCGGTGTCGGCAACTTTGCCACACCCGATCCGTCGAGCGTGAAATGAATATGCCGAGTCGCCGCACAATTCGGGATCATGGCGACGGGTTTAGACGCCGCGTGGGTCGGAAAGTCCTTGATCTTGACGTCCAACACCGTGGTCAGACCGCCGAGCCCCTGAGCACCAATCCCGAGTGCATTCACTTTCCGATAGAGTTCGATACGCAATTCCTCGATGCCATCGACCGGACCGCGCGCGATGAGTTCCTGTATATCGATGGGCTCCATCAGCGATTCCTTCGCCATTAGCATCGCTTTCTCGGCGGTCCCGCCGATGCCGATACCGAGCATCCCCGGCGGGCACCAACCGGCCCCCATTGTGGGCACCGTATTCAGCACCCAATCGCTCACACTGTCGGAGGGATTGAGCATGACGAATTTGGATTTGTTCTCCGATCCCCCGCCCTTGGCGGCGACGGTGATATCAAGCCGTGACCCCGGCACTACGGTCACGTGAACGACCGCGGGCGTGTTGTCTTTCGTATTAGTCCGCGCCCCGGCCGGGTCCGCCAGAATCGAAGCACGCAATTTATTGTCCGGGTGCGAATACGCGCGGCGAACACCCTCGTTGATCATGTCGTCGAGGCTCCGCTCGGTTTGCCATTGAACATCCATCCCAAGCACGCAGAATACCGTCACAATCCCGGTGTCCTGACAGATCGGGCGCCGACCTTCGGCGCACATCCGTGAATTGATCAGGATCTGCGCCATGGCGTCCTTCGCGGCCTGCGATTCTTCAAGTTCGTAGGCCCGCGCAAGGCTCGCGACGTAATCCGGGGGATGGTAATAAGAAATATACTGCAGCGCGTCCGCCACGCTCTGGATCACATCTTCTTGCTTAATGGTCGTCACGAGGTGTTCTCCGCCCTGTTGCACAGACAAGTTCAAAGAATAAACCACCCGGGATACCGAGAACACCGAGCCGTACCGGCATTGTTCGTACATCCGGATGCGCGACGCTACCCGTCATGCGGGCTAG
>CAZFZX010000054.1:0-18841 GCA_964523765.1 uncultured Enterobacteriaceae bacterium
CCTAGGAACAACGTGAAGCGCATTTCGGATCAATTATCTAGCGGGCTACCGCCTTCCTCGCTTGTTGTCTCACGTAATGCATCAGTCCGTCGATTTCGCGATCACCGAACTCGGCGAAACGTGGCATACCGCCGCTTCGCTTCGCCCCATGCTTGACGACGTCGGTAAAGGCTTCGCGTGACAGCACGAGCGGAGAAGCCCGCAGATCCGGCGCATAACCGCCGGAGACGAGTCCGCTGCCATGGCACAGGAAACACGCCTGCGAGTAGATACTGAGGCCGTATTGCGCGAGCGCCTCGTCGACCGCAAATTCCGCTCGATCGATCGGCTGCGGGAAAAACGGCGGCGGCGACGACGGCATTGGCGTCGTCGCATCGAGGGCGAAAGTCAACAGACGCCGCGGGTGCTTGCGAAAGGACCACCCGTGCTGGGCGGCGAGCGTGCCCGAGATCAAACCGGCGCCGCCCCACCCGACCAGCAGAGAGAGGTACTGCCTGCCATCGACGACGTAGGTGATCGGCGGCGCCGAGATCCCGGAGCCGACGTCGACGGACCAGAGTTTCTCGCCGGTTTCTGCTTGATAGGCCGAGAATTCGCCATCGGCGGACCCTTGAAAGACGAGATTGCCGGCCGTGGTCAAGGTCCCAGGATTCCAATTGTTCGGCAGCGGGACCTTCCAGACTTCCTTTTGACGGATCGGATCCCAGGCCTGCAGCGACGCCGTGCCGATGTCACCCGGAGTGTCCTCGATACCGAATTGGACACCGACGCTTATTTTGAAATGCGGTGATTTCCACGCCGTCAGATCGATACCCTGATCGGAAAACGTCGCCGGCAATTCGATGGTCGGAATATAGACCAGCCCGGTGTTCGGGTTGTAGGACATCGCGTGCCAGTTGTGCGCGCCGAAGGGACTCGGCCAAACGATTTCGTGCCCATCCTCGTAACGTGCGCTGGGGATCTCCACCGGGCGACCGGTCTTCAGATCGATATGACTGGCCCAGGTCACCTTGGCGATTTTCTCGGCCGACAAAAGCTCGCCGTTTTCGCGGTTGATGACGTAGAAAAAGCCGTTCTTCGGCGCGTGCATCAAGGCCTTGATCGTCTGCTCGCGGTATTTCAGATCCGCAAGCACGATGTCCATGTTGGAATTGTAGTCCCAAGTCTCGCCGGGGACGGTTTGATAATGCCATTGGTATTCACCGGTATCGGCGTCGAGCGCGACGATCGAACATAGAAACAAGTTGTCACCGCCCCCGGGGCTGCGGATCTTACGGTTCCACGGCGAGCCGTTGCCGGTACCGATGAGCACCGTGTTGAAATCCGGGTCGTAGGTGATGCCGTTCCAGGTGTTGCCGCCGCCGCCGAACTTCCACCACTCGCCGGTCCAGGTCTTGGCTGCCATCTCCATCGCCGGACTCTCGAAACCGTCGGCGGGATTACCCGGCACCACGTAAAAACGCCAAACCAGTTTTCCGGTCTCCGCGTCATAGGCGGTGACGTAGCCGCGGGCGGCCTCCTGCTCGGTGCCGCCGTTGCCGATGATGACTTTGCCGCGAAAGACCTTGGGCGCGCCGGTGATATAGAAGGCCTTACGCGGGTCAACGGTCATCGTCTCCCACACTCTTTGGCCTGTCTTCGCATCGATCGCGACGAGGCGCCCATCGATCGTCGCGATGATGACCTTGCCGTTCCAGAACGCGAGGCCGCGGCTCGAATCCCACATGATCTTCAAGCGGTCGCCGGCATGCTCGATCGATTTCGGATCGTATTCCCACAAGAGCTTGCCGGTCTTGGCCTCCACCGCGCGAGTAATGCTGAAGCTGCCGGTGAAATACAGGACACCGTCGACCACCAGGGGCGTCCCGATCAACGAACGGTCCTCGGGTAGTTCCATCACCCAATCGAGACCTAGACGCTTCACGGTTTCGGTATTGATCGCCGATACCGGGCTGTAACGCTGCTCATGGTAGGTACGGCCGTAGGCCAGCCAGTTGCTGCCGTCCGACAGATCGGACAAGGATTCATCGTTGACAACAGTCTCGGCCGCGGCGAATGACGTCGCGATCGTCAACGCGACCCCGACAATGATCCTTCGACTTCCCGACACGGTATCCCCTCCCCCGCATTTCAATTTCTATGCGCAGCGCGACCGGATCCTGAGGTCACGCTGCAGCCCGTAGTGTAACCGCGCGCCCTCGGGATTGCGTATCGGCTACCGGCGCCCTGTGGTGGCAGCCGAATTTGTTAGGATGAGACCATCGCCGTCGAGTTGGGCGGCGTACTGATTACTGCGCTGCACAACGCGACGACTTGTCGACCAACTTGCCGAGGAGACGGTCGATGGACTCCGTCTACACCTCGAATCTTACTTCCGGTTGCGTACTGCGCCCGGGCGAAGAAGAATTCATTACACCCGAACTCGTCAAACTCGCGACTCTGACCGGCTCTGCCGGAGAGATCATCGATCGCATCCATGCTCTGGAAGACGTCGGTATCACGAACATCGCGCTGAATGTCTGCGGTACCGACGGGCGCGAAATGATCCGGGAGTTCGGTAATGAAGTGATCTGCAGACTCTAAACGGGGACTCCAAAATATCGATCCGTTTCGAAAGTCCGGTGAGTGCTCATGCAGATAGAATCGTTATCTCAAGCACTAAGGCGGTGTCGTTGCCACCCGGCGAATTAGTACCCCGGGGAACGCGCCAATTCCACAAGCACCCGTTCTATGATTATCATTTGCCCTCGCCTCACGGCATGCTTTAGAGTGTCACGTCAAGATGGCTCGCGATACATACGGGGCCGAGCATTACTCAACTTTACGAGGGGGTCATCATGGCGGAACGAGGAGCTTGCTTCTGCGGCGCGGTCGAATTCGAGGTTTCTGGTGAGGCTCAGGCCATGGGCTATTGCCATTGCAACGATTGCACAACGTGGGCCGGGGCGCCGATCAACGCGTTCAGCCTGTGGCCCGCCGACAGTGTCACAGTCACGAAAGGTGCGGAGAACATCGGCACCTTTGCCAAGACAGAAAACAGTCATCGCAAGTTTTGCAAGACCTGTGGCGGTCATATTTTTACCGCTCACCCGGGCCTCAACATGGCCGATGTTTATCTGAACACGGTGCCGGGGATTGAACACACACCGAGCCTGCACGTGTACTACTCGGAAAAAACCGTCTCTATGAAAGACGGCCTGCCCAAATTCAAAGACATGCCGGCGGATTTTGGTGGCTCCGGCGAGACGTTGCCTGAATAGCGTTGGGGGAAATACCACGGACGAATTGTCGCCTCTTAGTGCGGACAACGTACTCGTTCGTATCGTTCATAGCACTGTCGATATTCATGATGCCGCGGCGGCTCACCTCGGGGTCCACCCTTGACCGGACTCAATAGACGAATTAGTGTCTCTACCCTATCGTCTCGTCACCAGGCCTTCCGAACAACACAGTAAACGGGGACACGACATGCCGGAATACGCAGGCATCATGACTGGGTCTTTATCCGAACGGACTAAGGACATCCTTCTCAAATATCGCCGCATCGCGATGGTGGGGGTATCTGGCAACCCGACGCGGGCCAGCTATCGCGCGATGGTCCACATGCTGAGCAAAGGCTACACCGTGTACCCGGTGAACCCTCAATATGAGGAGATCCTGGGCGTCTCGTGCTACAAGTCTCTGCTCGAGATCGAACAACCGGTCGATATCGTCGACGTATTCAGACGTCCCGAAACCGTAATGCCGATAGTCGACGAGGCCAAGCAAGTAGGCGCTTCGGTCTTCTGGCTACAGATCGGCGTGATCAACGAAGAAGCTGCGGACAAGGCCCGCGCCGAGGGCATGGAAGTCGTGATGGACCGCTGCGTGAAGATCGAACACTGCCGCTTTTATGGGAAGAAGGATTTCGGTCTCGACGTCGTCGGCTTGAACAGCGGCGTAATCACGGCGAACCGCGACGATTCCCATTTCGTCTAGATACGCGTTCCAAAAACGTCGAGCGGTTTCCGATTGAAGGCCGATGGCCAACTATCATCACCGTGATACCGGCCCCGGATCGAGTCCGGGGAGACGGCAGTTGGGCAACGATATAAGTGAAGCGACTTTGGGAACATCCGTTTAGAGCCGCCTAACGCCTACCCACCAGAACAATGAAAGGACCCAGCAATGGCTGAAAAATTCGATTTCGGTTTCAACACGCAAATGCTGCACGCGGGGCAAGTGCCCGACCCAACGACGGGGGCTCGCGCGATGCCGATCTATCAAACGAGTTCCTATGTGTTCGAGGACTCGGACCACGCCGCCAACCTGTTTGCCCTGAACAAATTCGGCAATATCTATACCCGGATCGGAAACCCGACGACCGCCGCCTTCGAGGAACGGGTGGCGACGCTGGAGGGTGGCGTCGGAGCGCTGGCGTGTGCCTCGGGCCAGGCCTGTCAGCTCACCGCGATCACGACGCTGCTGGAGGCGGGTGACGAGATGGTGTCGTCGAACACCTTGTACGGCGGCACCTACAATCAGTTCGCGCTGACCTTCAAGCGCATGGGCATCAAGGTCCATTTCGTCGACGCCGCCGATCCCGATAGCTTTCGCCGGGCGATGACGCCGAAGACCAAGCTTTTCTACGGCGAGATCATCGGTAATCCGAAGGCCGATATCTTCGATATCGAAACGGTTGCCGACATCGCTCACGAGAACAAGATCCCGTTGATGATCGACAATACCTTCGCCACGCCGTACTTGTGCCGGCCCTTCGAGCACGGCGCCGATATCATCGTGCATTCCGCGACCAAGTTTATCGGCGGCCACGGCACCAGCATCGGCGGGGTCATCGTCGACAGCGGTAAATTCCCGTGGGACAACGGCACCTTCCCCGAGATGGTGGAACCATCGCCCGGCTACCACGGTATGCGTTATTGGGAGACGTTCGGGAATTTCACCTACATTCTCAAAGCGCGCGTGGAGATCATGCGCGATCTCGGCACCTGCATGAGTCCGTTCAACGCCTTCTTGTTTCTACAGGGTCTCGAGACCCTATCGATGAGGATGGAGCGGCATGTGAATAACGCGCGGGCCGTGGCCGAGTGGTTGAACGACCACCCGCTCGTGCCGTGGGTTAATTACGCGGGCCTGCCGGACAGCGAATTCTATGAACGATCGCAAAAATATCTGCCGAAGGGACCGGGCGCCATCTTTACCTTCGGCATCAAGGGCGGGCGAGATGCCGGGCGCCGGTTCATCGAGGCCGCCAAATTGCACTCGCATCTGGCGAACGTCGGCGATGCCAAGAGTTTGATCATCCACCCGGCCAGTACCACCCACCAGCAGTTGACGGATGAAGAGCAACTCGAAGCGGGGATCAGCCCCGACATGATCCGCATCTCGGTCGGTCTGGAAGACCTCGAGGATATCTTCTGGGATCTCGACCAGTCGCTTAGTGCCTCGCAAAAACAGGACTAAATAGGCGTTCCAAAAGAAACTTCACTTTCGTGCTTATACCCACGCCCGTCACCCCGGGCTTGATCTGGGGACGGCATGAAAGTGACGATGCACGGCCGCCGGCCCTTATTCCGAAACTGATCGATAATTTGGAACAGCTATTTAGCGCGGCTCAGTATTCGACCTCAAAATAGTCCGGCCGACCGAGCGGCCAGTATTCGCCCCAGACATCGGCTCCACCGTCGACGGTGAGCACCGTGCCATTGATGAAATGACCCGAGGGCGCCGCCAGATACACGCAGGCCTGGGCAATATCATGAACGCTGCCGGCCCGCCGCATCGGGTTGTGATCGAAGCTGGGGCGCGCCGTTTCCGGATAGTTGGCGAGCCCGGGGCTGGCGACGACCCCGACCGCGACACAATTGACGCGGATGTCGTGCGGCGCCCACTCTACGCTCAACGCCTTACTCAGATGTATCTCGCCGGCGCGCGCCGCAACGGTATGAGGAATACCGCTGCCGTTGCACATGCCGAGCACCGCGACCACGTTGATGATGCATCCCGGCTGCTCCTGATCGCGCCATTGACGGGCCGCGGCCTGCATCATGTACCAGGAACCGTTGAGATTCGTATCGATAACCGCGTTCCAACCCTTCGGCGTGATGTCGAGCGCCGGGGCTGCGAACTGGCCGCCGGCATTGTTGATCAGCACGTCGAGCCGCCCGTAGCGCTCCCACACCTCCGCCATCAAGTCGGCCACTTGATCCGGATCGCGAATCGTTAATGGACGCGTAAAGGAAGCGATCCCGAGTTCTTCGAGGCTGTCGCGTAACCATGCCATCTTTTTCGGATCGCGACTGCACGACACAATCGTCGCGCCGAGGCGGCCGCATAACACCGCAGTCGCGAAACCGATACCGCCGGCGCCACCGGAGACCAACACGACCTGGCCCTTGAGCAAGTCATCGGCAAACACGGTCGGCAACGCCGCCACCTCTTCGACGCCCAGCGCAGCGGCAATATCGGGGGTGTCTTCTGTCATCGGATCATCTCTGTCTAAGGTCACAAGGCAGGTTGCACATCCGACCTAAAGTGTCGCAAGCGCAGCGAATTAGTCAGCACCAGGAGACTCGATACGCTCATGGCCGCGGCCGCGAGCATCGGGTTCAACAATATGCCGGTCGCCGGATAAAGAACGCCGGCCGCGATCGGGATCAGCGCGATGTTGTAAGCGTAGGCCCAAAAGAAATTCTGCCTGATAGTCCGCAAGGTGCGGCGGGACAGGCGGATCGCGTTGATCATGCCGGTCAATTCGCCCGACATCAGGATCACTTCTCCGGCCTCCATGGCAATATCCGTACCGGTACCGATCGCAATGCCGACGTCGGCTTGGGCCAATGCCGGGGCATCGTTGATGCCGTCACCGACGAACGCCACCTTCATCCCGGCGGCCTGACAGCGGCTGATGGCCGCCGCCTTATCCCCCGGCAGTACCTCGCCAATCGCCCGGTCGACGTGTAGCTCGCGAGCGATCGCCGAGACCGTCTTTTGATTGTCGCCACTGATGATGTTCGTCTCCAGCCCCATACGGTGCAGAGCTTCGATCACGGGCTTGCTTTCGGACTTCAGCGGGTCCGCCACGGCCATCACGGCGGCGAGCCTGCCATCGATCGCGACATAAAGCGGCGTCTTTCCCTGTCCACTCATCGCTAGGGCAACGGCCTCTTCTTCTACCACCGAAATTCCTGCGTCGGCCAGGAGCCTGTCGGCGCCAACGAGCAGCCGGTGTCCGTCGACGCAAGCGGAAATACCTTGGCCCACCTCGGCACTGAAATCCGATACCTCGACACTATCGAGACCGCGTTCGCGCGCGGCCTCGACGAGCGCGCGACCCAGCGGGTGTTCACTGCGCGCCTCCGCCGACGCCACGAGGGTCAATAGGCGATCTTCATCGAAATCGTATACGTGCAGATCGGTGAGGCTCGGGATGCCGCTCGTGAGGGTACCGGTCTTATCCAGAAAAACGGTGTCCACCTTTGCTAACGACTCGAGCGCGCCGCCGCTGCGAAACAAAACCCCCAGGGCCGCACCGCGACCGCTGCCGACCATGATCGCGGTCGGTGTCGCCAGGCCCATCGCGCACGGGCAAGCGATCAACAAGACACTGACCGAGGCGATGAAGGCATAATTCAAAGACGCCGCCGGCCCCAAAACTATCCAGGCAACGAAGGTGACCAGTGCTGTCAGAACGACCAGGGGAACAAAGACCGCGGCGATTCGGTCGGCGACCCGTTGGATAGGCGGTTTCCCCGACTGCGCCTCTTCCACCAGCCGTATGATCTGGGCCAGGACCGTGTCGTTGCCAATGCGCGTCACGCGGAAACGGAACCCGCCCGACTGATTAACGGTGCCGCCGACAACCTCCGCGCCAACGACCTTGTTGACCGGCAAAGGTTCGCCGGTCAGCATCGCTTCGTCGACATAGGACTGGCCTTCAACCACGACCCCGTCGAGCGCTACCCGTTCGCCGGGCCGAACGCTGACGATGTCGTCGAGGACGAGCGCCTCGACGGAGACATCCTGTTCTTCGCCGTCGCGGACGACGCGCGCGGTGCGTACCTGCAATTGCAGAAGCTGGCGCATGGCGTTGGATGTCCGGCCCTTCGCAATCGCCTCCAGGTAGCGCCCGACCAGGATCAGCGTGACGATGACGGCCGAAGCTTCGAAATACAGGTGTGCAGTTCCCTCCGGAAAAACATTCGGCGCCACGAGGGCCAGGCAGGAGTACAAAAAAGCGGCACCGGCTCCCAGTACGACGAGCGAATTCATACCCGGGCTGCGGTGTTTCAGCTCCGACCAACCCTGTTGGAAAAACCGCCGCCCGGCCCAAAGCAACACGGGAGCCGCCAGTAATGGTTCGAACCAATGCCATAGCGCGACCGGCGCGACGGCACGGAGAAGATCGCCGAACGGCGCAGATACCATCGGCCCCATGGCGATCAATACCAACGGCAAAGTGAACACGACGGCAAAAGAAAGCTCTTTGCGCAGCGTGGTGGCTTCGGCCTCAGACGAAGCTTGGTCGGCGGCGATCCCGGTATTCGTGGCGGTCTTCTTCGGTCTCGGGATGAAACCTGCTTTTTCGATGGCCCCCGATATCTGCTCGGAGTCGACCGATCGATCAGCAACGGTGACGGCAGCGGTCTCGGTCGCCAAATTGACCTCGGCATCCAAGACTCCCGGCACCTTGCCCAAGGCGATCTCGAGGCGCCGCACGCAAGCGGCGCAACTCATACCACCAACTCCCACGATGATTTGCTCGTTCATGACGTCGATAACTCGGCCGCTCAGCGATATTTCAGAATTTCCATTAACTCCTGCACGATTTTGTCGACGTCTCCCCGTTCCTGCGCGTTGACGACGTGGTCGTGCAAATGATGTTTGAGGACGACGTCGCGGACTTTGTCCAAGGCGCCCTGGACCGCTTTGATTTGCTTCAAAACATCCACGCAATACGTACAATCTTCATCGAGCATCCGTTGGATGCCCTCGACGTGACCCCGGATCGACGCCAGCCGGCGCCGCGTATCCTGCCGCGGCTGCTCACCGAGCCGTAAACCGCCATTCGGTTTCTTCTGTGTCACCGCGCTTCGGCTTTGTATCCTTGTTCTTCGACGGTATCGATCAGGATCTGAAGATCGGCGTCGCCGCCGACCTCTGCGCTCCCAGCCTCCAGATCCACACTCACCTCTGTCACTCCGGGCACAGCTTCCAAGGCATTGGTGACGGCAGTAACGCAATGACCACAACTCATCCCTTTGATACTCAGTTTCATCGGTTTTCTCCTTCGTAGCCCTACCCCCTAGGGGTGGGATATACCGAAATAGTAGACGGGCGAAGAAGGAGCGTCAACTGTCTCACGGGTCCCGAAAACCTGGGAAGCGCTATGCGCGAGCTCGAAGCCGCGTTCGCTCACCGCCGCAAGCACGGCCGTTGGCGGGGCCGACCAGCGACGGCTAGCCACAAGGCTCACCGCCGGACGATTTGGGGACACTTTCGAAAATAGCACGGCACGAGTATTCTGAGTTACCATCGATTCGGCACGAGTTCATTCGAAAATGCTTGCAGGAGGATAAGGCGATGGCACAACCGACCTGGGCGATCAGCGGCGAGTACATGGAAAGCTGCAACTGCGATTATCTATGCCCGTGCATATTCACCAATCCCCAGGGTGAGGTCACCTATGACCATTGCACCGCGTTGCTCGTATTCCGCATAGACGACGGCGCTTGCGACGGCGTCGACCTGACGGGGCTCAAATTCGTGCTCGTCGTGAAGTCCGGTAAGGTCATGGCCGATGGCAATTGGGTTTTCGGTGCCATCGTCGACGACGACGCTAACGACGAACAACGCCGTGCCCTTGCGGCCATCGCCAGCGGTGAAGCGGGCGGTCCTCCCGGCATGATCCGGGAAAACCTGGTCACCGACTTTCGCGGCGTCGAATACCAGCCGATCGACGTTCAGATGGACGGCGTCAATCGCTCGGTAACCGTACGCGACAAACTCAAGTTCGTCGTCGAAGGCGTGCTGTCGCGGCTCGACAACGGCGAACCGATTTTCATCGACAACGTCGGCCATCCCGCCAACACGAAGCTTGCGCTGGCGAAATCGGCGCAAACCCACCTGGATTGTTTTGGGCTCGATCTCGATCTCGACGGTGCCGGCAACAATGGTCACTTCGCGAAATTCTCGTGGGCGGCGTAACGCAGGCTTCTCGCCGCGCGATCCGGCGGCGGTAAACGAGGAGCACCGTGAGCTACGTCCGCTATATCGACAAAACGCGCGCCTACTACGAGTCCATCGGTTACGAGAAACCGTACCAGTGGGCACACTTCGACGAGGTGCCCTTTACCCGCCTGACCCGGCCTTTGTCCGAATGCCGGATCGCCTTGGTATCGACCAGCGACATCGCCATCAAGGCGAACGAAGACGGCGCCGATCCGCACGAGCAGTTTCTCGTCGGCAGCGTCTACTCGATCCCCGCCGATACCTCGGTTGAGGCGCTCTACAGTCCGCAGGAACACTATGACGTCAACGCGACGCATCTGGACGACGTTAACTCCTTCTTCCCCATTACGCGGCTGCAGGAGTTGGCGGCGTCGGGGCATTGCGCGGACATCGCGCCCCGGGCCCACGGCGTCTACACCGCCTACAGCCAGCGCCGGACCTTGGAGATCGACGCTCCGGAGGTGCTGAAGCGTTGCCGCGAAGACGCAGTCGACGCGGTCGTGCTGGTCCCGATATGACCCGTGTGCCACCAGACCGTGAGTCTGGTTGCCCGCTACCTCGAACAGCACGGACTGCCGACGGTCGTGATCGCGACCGCGCGCGACATCATCGAACATTGCGGCGTGGCGAGGCTGGTATTCACCGACTTCCCCCTGGGCAACCCCTGCGGGGAGCCGTATGACGAACCCATGCAGCGCGAAATCGTGGGCAGGGCGCTCGATCTGTTGGCGCAGGCCCAACAACCGCGCACAACGGTGGTGGCGCCATTCGAATGGTCAAAAGGCACGCAATGGAAAGAGCTGATCTTCAGCGAAGAGCAACCGTTCCTGGAAGGCGAGGCATACGACAACTGGATAGAAGGGAAGCAGCGCTACCGAGAGTTAAAAGACAAGGGCGAGATCTGAGCATGACCCGCCACGTGATTGTGTATTCGACACCGCTCTGCGCGCCGTGCGAGCGGCTCAAAGACTACCTCAAAAGCCAGGGCATCGAATTTACCGTCAAGGACTTGATGATGGATGAGGCAGCCGCCGAATTGATGGCGAGCAATAATATCAGGACCTCGCCGGCGCTCCAGGTAGACGACATCATCGTCAGCGGGAAGGATCTCAACCCCGAGCGCATCGCCGAACTACTCGGTAGGTAAGCACCTCGAAGGGCCTCGGCGCGCCGAACTGGTGAGAAACGCGGGCTAGGGCGAAAAAGAAAAAACCCCGCACTGAGGCGGGGCTTCGTAATCTGGTGTCTGGTTGTAATCCCCGCCCTGGCAGTAGCCGCTTACTTTGGCGTCAGTACATTTATGACTTTTGGACCTGAATCTGAATTCATACCGGTCGGAGACATCTCAGAGATTACTCAGAGAATTATTGACGAAAACACTGAGATGTATCCGGAGTTTCTTGAAGGCGAGCACGCAATGGGGAAAAACACATTTAACCATTGGTGTGGTCACTGCCACGCGCCGGGTGCCATGGAGCATCCAGGCACTATCGCGCTTCGTTTCAAATATGATGGAACGAAGATACCTGAAGAACTTGAAGAAAGAACAGACTTGCATCCAGAGGCAATTATTACAATTGTTCGGGCAGGGACTAAATCAATGCCTGCCTTTAGACGAACTGAAATAACAAACAATGAACTGGATGCGCTCGTAGAATACTTGACAAGAAAATCCAGTTTCTAAACATTTTTCAGTGAAAAACAGATCATTCCGGCTGCCTCTCCGCAACCCTTTCTCCTGTAAACTTTTTGGTGCTTTGCGCGGACTTTACTTTTCCAGACATACTGAACCGCGCCGGGTACATCGTGCTCTGGATCTTCTTCAACCGACGGATTTCGTGGGTGACTAGACACCAGGACTCTGGCGGGGAAAAAAGGTCGCCCTAGCTCGCGTAAGTAGCTAACTGCAGTGTCCCCTTCTCTCTTTCAACTGTTCAACTGTTCAACTGTTCAACTATGTTATAGTGTGTACATCCGAACACAACTGAGATATCGCTATGTCCACTACGATGACCATTCGACTTGAACCCGAGCTTAAACAGCGCCTCGACCAACTGGCTGAAGCGACAAACCGGTCCAAGTCCTTTCTGGCTGCCGAGGCGCTTCGGGACTTCGTAGAACTCAACGAATGGCAGATCCAAGAGATCAAAGACGCAATCAAGGAAGCCGATAATGGCGATTTTGCCTCCGACCGTGCTGTAAGCAAGAGACTAGGCAAGTGGGGTACTGATGCAGGTTAAGTGGCTAAACAAGGCGCTACAGAACCTTGATGATGAAGCCGAGTACATTGCCCAGGACGACCCTGAAGCTGCTCGACTCGTGGTACGACGCATTGTCGATGCGATCAATCTCCTAACCGACAACCCTGCCCTTGGTCATCCCGGCCGCATTCATGGCACCCGCGAGCTAGTCGTGCCAGACACACGCTATGTCGTACCTTACCGCGTCAGGCCTCGCCTTCAATACATTGAGATATTGCGCGTTTTCCATACCTCCCGCCGCCTGCCCAAGCGCTGGTAATCTTTCTCTTACCCGCTGTTTTGCGGTTGCCGAGGATGGATAGCTTGGGCGCCAGCGCAAGGTATCCCGGATGTGGCCACGTGAGTATGGGCGATGTTATTCCGCGCGTCTCGCACGGAACCTGTGCCGCAGGGTATCCCCGAAAACGACCTCGCGCGCGCTTAAGTGGTGAACTGAGCAGTGTCCCCTCCTCCCCCTTATTTGATCACAATCGACAAAGCGGTCGGCGCCGGTCGACCGGTCGCTCACAGCCTTTTTGCCACCTCTTCCAGCATCACTTCGGTCGCGCCGCCGCCGATGGTTTCCACCCTCGCGTCGCGTACCATCCGCTCGATGCCGGTTTCGCGCAGATAGCCAGCGCCGCCGTGAAACTGCAGACAGTCGTATAGCAGTTTGTTGTTCAATTCGGCGCACAGCGCTTTGACCATCGAAACTTCCTGCACGCAATCGAGGCCTTGGGCGTCCAGCCATGCCGTGTGGTACAGCAGTTGGCGGGCGGCAGCGACCTCGCCCTGGCGCTCGGCCAGGCGCTGGCGGATGACTTGCTTGTCCCACAAAACGCCGCCAAAAGCCTTGCGCTCGCGGACGTACTGGATGGTCATGTCGAGCGCCTGCTGCGCCTCCCCCATCGCTTGGGCGCCGACGACGAGCCGCTCATTCTGGAAGTTCATCATGATCGCGTAGAAGCCCTTGTTGACCTCACCGACGATGTTCTCGGCCGGCACCCGACAATCTTCGAAAACGAGTTCGGCGGTATCGGAGCTGCGCCAGCCCATTTTGTCGAGTTCGCGCCCGACACGGAATCCTTCGGTGCCCGCTTCCACCAAGAACATCGTGATGCCGCGCGAACCCTTCACCGACGGGTCGGTCCGGGCGGCAACAAAATACAGATCGGCGTGCACGCCGTTTGTGATAAACATTTTGCTGCCGTTGATCACCCAGTCGTCGCCATCGGCGACGGCGCGCGTCCGCAGGCCGGCGACGTCGGACCCGGCATCCGGCTCGCTAACGGCGACCGCGGTGATCGTTTCACCGGTGACGATCCCAGGCATGTATTTGTCTCGTTGCGCCTCGTTCCCCGCGTTGGCGAGGTGTGGCGATGCCATGTCGGTGTGGACGAGCGCCGTGACCGCGAAGCCGCCGTAAGTCGAGCGGCCGAGTTCTTCGGCGAAAATGACGGTTGCAATCGTGTCGAGTTCGGATCCGCCGTACTTTTCCGGATAGCGGATCCCGAGCAGGCCGAGCTCTCCCATTTGACGCAGCGTGCTTCTAGGCGTCATGCCGTCGAGTTCCCATTGGTCGGCGTACGGCCGGACCTCGGCGTCGACAAAACGCCTGATGGTCTCGCGCAGCATTTCGTGCTGCTCGTTGCAATAGATACTCTTGTCAATCATTGGAACCTTCCTGTTTTTCGTTGTCCGTCCCGGTGGGTTCGATCGATACCAGACAGTCCCCGCCGTCGACGGTGTCGCCGGGTCGACAGTGGATGCTTTGCGCGACGCCGCTCACCGGCGCATGGAGTTGTTGCAACAGCTTCATGGCCTCCATGACAATCACGGGCTCGCCGGCTTCGACGCGTTGGCCGGTCGAGACGAGCACCTCGGTGACGAGCCCGGGTGTCGGCGCGACGACCGAGTCGCCCCCGGCCACCGCTTCTTCCGGGTCATCCAACAGCACGTCTTCGGCGGTACAGACGCTGAAGGCCGGGCTGTCGGTATCTCTATGGAGTGTTACTTCGGTGTCGGCGACCAACACACCAATGCGTTGCTGCCGATCGTCTTGTTGAAAGAGCAGACAATCGTCCCGCACGGTCGCGTACCGGACCGAGAGGACCGTTCGCCCGGCGTACTCGACCGTATAGGTCCCGGCCCGCCCCAACACGGTAACGTCGTCGAACGTCGCCTCGCCTGCGCGGAGATAATAGTACGCTCTGCCGTTGCGCCCCGCTTGCTCGCTGAGGCGCCATGCCCCGAGCGTGGACCACGGCGTTTGACCGCCGCCCGATTCAAAACGAATATGTCGGGCGAGTGCGGCGAGCGCCGCATCGAAGGCCGTGACCGGCGGCGGCTTCCAGCCGTCCGGAAACGCGGCCGGCAAACAGCTCGTCAAATGACGTCCCGCGCGAAATTCCTCCAGGCCGAGGACGTCGTACAGAAATCCCGTGTTCACACCGACGCCGCCGATACGAAAGCGAGTCAATCCGCGACGCAGATTGCGGATCGCGGAGTCCCGATCCGCTCCCTTCGCAATGACCTTGGCGATCATGGAATCGTAATACGGCGACACTAGGCTGCCGCATTCGACGCCGCTGTCGATCCGCAATTCCGCCATTGCGGGCTCGGCGTAGGAACTGATCGTACCCGTTTCAGGCCGATAGCCGGCGGCTGGATCCTCCGCCGCAACCCGCGCTTCGATCGCCCAGCCGTTACAAGCGACATCGGACTGCTCGAAGGTCAGCGCTTCGCCCCCGGCGATCCGTAATTGCCATTCGGCGAGGTCGAATCCCGTAACCATCTCGGTGACGGGATGCTCGACCTGCAGACGCGTGTTCATTTCGAGAAAATACGCCTCCCCGGTCACCGCATCGGCAACGAATTCGACCGTACCGGCGTTGTCGTAGCCGATCTCGGTCGCGAGTTTCACCGCATCGCCGAGGATCCGCGCGCGCTGCTCGGCGCCAAGATTCGGCGCCGGCGCTTCCTCGATAATCTTCTGATAGTTGCGCTGAATCGAACAGTCGCGCTCGAACAGATGCCGCACGTTGCCGTGCCTGTCGGCCAGGATCTGAACCTCTATGTGACGCGGGGCCTCGACGTAACTCTCCAGCAGGAGTGCGGGATCGGCGAAGGCGGCCTCGGCTTCCCGCCGCGCCAGTGCAAGGTCGCCCGCCAGGGTGTCGAGCGTATCGACCCGGCGCATACCGCGACCGCCGCCACCGGCGCTGGCTTTGATCAATAACGGCGTACCGATCCGCTCGGCCTCCCGCTGAAACCTCGCATCGCTCTGGTCGTCGCCGTGATATCCGGGGACGCAAGCGATCCCGGCTGCGGTCGCAATGCGCTTCGCTTCTATCTTGGCGCCCATGGCGGCAATGATGTCCGCCGACGGCCCAACGAAAACGAGACCCGAATCAACGCAACGGCGGGCGAAATCCGCGTTCTCGGCGAGGAAACCATAACCCGGGTGTATCGCTTCGGCGCCGGCGCGCTCAGCGGCGTCGATGATCCGGTCGACGTTGAGGTAACTCGCGCCCGCCTCCGGGGGGCCGATATGCACCGCGACGTCTGCGAGCCGCACGTAGGGCGCCGTCGCGTCGGCATCGGAAAAAACGGCGACCGATCGCAAGCCCAGGCGTTCGCAGGCGCGGATCAAGCGAACCGCGATTTCGCCGCGGTTGGCGATAAGCACGTTCGAATACAGCATCCGTTCGCCTCTACATGCGGTAAACCGGTGTCCGCCGGCCCGGCTCGGGCACCGAAGTCACGAGCGCCAGGCACAGGCCGAGGACATCGCGGGTCTGACTGGGCTCGATGAGTCCGTCGTCCCAGAGACGCGAGGTTGCGTAGTAGGGATCGCTTTGTTCGCCGTATTGGTCGCGCACGGTTTTTTCGATCTCGTCTAATTCGTGCGCTTCCGGTGGTGGTAACTTGACGTTCGTTCGACGTAGTTCGAGCATCACGTTCGAAGCGATGTCGGCGGACATGGTAGCGATCTCGGCGCTGGGCCAGGAAAACAGAAAGTTCGGACGGAAACCGCGACCGCACATACCGTAGTTGCCTGCGCCGTACGAACCGCCGAGGATCACGGACAACTTCGGAACATCGGCGATCGAGGTCGCGTAGACCATTTTCGCGCTGTCTTTGGAGATCCCATTTCGCTCGGCCTCGGTGCCGACCATGTACCCGGTAATGTTGTGCAAATACAGCAGCGGAATGTTGCGCTGGTCGCAAAGCATGATGAAATGCGCTCCCTTGAGCGCCGATTCCGAAAACAGCGCGCCGTTGTTACCGAGAATACCGACCGCATGCCCGTGGATCTTCGCGGTACCGCAGACGAGCGAATCACCCCACTCGGGCTTGAATTCCTGAAACGCGCTGGCGTCGACGAGCCGCGCGACAATCTCGCGCACGTCGTACGGAATACGACGGTCGCCGCTGACGACACCGTCCAATTCGGCCGGTTCGTAGCAGGGAGGTTCGACGGGGTCGTCGCACTCGAGATCGCGCACCAGGTTTAGTTCGCCGACCATGTCCCGGACCATGGCGAGCGCGTGCGGTTCGTCGCGCGCGAGGTGATCGGACACGCCCGAAACCCGCGTGTGCATCGCGGCGCCGCCGAGGGTCTCGCCGTCGACGGTTTCGTTGATCGCGATTTTTACGATGGAGGGTCCACCGAGGTGGATACGGGCATTGCCTTCGACCATGACGAATTGGTCGGACAAAGCCGGAATATACGCGCCGCCGGCGGTGCAACCGCCAAAAACAGCAGAAATCTGCGGGATCCCGTCGGCGGACATCCGGCATTGACGATAAAAGCCGTTACCGAAATGATCGCGATCCGGAAACACACGGTCCTGATCCGGTAGATAGGCACCGCCGCAATCGACCAGGTAGATACAGGGCAGCCGATTTTGCCCTGCTATTTCCTGGGCGCGCACGTGCTTTTTCACCGTCTCGTGAAAAAATGACCCGCCCTTCACGGTTGCATCGTTCGCGATCAGCATGCACGGAGTGCCGGAGATGATCCCGATCCCGGTAACGATACCGGCACCCGGCACTTCGTTGCCGTACTGACCCCAGGCCGCGAGCGACGAAAGCTCCAGAAACGGCGTCGCGGGGTCGACGAGACGGTCGATCCGATCACGGGCGAGGATCTTGCCGCGCTGGCGATGACGTTCACGCAACTTTTCGTGACCGCCCGCCATCGCCTCCGCGGTACGCGCGCGCAATGTTTCGGTTAAACGGGCGTATTGCTCGCGGTTGGTGACGAAGGTATCCGAACGGGAATCGATACGGCTATGGATGCGACTCATCGTTGAAGCTCCCGGCAGGGCAATATGCCCTGCAGCATGAGGTCGGCATAGCTGTCCCCGAGTTCCGTCAGGCTATCGCGCTTGGTATCGAACCATTCCAGGGTTGCATTGAGCGATCCGATCAACATGAGCCGGAAGGCGTTGAGATCGATGCCGCTTCGCACGCCGCCCTCCTCGGCGATGCGCTCGAGGATGCCACCCCACAGTGCTTCATATTCCCTGCGCACCTTACGATTCGCCCGGCGTACGGGCTCCGGGACCTGACCGTAGATGCGCACATTGGCGGACGTGTAGTCGCTAAATTCGAACAGCGCCCGCAGGTGCGCATGGATCCCGGCGCGGACGGTGTCGCCGGCCGATGCATTCGCCGGTAGATTCGTTATCGTGCGGGCGACTTCCGCGTGAACAGCGGATATCCCCATGTCCAGAATCTCGATTACGATCGTTTGTTTGGAGTCGAAATGGTAGTAGACGCTGCCGGCTTTCATTCCCGCCGCCGCGGCGATGGCGCGCAACGAGACCGAAGCGTAACCGTCCTTACGGAACAAATGGGCCGCCGCGTCGAGGATGCGGGAACGCGACGAATCCGCCTTGTCCGTCTTTCTGGCGAGGTTGTTCATCGCAGTATGACCGGTTCAAGAATCTAACAAACGTAAGGTAGAAAGTGTGTCGGAGTCAAGATGAATACGGCACCGCGGATCTCGGTCCGTCCCCGCACCCCTCGTCAGTCTCGCGCCCCTCGTCATTCCCACGCTCCTCGTCATTCCCGCGCACGCGGGAATCCAGTAGAAAAATAGACCTGCCCAGGGACGCGGCAGGTAAACTCGAGAATTACGGCAGGCAACCGCGCCCGTCACCCCGGCGGGAATCGCGCAGCCTATCCGCCGAACTGCGCCGCGGATCTCGGTCCGTCCCCGCACCCCTCGTCAGTCTCGCACCCCTCGTCATTCCCACGCTCCTCGTCATTCCCGCGCACGCGGGAATCCAGTAGAAAAATAGACCTGCCCAGGGACGCGGCAGGTAAACTCGAGAATTACGGCAGGCAACCGCGCCCGTCAC
>CAZFZX010000054.1:18941-22352 GCA_964523765.1 uncultured Enterobacteriaceae bacterium
CAGGTAAACTCGAGAATTACGGCAGGCAACCGCGCCCGTCACCCCGGCGGGAATCCAGTAGAAAAAAAGACATGCCCCAGGGACGCGGCAGGTAAACTCGAGAATTACGGCAGGCAACCGCGCCCGTCACCCCGGCGGGAATCGCGCAGCCTATCCGCCAAACTGCGCCGCGATCGCGAGCAGGCGCTCAACCTGCGTCAGATGTGGTTTATCAAGCATCTTACAGTCCAGACTCAGCGAGCCCGCATCGGGGTTTTGTGTAAACAGGTCGACCACCGTGCGTTTATGCTTACCAATCTCAGCCGCCTTGCGGCGAAGTGCTGCAGCTATCGATCGAATCAAGGTCGTCGATGGCGGCGGTCATGCGTTCGATCATTGTCAGCGACACCTCCTCGGTTTGCATGGTGGCGGGTACGTACTCCGAGGGGCAGAGCGTCGGGGTCCAGTTCAGCAGCGCATGAAGCATCTGCTGACGGTAATGGATCCAAGCTGCACCGAAATCAAACGACCGTCCGCAAACATCCTCCAGGCCGGCCAGATAGCGCCGGACCAGCCCGACTTCCCACGCCCGCCGGTCGTCGATCGTGAGGGCGCCGGAGATCGCGTAGGCAAGATCCCTGGACCAGTGCCCGCGGCCGGCGCATTGCCAGTCGCACAAGCCCATACGACCGTTGTCCGTTTGATACCAGTTGCCGATATGCACATCGGAATGCAGAAAGGTCTCCGGCTCTTCCTCGTGAACTCTCAGCGCCGCCATCGTCGCAGGCCAGATTTCGTTGCGCCGGCGAAGCAGGCGCTCGGGGATCAGATCGGCCGCCTTTGTCAGCGCCTTCTCGGTGGACTCATCGACGCGAAGTTTCGTAACGCCGCCCATGAACCACCTCGTAAATCGGGCAACCCATTTAAAGTCGTCGTCGAATCGGCGGTCATCGTAGAAGCGGCCGTGCAGACCGGCCAGGAGATCGACCATATCTTCGGCCATCTCTCGCGTGACGTAAGTCTCGTAGTTGGTGAAGGTCGCGCCTTTCGTTTCGACCAGATCTTCGAGAAGATGGATCGCCGCGCAGGAGCCGCGGTCCACCGTGGAATGGTAACAATGCGGGATTTCCAATTCGAGTTCGGGTCGCATCTGCGTATAAAAACGACCCTCGGTGCGGGCGTGACCGGTGATCCCCACCATCATGCGGTTTTCGACCGACGGTAGCGTCTTGCTGAAAACCAATGTCGGCAGCATCGCCTGGTCGAGCGCGCGATCGTAGGTTAGCCGCAAACGATGCCGCGCGTGCGTGCCTACACTAACCAGCGTGATCTCGACGTCGATCACTTTGATGTCCGCTGCGTCACCACACAGTACATCGGTCAACCATTCGCAGGTGATCGCCTCGACGTTCGGAACGACATCACCAGCCCTGACCGCTTTCGGTTTCGTGCGCTGTTCGTCCTCGACCAGTCGGGCGATACGTTCGGATGCGGCTTCGATGGGTTCCGGAGTCCGTGCCACAGGTATGCTCCTCTCCTAATGGTGCGGCGTTTTGACAACGCCAGTGCGTTTCGCTGCGCCAACGCGGTCGCCGAAGCTGAGCGCACGTTCGCCGGCCAGCGAAAGCGCTAAGTATAGAGTGTTTTGGTGCTCTCGCCAGCCGCCCCACCGAATCCCAATCGGTCGGCGTGATTTCATGAATCGCCGCTTTCTATCAGGTTCCTGACCCAGGTCAGAACGTCCGGATCTTCGAAGGTGTTTACTTCAACGAGCCTTTCCTACGAGAAGGAAAGGTTTAGTGGTTATTCCGTTGCGGGAGAACCCCGATTGGTTCCTTTGCCGCAAAAGTTGGAGACATGCTCGTAGTTCTGGAACGAGAATTGCGTTACGCCTTGTAAACCTGAACAGACTCGAGGGGAAAAGCCGTGCTTTATCGACACACAGTAGCGGTGGTGGCCTGCGCAGTATCGCTGCTTACATCATCCGCATTTGCCGCATCCGTCAACGTTGCCGGCAAAGAATGGCGGCAAGTATCAGAAACGCTGGGTTACAGCTGGACCCAGATCGCCGGGGTCTGTCCTGCCGGCGGCGGTGTTTGTACCGGGTCACTCGTCGGAGCAGATTTCACCGGCTGGACCTGGGCTACGATACGAAGAGGTTGGCAACCTGCTCTTTCCGGTTTACAACCCGTCCTTCCCCGGCGGGATCAGCGCCCACACCCAAGCCGGGAGCCCGTGGGCGCCAGCGTTCCTCACCGATTTTTATGCTACCGATACAACCCACGGCTACGACTACGTCTTCGGCTGGACCGCCACCCCAGCGGATGGTACCGGATCCTACGCTGCGAACGTAACGAACTGGTCCAACGGCGGTCTTTTTGATGAGATGAAAACGAACATCGTTCGTCTAAACCAAATGTCCGACCCCACCTTAGGGGCCTGGCTCTATCACCCCATTCCGTTACCCCCCGCCCTCCCGCTTATGGGATTAGCAATGGCAGGATTGGGTTTCACGCGAAAGCGCAGACCAGCGCAACCGGTTTCAGTGAACTAACATCACGAACCCGCTAGCGCGGATAGATCACTTACCCCCGCGGCTTGCGGCTGCAAGCCGTCGGACAATCTCGCCGTGGCCAGAGGCCGCCGCGTAATCGATCGCCGCGTGCCCTTCCGGCGTCCGGGTAACGACCTCCGCCCCGTGCTTGATCAGCAACTCCACGAGCTCGCGGTTGCCGTTGTGTGCCGCGTCGATCAGCGCCGTCCATCCCTTGACGTGAGCAATGTTAGCGTCAGCCCCGGCCTCCAGCAGCAACTTGGCAAACTCCGTGTAGCCGCGGTTCGCCGTCATGATCAATGGGGTCAGGCGGGCGCGGTCATAGCCGTCGACATCGGCGCCCGCATCGAGCAGCAAACGGGCAACTTCGATTCGATTGGTCTCCGCAGCATATTGCAGTGCGGTTCGCCGACTCGAGCCACGGGTATTCGGATCCGCGCCCCGATTTAACAGATCCTTGACCGCGGCGGTGTCGCCGTGCGAAGCGGCACTCATCAGGGCTGTCATTCCCTCGACGACGCGATCGATGTCGGCGTCTGCCCGTGTTTCGTGTGCAGGGGTGACAGTGTTTGGGGCGATCGCCGCCGACGGTCTTGGTATGGAATGTTCTGCAGAACCGTCACGGTTACCGCCGCCGTCGATAGCCGGCGTCAGTTCGGCGCTTACGGCCTCGGATTTCGGAGCAGCCGTGTAGCTTCCGGCGATAAACGCGATGCCCAATACCAACAAGACAATCGCGACGGTAAACGTCATTGCCAGCACGCGTAATAGCGACGGTGGATGCGGATCTAGTTGTCGTTGCTTACCCAAGGATTCGGATACTCCCAATACGCTATGCGGCAACGGCCAGCCGGCTTCAATATATTACATCAGGTCTA
>CAZFZX010000055.1:0-22299 GCA_964523765.1 uncultured Enterobacteriaceae bacterium
GGTGATATAAATGGGGTAAGCCTCCGAACTGCCCCGTTTTGCCAATATGAATGCGGCGATTTCCAGAAAAAGCCTACCCCCATGTTCGGCCGAGGAGAATTCCTCTTCTTCGCAGAATATGGTGAATTGTTTCTTGCCGGTGTTGTCAACATCGACGAAAACCCGGACCGAGAGGTAGTCGGATGGGCGATACAATTTCGCCGGGATCTTGGACACCAAGAACGTGTCGTCGGGACAGGGCTCCAGCCGGTAGAGTTCTACCAACCCTGCGGTTAACTCTTGTCCTTCGATCGCGACGCTTTGCGGCTGGTTCTTCAGAAGGTTGTGCAGGAATCGTAGGTAGTGATCGAAAATGTTTTCGATGCGAAAGCACTCTTGGCGATTCGTAAATAGCGCACCGTATTCGTCGAGACAATAGACGTCGGCCTCGGCCTCGCGCGCGAGCACGAACACTTGGATAACTCCCTGCTTGTTTTTTTTGAAAATTCGTTTAAGTACTTCCACACTGCGGCAGCCTGCGTCGAATTCGACTTCATTGAAGACCCCTCTGGGGTTGCCGAGCGCCCGCAGAAGCTCCGCGTAATTGCGATGGAGTTCGTAGAGAGGTTTGTCTTTCTTTGCATAGGCACGACAATAACGTTTCTCGATTTGCACTATCAGCTGCCGATCTACGTTTTCTACCCCGCCGCTCAAGGTATCGACCAGCTTATTGGCGTAACTCTCGACCCGCTCACTGATGGCATGGCCATAGTCCTGTGACAAACAACAAACCTTAAAATGCGGTGGCGCGAAACTACCAAGCGGAGTTGCCCATTGGAGGTATTCCATTACGGCGTCGATCAGAGCATTTGGGCCTTCGAAATAAAGTGCGAATACTTCTTCCCAACTTGTCATCGTCAGCAGATCTACCGATCGAACTAGGTTGATAGATTGCCCTCCAAACTGGAACGGATCTGCCTTATTGCTGGTAAGGACTCCGCCGCTATGAACTTTTCCTGCGAGCGGATCCACGCCTATGTTGATCAGCAGTAGCGCCGCGAGCGGGCGCGGCGTCGTTCCGAGCGCCGCCGACCGCGCAGCCTTGATCTCTCCACCCGGATAAACGCCGTTGATCGTATCGATGGCCTTGCGTAGATCGATGATACTCAACCGCTGCTTTTGGTCGTAGATGCGCCAATGCGTATTGTTGTCGACCAGGTGGTTGAAGTGACACCAAGCCAGCAATTCCGCCAGGGCCCTCGCCCGCAAAAGCGGTTTTGTCTTCTTCGCTTCTGTCGGCGTTACCGAACCGGAATATAGCGACCACCTTTGTCGACCGCTCGGTTCCGTAATACAGTGAAGTGATAGATTGTCTTCCGTTGGGTTGGGGCAGATACCTCGCGTTATAATGTCGATCTTCGAAGGCTTTTTCTCAAAAGCCGCGTAGAGTTTACGACCAAGGACGTTCAGATCCGCTTCCGTAATTTTCTGATCCTGTCCGTGGCTTCTCGCGAAGTCCGAAAGTGCCGTATAGCTTTTTTGCAGCGCTTTGATCAAAATCCGCCGTTCTTTCAAAGCGAATGGAATTTTCCAGTCGCGTCGATTGTCCAGGTGATGAATGTCCGCCTTATTCCAATCCCAGGACAGTGCCATCTCGCTTAAGGTCTCGCGTTGCCAATCCGGCACGCGGCTTTCCTTGGCTTTGCTCAATTGAACATTCGTTTTGATATAGAAACTCCGGCGTATCAGGTCGAGGCGCGCCGAATCGCCTTTGCCTTGCAGGTATTCTTCGACCCGGCGGTACATCAATATGTAAGGGTCAAGATCGGTTAACGAAACCTCGCCTTCGGCTATCGCCTTCTTATACCGATGGCTCAATAATTGCCCGGCGGGATAGTCCGACGCATAGGTTTCAACTAATAGCAATTTCAATACGGATTTGTAGGGGGAATCGATGCTCTTGTATAAGTGCCACACGGTGGCTCCAAGAAATTCATCCGCCGGGATGTTCGCCAATCCGCCAAAATCGACATAGTCTTGTTCGACAAGTTGGTTTGTTTCCAGGGCCTCTTGGGTATATTGACCGTAGCGGTGTTCTTCGGACGCCGGCACGCACCACCATAGCGGTTTGAGGCCCGCCAGTACTAAACCCGATCGATAGAACTCGTCGAGCAGCAGGTAGTGTTGCGAGCTGCCGCTGCTTTCGCCGGAGAGGCTGAGTGTTTCGCCTGAGCGGAAGCGAACGGCATCAAATACGAAGAAGTGCATTTCCAGACCGATGTTCGACGCATGGGTTTCGATCTTGCGAGCTTTCGCCTTCAGAGTGCTAATGTCGGTATCTTCTAGTGCCGGGTCGTGGACCAGCCAAATGTCCAAGTCGCTGGTTTTCGAATACCCGACAGTTCCGGGGCTCCCCATTAGGTACAGGCCTTTGATGGCGGGAAGTTTCTGGGCCGGCTGCTCTTCGCGATATTGCAGTGCGAGCCGCTGCGCCGCTTGAAGCGCCTGACGCGTCGGCACGTAGTCACAGATCCCGACGGGCGTATCCTTCGATACGTAGCCCGGCAGCCTCCGTTGGTTTGTTTGGAACAGCAGCGGTAGTACGTCTACCAGGTCGCGCTGCCGAGTCGTCAAGTTATCCCGCAGACGGCGGAGTTTGTCCTGGTTCACCGCGACGAATCGGTTCTTGAGGCTGGATTTCGGCTGATCGGCGCGTTGTGGTCGTTTGTCCTTAGTGAACATAGTGGCTGTATCGGCCGAGGGGCACAGATCTTCAGCTTCGGTCGAACCATCGATGCGCGCGGCGGCGTATCCGAACTGAGCCCAAATCGGTCCAATAAATCCTGCAAATTCAACACGTTTCCGTTGAGTGTGGCGGTGTAATTGGCGATAATTGAGCGCTTGACAAATTATCGGCCGAGGTGTCCTCGCAGGCAGTGGGGTCGTCATCGTGTTGGTAGACAGTTTGGCGGTAGTGCCAACCATCAGATGCGCCACCTTTCTTACCGCGATCGACAGAAGGGGTCGTGGCGCAGGGCTATCTCGTTAACCAATCTGATCGAGGGATTTGGAGCCTGGTCGGACTCAGGGGTTTGTCGTGAGGGAAAGACAGATTTGAGTAATTGTGCTCTTTTGAGGTGAATAGTCGTTCTATTTGCCGAGGAAGACCGCAATAAGTGGCCAAACCCGGGCTTTCCACTCCCATACGACCCAACTAAGTCCAGCCCGCTAGATACGCTGAAAAGGAGACCTGTACCGATGTTCGCGAAAGACATGCGAATCGATTCATTCGACCGCGATTTGGACCTGGCCATCGGCGCGGAACTGGCGCGCCAGGAAAATCATGTCGAACTCATCGCCTCCGAAAACTATGCGAGTCCCAGGGTTTTGCAAGCCGTCGGCACCCCGTTGACGAATAAGTACGCCGAAGGATATCCAGGCAAGCGTTATTATGGCGGATGCGAGCACGTGGATGCCGTGGAACGACTCGCTATCGATCGAGCCAAGGCTTTGTTCGGCGCCGATTATGCCAATGTTCAGCCGCATTCGGGCTCTCAAGCCAATAGTGCGGTCTACCTCGCGATGCTGGCGCCCGGCGACACGGTATTGGGTATGGACCTGGCGGCCGGCGGTCACCTTACACACGGCGCCAAAGTCAATTTTTCCGGCCGCACCTACCACGCCGTTGGGTATGGCCTGGATGCTAAGACGGGCGAAATCGACTATGACGAAGTCGTTCGGCTTGCGCGAGAATACCGGCCAAAGATGATAATGACCGGTTTTTCGGCCTATTCAAGGGTCGTTGACTGGGTAAGATTTCGCGAGGTTGCAGACGAAGTGGGCGCCTATCTCGTAGCCGACATCGCTCACGTCGCCGGACTCGTCGTTACCGGGCTCTATCCCAGCCCCGTGCCTCTCGCCGATATGACGACGTCGACGACGCACAAGACGCTACGAGGTCCGCGCGGCGGTTTGATCATCTCGAAGGCAAATGAAACTCTGGAAAAGAAGGTGAATTCAGCCGTATTCCCGGGTACCCAAGGTGGGCCGTTGATGCACGTGATCGCCGGCAAAGCGGTCGCATTCAAAGAAGCCATGGAACCCGAATTCATAGTGTATCAGGAGCGGGTCATCGAGAATGCTCGCGCAATGGCTGAAGCGTTCATAGAGAGAAGGTTCAAGGTGGTATCCGGCGGTACAGATAATCATCTGTTTCTCCTTGATCTGGTTGACAAAGGACTCACGGGGAAGGCGGCCGACGCGGCGCTCGGGGCGGCCCAGATTACGGTAAACAAGAACGCCGTGCCGAACGATCCGCAATCCCCGTTCGTAACGAGCGGCATCCGGATCGGGTCCCCGGCGATAACGACTCGTGGTTTCCGTGCGGGAGAAGCGCGTGAGCTGGCGGGCTGGATGTGCGACGTGCTCGACTCGATCGAAGACGAAGCGGTGATTACGTCGACCCGGGCCAAGGTTCAGAGTCTTTGCGATCAGTTTCCGGTATACACCGATCAACGCAGTTGAAATGAGGTCCGAATTCCGCGATGCATTGCCCTTTCTGTACTAACTCCGATACGCGGGTCATCGACTCACGGCTTCTTGGCGACGGCGACCAGGTCAGACGCCGTCGCGAATGTCAGAGTTGTAAGGCGCGATTCACCACGTATGAAACGGCGGAATTGAGTCTGCCAAGGATCATCAAAAGCGATGGGCGACGCGAGACCTTCGTTGATGAAAAGCTGCGCGCGGGAATACTAAAGGCCCTGGAAAAGCGCCCGGTACCGATGGAGCGAGTCGAAGAAGCGATCAATCAGGTCAAACGAAAAGTGCGCGAGACCGGGGAACGCGAGATCGATTCCAGGCGTTTGGGTGAAGTCGTAATGGACGCTTTGCGCGGCCTCGACCAAGTTGCCTACGTTCGCTTCGCGTCGGTTTACCGGTGCTTCGAGGACGTGCGCGCCTTTCTCGAGGAAATAGAAAGGCTCGAAAATGATTTGCCCCCGGATCTCCGCGAACAACAGTTGGATCTGTTGCCCTCGGATAAACGCAAAAAGAAAGATGGCTGACTAAGAGTGCGCTACTCACAAAAGAGATTTCACTGCTCGCGCGAGGTTCAGTTAGAGAAACTTAGGGAACCTCTGAACAAGTCATGACTCGGCATTTTGCGCCCAGAATATCCGGCTACCGCGTTGCAAAGCTTCGAAATAGCACCACTATTCCGTGCGCTTCGCGCCTTGTATCCGAATATTCTGGACACAAGCTGCTCGACCCAGACTTATTCAGAGGTTCCTTAGCGCAAAGCGGCCTCGTATCGATACCGTGACGACGCACGCCGCGGGCACGAGAGCCGAGAACGGGCGAACGATACTACGTTCACTCCGCCTTGTCGGGCCACAAACAGGCTCGCAGCAGAGGCGTACATGAAAGATAAACAGGCCCTAGTGTGCGCCGAGGATCCGCGAACCGACAGTGACGACTACCGTTTCATGGCGCGGGCGTTCGAGCTCGCACGGCGAGCTTATTATTCGGCACGGCCGAATCCGCGCGTGGGTTGTGTCCTCGCAAAAGATAGTCGCATCATCGGAGAGGGGTTCCATTATCGGGCAGGCGAAGCGCACGCCGAAGTAAACGCTCTACGCGAAGCCGGCGATGCTGCGCGCGGCGGAACCGCTTACACGACCTTAGAACCCTGCAGCCATCAGGGTCGTACGCCGCCTTGCAGCAGCGCGCTGATCGAAGCCGGGGTAGCGCGCGTCGTCTATGCGGTCGGCGATCCGGATCCCCGTGTAGCGGGTCGCGGCGCCCACCAACTAAGGGCAGCCGGCATCCGCGTGAGCGACTCGATAATGGCCGAGGAGGCTGTCACTCTCAATCGCGGCTTTTTTCGTCGCATGCGCGACCGTGTCCCGATGGTCAGGGTCAAGATCGGGATGACGTTGGATGCAAAAATCGCCCTTCAAAACGGTGCGAGCCAGTGGATCACTTCAGCCGAAGCGCGCGCCGACGGCCAGCGCCTGCGCGCCGAGAGTGGCGCCATCCTGACAGGTGTAGGGACCGTAATTGCCGACGATCCGGCGTTGACGGTTCGCGACGACCGCTTCGACCTTGGAGGGCGGCAGCCGTTGCGAGTCGTACTCGATACGAATCTGCGGGTCCCCCCTTCGAGCAGGGTGTTTCGGGAGGCCGGGGAGACGCGCGTGCTAAGTGTTATCGACCAAGGTGGTGCGGCCGACGCCTTACGTACCGTGGGGGCCAGCGTCAAACGTTGTCCCGAGTCGCCCGAGGGGCTCAATCTCGAAGCCGTATTGCGACATCTCGGTGAATGCGAAATCAACGACGTGTTGGTTGAGGCCGGACCGACGGTCGTCAGCGCGTTTTTGCAGGGGGGATTGTGCGACGAACTCATCGTCTATACGGCTCCAAGAATTTTCGGCGACAGCGCTCGTGATTCATTCCGGTTGCCACCACCCGTGGGGTTGAATACAGCGGCTGCGCTGGAATTCGTCGATTCGAGGCGCGTGGGCCCCGACCTGCGGATTACGCTGAAACCGCGGGTCTGATTCGTTGGTGACTTGACGCTATTAAGTGGTTAATTGATAGTAAATAAATGTTTACCGGAATAATTCAAGCAAAAGGTACGGTTGCGCGTATCGATAATGGTCAGGATTCAGCGCGGCTGTCGATAGCTGCCGGCAAACTCGATCTCGGTGACGTCAAATTGGGTGATAGTATCGCCGTATCCGGTCCGTGCCTCACCGTAATCGATAAGAGCGATCACGAATTCGCGGTCGATGTTTCGCGAGAGACGCTCGAGCGGACTACGATGGGGAGCAAACGGACCGGCGATCCCGTGAATCTGGAAAAGGCGTTGCGCTTGTCCGATCGCCTCGGGGGCCATCTGGTCAGTGGCCACGTTGACGGCGTTGGGACGACCGTTGGGCTCGTCGCCCTGGAAGACTATGTCCAGATCCGCATAGAGGCGCCTCCTGAGCTCAGTAAATACATTGCCGCGAAGGGGTCAATATCCGTCGACGGGGTCAGTCTCACGGTAAATGCCGTCTACGGGGTCGAGTTTGATTTGATGATCATTCCCCATACGTTGAAGGAAACGACGCTCGGTAGCCTGGATCGGGACGACCGCATCAACCTCGAGATCGACTTGGTCGCGAGATATCTGGAACGCCTCGTGACATACTCCGATGCGAAGGAAGCCGAACCGATGCCGCTCGATGCGCTTCGGCGGGCCGGGTTCGTCGACGAATGAATGGCATCGAGGCTTTCTTAATCCACGCTGGTAACACGACAAAACGCAAGCAGGCTTATGGCAATAAATTCGATTGAAGAAATCATGACGGATCTCCGCGATGGTCGCATGGTGATCATGATGGACGATGAGGATCGCGAAAATGAAGGTGACTTCGTCCTCGCGGCGAGCCACGTGACACCCGATTTCGTAAATTTTATGGCCCGGCACGGTCGCGGCCTCATTTGTCTCACGCTTACCGAGGACCGGTGTCGGCAGCTGAATCTGCCGCTCATGGTGCAAGATACGCTTTATTCGCATCGGACGAATTTCACGGTATCGATTGAGGCCGCTGAAGGCGTGACGACCGGAATATCGGCGGCCGATCGCGCAAGGACCATCAAAGCCGCCGTAAATGCCGATGCGACCCCCAGCGATCTGACGCAACCGGGGCACATCTTTCCACTGATGGCGCAAAACGGAGGCGTACTCACGCGGGCCGGCCACACGGAAGCCGGATGTGACTTGGCTCGGCTAGCCGGCCTCGAACCAGCCTCCGTTATCGTGGAAATACTGAAAGACGATGGAACGATGGCCCGACGGCCGGATCTCGAAGTCATGGCCGGTGAACTCGGACTAAAGATCGGGACGATCGCCGACCTCATACGATTTCGAATTGAAAACGAAAAGACGGTACACCGGGTTGCAGAGGTAGTCTTGCCGACCGAGTTTGGTGATTTTCGTTTAGTTTCTTACCGCGATGAAATTCACGGTGACGTCCACTTCGCTATGGTGCGCGGTGAAATCGACGCGGACTCGCCCACGCTCGTTAGGGTGCACATCCATAATCCGTTGGATGATCTCACGGGCAGCGTGCGTGCCGATGCCGGTTGGCCGTTACGCGACGCACTTCGGCGTGTTGCCGAATCGGACACCGGAGCGGTAGTAGTATTGACCAACCAGATCAGCAGTAACGAACTTGTCCAGCAGCTAGAGCGTTACGCCAATGAAGCCGAGCATGAAGGAGAGCCAATAGCGGATCGCCCGTTCGACGATTGGAGACAGGTTGGTTTGGGAGCGCAGATACTTGCCGATATAGGTGTCAAGAAGATGAATGTAATGAGTAATCCGAGAAAATATCACGCGATATCCGGGTTCGGATTGGAAGTCGTCGAATACGTGAAGAAATAGTCAAATACTTGAGATACAAAGGCGGAAGAAAATGAGTGGAGCGAAACTGATAGAGGGTCAGCTAACCCTTGAGAAAGGCGCGAAGATTGCCGTTCTCTGCAGCCGTTTCAACGGATTTATTGTTGACCAATTGGAAGCCGGCTGTCTCGATACCCTCAGGCGACACGGGGTTTTGGAAAAAGATGTAACGATTATCAGGGTTCCAGGAGCCTTCGAGATGCCGGTGATCGCAAAGAAAGTTGCGCAAAGCGGTAGCTACGAAGTAATCATAGGGCTCGGCGCGGTGATCCGCGGGGGTACCGCACATTTCGACCATGTCGCCGGTACCTGCTCTCGCGGTCTTGCCACGGTAGCGACCGATACGGGCGTCCCGATCGTATTCGGCGTCTTGACCGTCGATTCCATAGAGCAGGCGGTCGAACGGGCCGGCACCAAGGCTGGAAACAAAGGCGCGGACGCCGCGGCGACGGCAATTGAAATGATTTCTCTAGTGCGGCAACTTTAACGATGTCGCACGCCGGTTCTCACGCGGGACGCGTTCGTGCCAGACGTTGTGCGGTGCAGGCCCTGTACCAGTGGATCGTTGCCGGCACGCCGCCCACAACCATCGTGCAGGAGTTTGTCGCGGACCGGGAATTGATCAAAGTCGACATGGGTTACTTCACGGAGCTCACTGCAGAGATCCCCGCGAGATTCGACACGCTAATAGCGGCGATCGAACCGAAAATAGACCGAACCTGGTTGCAGGTCGACACCGTTGAACGGGCTATTCTCCTCATCGGAACTTATGAATTGCATTTTTGCCCACAGTTACCCTGGCGAGTGGTTCTGAACGAAGCGGTGGAATTGTGCAAGATGTTTGGTGCCGAAGACGGACATCGATATATCAATGGCGTTCTCGACAAGATCGCGCGGGACGCCCGGTGCGAAGAAATCACCGGAAGTCCGACGTTGAGTATTTAGTTTTCGCGCATTTCTCGGTCCCGTTATCTGTCGGTGGACGAATTCGAAATCATCGAACGTTATTTTCGGCCTCTGGGGAACGAAGCTCCGGGCGTCGTTTTGGGGATCGGGGATGACGCGGCTGTTCTCGAAGTCCAAATCGACGAGCAACTCGTCGTGACGACGGACACGCAGGTCGAGTCCGTCCATTTCCCGTCCGGGGGACCGCCCAGAGACATCGGCTATCGTTCATGCGCCACGAGTCTCAGCGATATCGCCGCCATGGGAGCTGGCGCTCGTTGGGCGAGCCTGGCAGTGACGATGCCGGGCCCCGAGCCGGCATGGCTTGAGGATTTCGCGCTCGGCGCGGCGGAGGCATTGGGCGACGCCGGTGCCGTATTGATCGGCGGGGACACGACCGCCGGTCCGCTGGTGATCACCTGGTACATCATTGGCACCGCCCCGGTCGGCGCTGCCTTGCGGAGGAACGGCGCCCGAAAGGGCGACGCGGTGTATGTTTCAGGTACGCTCGGCGATGCGTCTGCGGCGGTTGAGCTGGCGTTATTCGACGAAAGCGGGCACGACGAGAGTGGTCAGGCGGTCCTCGATCGCTATTGGCACCCGCGGGCGCGGTTCGATCTGGCCCGAATATTGTGTGGACGCGCGACCAGTTGCATCGATGTTTCCGATGGGCTGATCGCGGACCTAACGCATGTCGTTCGCGCTTCCCGGTGCGGTGCCGAGGTGGAGTATTCCAGGATTCCGATTTCGCCCGCGCTGTCAAAGCTTGTCGGGCCAGAACGTGCACGCCTGCTAGCGGCAACGGGCGGAGACGACTATGAACTCTGTTTCACGGTTCCCGTCGCGGGCGAACCGGAGTTGGTCGGGATCGCCCGCGAAGCCGGTTTGAGGATCGCGCGTATCGGGCGTATGGTCTCCGGAAACGAGGTTCGGATAGTCGGCGACTCCGGCGCCCCGATCGATCTCGGTGACCGCGGGTATCGCCACTTCGATTGAAGCGCGGTCCAGCCCAGAACTATCATGAGGCGCTGCGGGCGCTTTTGCACACCCCTTAATGCTAGGAGTAGATTAATGAAGCGAACCGGAATCCCGATAGCGATCGTTTTTGCCTTGGTCGCGACGACAGCGGGCGCGGCCCAGTCAGAGATCGATATTTGGGAGACGTTCCTCAAACCGAAATACTTTCCGGGCCAGGAGCTAATAGAAGCGGGGGGGGTGATCGAGCTGAAAACCCCATACCGGGCCGAGGACGCCTCGGTGACGCCGGTGTCGATTACCGCAACTTTTCCGCAGACCGAAGAACGATTCATCGAAAAGATCTACATGTTCGTCGAAAAGAACCCTCAACCCCTCGTCGGCTTGTTTCACTTGACGCCCGATATGGGACGGGCCGACCTCGCGATGCGCGTGCGAGTCGATCAGTACACGAACGTTCGGGCGATCGCCGTGCTCAACGACGGTGAACACCATATCGTTACCAACTTCGTAAAAGCGCAGGGCGGATGTTCCGCCCCCTTGGCCGCGGATTTCGACGCCGCCATGAAGAAGATTGGCGACATGAAGTTCCGCATGTTGGGGAACAAGAACGAGGACGATACCATTGTCGCGCAGTTCATGTTGAGCCATCCCAATGTCACCGGTATGCAGAAAGATCAGAAGACGCAGCTGATCAGGCCGGCACATTTCGTCGAGACGGTGAAGATATTTTTTAACGACAAGCACGTAATGACGGCCGAGACGGGCTTTTCCGTCAGCGCCGATCCGAGTTTCCGTTTCTTTTTTCGACCCCGAGGCGGCGGTGTACTCCGCGCCGAAGTGAGCGACTCCAAAGGTAATGCCTGGAAGCGAAATTTCCCGGTCGATACCTGATCGAGGTGGGTTGCGCGACGCGCTCGAACGTCGGTTAAGCACATTGTTGTCCGGCACACCGATAAACAGAGATCACGATGTTCCAACCGGAGGTAGTTAATGAGTTCCAAACGCCCCGCAGCAGTCCCGACAACGCAAATCGACAACGACCGGGTAATCGTCACTGAATGGCGCTTCGCTCCCGGCGCCGAAACAGGCTGGCATCGACATGGTTTCGATTACCTCGTGTGCCCGGCGACGAAAGGAACGCTAACGCTTGAAACCTCCGAAGGCAACGTCGAAGCAGAACTCGAGGTCGGGCAACCTTATTTCCGACTCGAGGGCGTCGAACACAACGTGATTAATGCGGGCGAACGCGAGCTGGTCTTCATCGAAATAGAACTAAAACGGAGTTGAACCGAGCGGATGGCACTGATCCTGCCTCGGTCGACGCAGAGGTAATCCGTGCCGGCGCGCGTTGTCTTATTTTTGGCCCTTATCATGCTCGGCGTTTTGTCGGCCAATTCGGTTGCCGCCGGGAGCGAACCGGAAACCGCCATCGCGGATCGGTACGTTGTTTGTTCCGCCTACTTTTTCATGGCAGCCAGAGTCAAGGCCGTGGGAGAGTTCGATGGTTATTTCTCGGCCGGGGAGTATGCCTTCAACCAAGCGGTTCGTCTGATTGGGAAACGCACCGCGCTCGATCTTTTCAATGCCGCTTCGACTGAGATCAACGAATTGATCGAGCGGCGATGGGTCGACTTCGCAAAAGCGGATGACCGGTACGACGTTGTCTGCGCCGACATTTTCCGCGATGCCTCCAGCCCCGATCGGTAGCCCGGATATCCTCTGATGAGCGGTCTGGGGCAACAGCCCGGTTATCGGTCTTCACGATCGATCGGTTCGTGCATTGACGGGACGGTTGAGCCGTTGTTCAGAGCAGGTACCAGACGGCCGCAAGCCCCGTAATGGTCATCGTGACGGTGTAGGGCAGCGCCATCCACACCATGCGTCCATACGACAGTCTGATCAATGGCGCCAGCGCCGAAGTCAACAAGAATAGGAATGCGGCCTGCCCGTTTGGGGTTGCCACGGACGGGATGTTGGTTCCGGTATTAATCGCGACCGCTAGCAAATCGAACTGTTCACGGGTGATAGTGTTGTCGGCGAGCGCTTTCGCGATCTCCGTTATGTAAACCGTTGCGACGAAGACGTTGTCGCTGATCATCGACAAAAAACCGTTGGCGAGATAGAACGCGGCCGTTTGCGCTTTTCCGTCCAACTGCAGGACCCAGTCGATAACCGGGGAGAATAAGTGCTGGTCATGGATCACCGCGACGATACCAAAGAACACGACCAATAGTGAGGTGAACGGAAGCGCTTCTTCGAAAGCATGACCGATCCGGTGCTCTTCGGTGATGCCATTGAACGCCGTTGCCAGCACTATTACCGTCAGACCGACTACCCCAACCTCTGCTAGGTGGAAACCCAGCGCGACGACAAGGAATAAGACCGTGAACGCCTGGATGTAGAGTTTCGCTACGTCCTGCGTCGTTCGCTTTTCGGTCTGGTTCGCGTCGTATCCGACTAGGATGATACGCACGTTCTCTGGCAGCGGGCTCCCGAATCCGAAGGTCCGTGTCTTTTCCAACATCATGCACGTCAGGAGGCCGACGAAAAAGACCGGGATCGACACCGGCGCCATACGAATGAAGAATTCAGCAAATTCCCATCCCGCAACCTTGGCGATGAGAAGGTTTTGAGGTTCGCCGACTAGCGTCATGACACCGCCGAGGGCCGTGCCTACTGCCGCGTGCATCATCAGGCCGCGAAGAAATGACCGGAATTCGACCAAGTCGGCGCGCGCTAATTCGCCGACCTGCCGGTCTTCATTGTGATCGTGGTCGTCGTGGTATTGCTTGCCTGACGCTATTTTATGGTAGACCAGGTAGAACCCTTCGGCGACTGTGATGACGACTGCCGTGACAGTCAACGCGTCAAGGAATGCCGACAGTACGGCGGCGATCGCGCAGAATAGTAATGAGAGGACAATTTTCGAACGGATCTTCAGGAGCACTTTCGTGAACGTAAATAACAGCAGCTCCTTTAAGAAGTAGATCCCCGCGACCATGAACATTAGTAGCATGATCACCGGGAAGTTCGCGACCGTTTCGGCGTAGACAGCTTCGGCGCTTGTCATTCCGAGGATGACCGCCTCTATCGCTAGCAAACCACCCGGTTGTAATGGATAACATTTCAACGCCATCGCCAGACAAAAGATGAATTCGGCGATGAGAACCCATCCGGTGAAGAATGAACCGGTACTCGCAACCAAGATCGGATTGAGGATCAGAAAGCCAACGATCGTGGCTTTGTACCAAGCCGGGGATTGACCCAGGAAATTCCTCGTAAATGCCTGCGCCAAGTTAATAGATGCCATGCCGATGTGTCCAGTCGTTAATAAAATCGCCACCGGCCCCGGAGCCCGGTTGCGGGTCGCTTATCCAGTGATAGTATCGTCCCCCGACTCCAAATCTTGATCTCGCCTGCAGTGAGCTTCGCGCAGCCGCTACCGCGGCGTTGCCGCCCCTGGGTATGGGCATCGTGTGAGCCGCGGGTCGGCATTTTGCAATGGAGCTTAAGCGAAGCTCTGAACACGTCAAGAATATCTATGACGGGGTACTGATTAACAGTGATACATTACCGCATCACGCGGCCAATTGCCGCAATACATACTGCAGGATCCCGCCATTTTCATAGTACTCCCACTCTTTTGGCGTATCCACGCGTACTCGGCAGTCGAAACTCGTCTCATTGCCGTCGTTTCCAGTGGCAACCACGGTGACGGTTTTTGCACCAGCCTCGAGTCCTTCGATGCTGAAACGCTCGGTACCTGAGAGGCCCAGGTTAGCGCTTGTTTGGCCGTCTTGAAAGGTCAACGGCAGAACGCCCATCCCCACCAGGTTGCTGCGATGGATGCGTTCGAAACTCTGCGCGATGACGGCGCGCGCGCCGAGCAACAGGGTTCCTTTTGCCGCCCAGTCGCGCGACGAACCCGTACCGTATTCTTGACCCGCGAGTATGATCAGCGCGACTCCTTCGTCCTGATATCGCATGGCCGCTTCATAAATCGTCATCGTTTCCGCCGAAGGCTGATGGGTGGTCCATCCTCCTTCAGTGCCGGGCGCGAGCTGATTTCTCAACCGTATGTTCGCGAACGTTCCGCGCATCATTACTTCATGATTGCCGCGGCGCGACCCGTAGGAATTGAAGTCCTTCCGATCGACTCCGTTCTCTATCAGGTATTGACCGGCCGGACTATCCGCCGTGATAGTTCCCGCTGGAGATATGTGATCGGTCGTAATCGAATCGCCCAACAACGCAAGTACGCGGGCGTCTTCGATCGGCTTGATGCCGCGGGGAGTGATGCCCATCTCGGTGAAATAGGGCGGGTTCTTGATATAAGTAGAACTGTCGTCCCATTCGAATTGATTCGCCGCCGGCACTTTGATGCCGGCCCAACGCGAATCGCCGTCGAATACGTTCGCGTAGCTTACCTCGAACATCCGGGAGTCGATCGTAGAGGCCACCGCATCTCGAATTTCCTCTGCACTTGGCCAGATGTCTTTGAGATAAATCGCCACACCGCTCCCGTCCACGCCAATGGGATCCTTCTCCATGTCGAAATCCATCGTACCGGCGAGAGCATAGGCCACAACCAGCGCCGGTGAGGCGAGAAAATTCATTTTAACTTCCGCGTGAACACGGCCTTCGAAGTTGCGATTCCCAGACAACACCGAGCATGCGACCAGATCGCCATCGGCGATTGCAGCGCTGACGTGGATGGGCAACGGGCCGGAATTACCGATACAGGTCGTACAGCCGTACCCGACCGTTTGAAATCCCAGGGCGTCGAGATGCCTGCTGACCCCAGCTTTATCGAGATACTCGGTTACTACCGTGGAGCCAGGCGCGAGGCTGGTCTTGACCCACGGTTTGGCCCTTAGGCCGCGCTCGTTCGCCTTCTTCGCGAGCAGGCCCGCGCCCATCATTACGTAAGGATTAGACGTATTTGTGCACGAGGTAATTGCTGCGATCACTACCGCGCCGTCCGCCAATTCGTAATCCTCGCCGTCATGCGCAACACGCGAGGTACCGCCGGCGGCACGGCCTTTTGTCGTTTCACTAAGAAAACCGGCGAACGCCCGCCGTGCCGATTTCAACCCGATTCGATCTTGCGGTCTTTTCGGCCCCGCAAGGCTTGGCTCGACGTCGCCCATATCGAGGACGAGGACGTCCGAGTAGCTAGCTTCCGGCGTATCGGCATCGCGCCACATGCCGGTCGTCTCGGCATAGCTTTTCACGAGCGCGACCTGATCCGGTGTGCGACCGGACAATTCGAGGTAGCGGATGGTCTCGGTATCGATTGGAAAGATACCGCACGTAGCGCCGTATTCCGGTGCCATGTTGGCAATGGTCGCCCGATCGGCGAGCGGTAGATTGTCGAGACCGGGCCCGAAGAACTCGACAAATTTCCCGACGACTCCTTTCTCGCGCAGCATTTCGACGATTCTCAAAACTAAGTCGGTGGCCGTCCCTCCTTCCGGCACCTGGCCCGTCAGTTTGAAGCCTACTACCTGCGGTATCAGCATCGTAATGGGTTGACCGAGCATCGCGGCTTCAGCTTCTATTCCGCCGACCCCCCAACCGAGCACCCCAATGCCATTGATCATGGTGGTATGTGAATCGGTACCTACGACAGTGTCGGGATACGCTAGCAACTTGCCTTCTTTCTCGCTCGAAAAAATGGTCCGCGCGAGATACTCCAGGTTAACTTGGTGGACGATCCCGGTATCTGGAGGTACGACTTGGAAGTTTGAAAACGCTTGCTGCCCCCACCGCAGAAAACTGTAGCGTTCCCGATTCCGTTCGAATTCGATTTTGGCATTGTCCTCGGCCGCTTCGGGGCTACCGAAGACGTCAACCTGGACCGAATGGTCGATCACCAACTCTGCCGGTGACAGCGGATTAATTTCGTCCGGGTCGCCTCCTAGTGCGCGCATGGCGTCGCGCATCGCTGCAAGGTCGACGATCGCCGGTACACCCGTATAGTCTTGCATCAGCACGCGCGCCGGGGTGAATGCGATTTCCCGCGACGGTTCCGTCGTCGCATCCCAGTTGGCAAGGGCTTCGATATCTTCACGGGTCACGTTGCGCCCGTCCTCATGGCGCAGCAAGTTTTCGAGTAGGATCTTCTGCGCGTAGGGCAGGCGTTCGACGGGAAAGCGGTCCGCCAGCCTTTCGATGTTGAAAATTTCGTATGCAACACCGCCGATACTCAAGGTCGTGCGCGAATCAAAGCTGTTTTTCATCATGACTCCGTTACGGTCGATCGATTAGCCCCCTATTATCGGCAATTCGCGCGTCATGTTGTAGAGTAAATTTGGCCGCCGCGAATCAGTGGGACGATTCTCAGCTCGTTCGATCGATTATCCCACCGCCGAGACAGCGATCGCCATCGTAAAATACGATGGATTGGCCCGGGGTAACCGCGCGCTGCGGCTGTTCAAATTCTGCTTCGAGCGTATCTCCGTCGACCCGCACGATCGTACAGTCCTGATCGGGCTGGCGGTAGCGGGTCTTTGCAGTGGACTTCGAAGGCGCCGGCGGCGGAGACCCTGAAACCCAGCTCAGCGTGTCGGCTACAAGTCGCGTGCTCATCAACAGAGGGTGGTTGTGCCCCTGTGCGGCAATCAATTCGTTGCTTTCGACATCTTTCCCGACCACAAACCACGGACCATCCGAGGAACCGCGTACTCCGCCGATCCCGAGGCCTTCGCGCTGTCCCAACGTGTAGTACGCCGCTCCTTCATGACGTCCGAGAATGACACCGTCGGTGCCGCGGATGTCGCCCGGTCCGGCCTGCAGATAGTTGCTCACGAAGCGTCGAAAACGCTTTTCTCCGATGAAGCAGATGCCGGTGCTGTCTTTCTTCGCGTGCGTCGTTAAGCCCGCTTCCTGGGCAATTCTGCGAACGTCACCCTTGCAAAGGCCGCCAACGGGGAAGACGACCCGCGCCAGCGCGCTTTGATCGATAGCGTATAGAAAATAGCTTTGATCCTTCCCACGATCGGTACCTTTGCATAATGCCCGTGCCCCGTTTGCGAAATCGGATTTCGCATAATGTCCGGTCGCGATAATGTCACCCCCTGTTCCGAGCGCGTGTTGCAAGAATGCCTTGAATTTGATCTCGCGATTACACAGGATATCCGGATTCGGTGTTCTGCCGCGGCGATATTCGCCGATGAACTCATCGAACACGCTATCTCGATAGGCCTGCGACAGGTCCACCGTGTTGACGAGAATGTCCAGGCTTTCGCAAACGGACAGCACGTCTTCGACGTCATCTTCCCAGCGGCAGCGCCCGTCAGCGTCCGTGTCATTCCAGTTCTTCATGAAGACGGCCGATACTCGGTAGCCGGCACGCTTGAGCAGCAAGGCCGCGACCGAGGAATCGACGCCGCCGGACATAGCGACGACGATATGCGGATCGCGCGGGTTCGTGCACATCGCGAGGGCCTCGGCGGTCAACTCGAACTTAGAAATCACCGGCGAGAACGTCTCATATGTCGGACGGCGACGATCCGCGTTGTGCCGCATCTGCGAGCGATCAGGCATCCCGTGGATCGGGCGCTAACTGACGGATAACGACGGCGACCACGATCGGTCTCTGTACTACAAGAGGATGCCATGGTCACGGTGGCTACAGGGGCCGCCGCAATGTGCCCGTATGCTTGCGGCATCCGATCAGATACGCTCTATTACAGGCTGCTCCCAGGGGCCTGTAATAGAGTATTCGCGGCTCAAGAATTTGTCGACCTGCTCGGGAATGGATTTAAACATTTTCTGTCCGAGGTAGATCACCGCACCTACTCCTATTCCCGCGGGGCCGAACAAGGCGCTTGCAACCGGTATCGTGTTCGACAATGCCGGAGTGACGGTTACCCGTTGGTCATAGTCCTGATCGGCGAGGCCCGTTCGACCTGAAATATCAATCCGAGCGGACGGCCCGTTCATCAGCAAGCTGTTCGTATAGGCGTTTCCGCGATCCAACTCGAAGACGCCTTCGATCTTGTCGAAGGTAAACCCCTTCTTGAACAGATCGTTGAAATCGAGCGACAACCGCCGCGGCAGGGTCTGCAGACTGAGCAATCCGAACAGCCGGCCGCTACCAGGGTTGATATCCAGAAAGCGTCCTTCCTCGACGTGCAGACTGAAACTACCGTGCAGTTTATCGAGCGCGAAATCAACCGGCATTCCCCCCCAAGCCGCCTCGATCTTAATGTCGGTAGCGCCGCCGTCGATGTTTGCGACCTCGTAATCGAAGCTCTTGAGCAACCCGCTCAGCGTTTTACCGGTTACGCGAAGATCGATGCGAGACCGGTGCACGTCTGCTTCCAACAGCCAGTCTCCGCTGCCCTGCAAGTTGAAATTTGATTGTGAGAATTTCAACTTCTCCAGCTTTAAGCCGTTTTCCATCCGTGTCGTTATCAGTTCCGCTGTACCGAGATCGATTCCACCGAATCGCAGTGAATCGCAAGTCAAATTAATCGCCGGCAACGCTCGTGGATCGATCGGCTGCAGATCTTTGCCGGCCTCCGCCTTTTCGAGCATTAGGCGTTCGAAATTGAGCACAATAGCTTGTTCCGGTGCTGCCTTCGGGATCGTAACGTCGCCGAGCACCTGCTGGCCGGAAATGCTGACTTGCCACGAAGATTCCGTCTTCCCACCTTTTAAATTCACTCTTCGAAAGGTACGCCCCAGCATTTCCAGGTTCTCGACGTCGACATCAAAGCTGATTGGGAAATCCGCCCTATCGTCGCCGGCGGAGCCCGCAGCGGCGCTGGCAAAAGCCGCCCACTCGTTGATCGGCAGCCGGTCTATTTGCCCTCGGGCCATCAGCCCCTGTTTGCGATTGAATACCGGCGAAACATCTCCGAACAGGATCTCCGTGCGCCGCGTTTCAAGCGTTCCGTCGTCACTTCGGATTTGGTCGATTTCGATATCGACCGTACTGCCGAAATCGATCCGGGTCAGGCGATCTCCGTTGTGACTCGTTTCCGTTCGAATCGTGAGCGGCTTTTGTTCCGCCCGTGATTTTCCGAATGGCCAGGGCAAGTCGACGTTCAGACCCAGAAGACTGGATTCGACCGTCAAACGTTTCGGCGCCGCGGTGCCGTCTTCCGAGGCTTCCGGTATCGTGAGCACGGCTTTCCACGGCAGACGACCCGCGATCGACGCGCCCAAGCTTCCTTCGGTTAGCCAGGCGTTTAGGATCGGGGCGTAGCGTTCAATATATTTGAATAGTTGTTTCGCGTCGGAAGTTCCGATCATGCGAAATTCCGTATCGTAGTTCGGATCGTCCAATCCGCCATTCAAAACGACGCCCACCCGGTCACCTTCGAAAACCGCATCAAGTCCTTCGCCATACCAGTCGTAACGGGTGAAACTGATGTCGCCGGCGACTTCTTCGAGAGTAAGTCGCTGCTTCGTCGAATGGATTCTGTTTCCGGAAAAACGCAATAGGCCGAGCACGTCTTTCTCGCTGCCCGGAGAAAGGCCGAGATTCATGTCCAAGGTCAAACCGAAATCACCGTCGATGTCGACGTCATTATAGCGCGCGGCCTTTGTGTTCTTGAGCGGACTTTCGGTAATGAACACGCCAAGCTCTTCATGCGTGACCCGTGTCGATCCGCGAACGCGCGCGACTCTTTTGCGGGTGAACAGGTCTGGTATCTCGATCGTTGCCCCGCCGACGTCCGCTTGATAGATGCGGCCTTCATGTATCGACGTCGAAACCCGGCGATTGTCCAATGCGACGGTAGCCGCGACTGCGTTCGCGATCGGCCATTTAGAACCGTATTTGAGATCGACGTCGACGACCTCGAATAGGCCTTTGAGCGTGCCGCTCCCGTTGTCAAACGGAAAGTCGTCTAGGTTTCCACGGACTAGTATGCCGCTTGGTTTGAGCTGTCCGGAGCGAAACGCGCCGCGCAGCCATTTTTCGCCGCGCGGGGGCAATTTCCCGGCCGGAACAAGCAAATGCAAGCGCGCCAAATCGCCGGAGTTAATGCGTGTAATGAGGTTTAGGTCGGGTCCCTTACGGTTGTTCCACGTAAGGCTTCCGCTCGTGGAAAAGTCGATCGTTTCCGCTCGGACCTCGAGAAGATCCGTCGTAACGCTCAAACTGTCACGGCCGCGTTTCCACCGGACGCCGCCCGAGACCTTTTGCAACTCGAGCGGCTGAACTAACCAGCGCTCACTTTGCAATATGACACCATCGGTTTCGTCGGTGCGCATGAAACCGCCTTTTTGGTTGGCGTGCAGGGTGAAATCGAGTCCGCTGATCGCCGGTGCGTTGGAAGATTCACCGACCGACAGATTGTTGACCGAGGTCGAGAAAAAGTAACGTGACGTACGGTCGCCTTCCCATGCTACTGCCCCGAGGATGCCGTTCACCGCGCCGCGCGGATTCAGTGCGCTGAGTTCGGATAACAGATTTTCATCGGCGACGATGCTACTTTTTAGCAGCGGCACCAGCTCCGGAATGTGCAAGTTGCTCGCTCGAAAAGCAACGAACGGGGGTTCTCCGCGACGGTTTCTCCAACGCACCGCTACATTCTTTTGCGTACCCTGGTCTCCCACCGAATCGATCTGTAATCGGTCGAATTCAAATGACCACCCGTCCGCGACCCGCAAGGCTATTCCTGCCGCGTCGATACGGTCGATCAAATCTGTCTTCGAGCCCGAAACGCGTATCGTGGAGCTCTCGATTTCGACGGCCGCTCGCTGTAGCTTGGCGTTTTCCCATCGGCTCCATATTTTGGCGTCTACTTCGCCGCCGACGATACGATTGTCGGTCCATCCGGCTAGAGCGAGCGTCGATCCGGCTTCGCCGTGCTGAATATCGACAAATAGATCACCGGCCCATGACGATCCCAGGATGTCGCCGGTGGTGCGCAGCGCGAAGACGTAGCGTTCGACTTCGCGGCCATCCCTGCGGAGCGTGCCGGCAATCTTCTGTTGTCCTGCGTCGTGCGTAATCGAGAGCGTGACGTCCGAGAATTGCAGCGGAGAGAGCGCTCGCGCTGCGTCTTTGAAAGTGATATGTGCGTCACGCAAAGTGAAGTTCTGCTGCTCTAGTAACCACCGGGCCACCGGCCAGCGACTTGGCCGCATTCCGGCTACGGAGATCGTACCTTTGAGGTCGCGCTCTAGCGCTACGCGCATGCCGCCGACGATCAAGCGGTGTGGGACGAGTTTTCGTTCTGCTAGTGAGTTCACCGGAGAGATGTCTACCGCCGCATAGTCGAAGCGTATGAGTTCGGTTTTACGGTCGGAGGTAAGCAATACGAGGTCGGCGACGTCGATTGTCGGCGTCCATCCGTGCCACGACGCGCTCACCTGGCCAATCTCGATTGGCCTCCCAACGACATCACTGAGCCAAATTTCGATGGCATCGCGTTGTTGGTCAATTTGGGGCAGCATCAAACGGATTATGCTGACCAATGTCGCCGCCAAAATGATGAGAGCGGCGACCATCGTCCACAGCGATCCAACGAAGCGTTCTATCAACGTGCGCATGTGTTCGCCCTACAAAAGAACAACGTCATACTGTTCCTGTGTGTAGGCCGATTCGACCTGAAAGCGGATCGGGATCCGGATGAACTCTTCTAATTCGACTACGCTAGTGGACTCCTCGTCGAGAAGAATGTCGACCACGGTTTGCGATGCCACTACCAGCAGCTTCTTAGCCTCGAATTGCCGCGCCTCCCGTAATATTTCTCGGAAGATTTCATAGCATACGGATTCTGCAGACTTGATCGAACCACGCCCGGCACATGTCGGACACTGTTCACACAATACATGCTCGAGGCTTTCGCGCGTGCGTTTGCGAGTTATTTGTACGAGGCCCAAGGACGTTACTTCGCTGACGGCGGTCCTCGAGTGGTCTCGCTCTAAGCTTTTTTCCAGCGCGCGCAGTACTTGTCGCTGGTGGTCTTCACCGGCCATGT
>CAZFZX010000056.1:0-17408 GCA_964523765.1 uncultured Enterobacteriaceae bacterium
TCTGTATCCGTTTGCCTACCGACCAGATCGATGACTTATTCAGAAGTTCCTTAGATCTTCAGATCTTCCTCGAACAAGCCGACGTCGATAAATTGGACGTTCTGCAGACCCGTCAAGGCCGAGGCGGGGTTGCTGAACACGACCTGTACCGACTGGAGATCCAGGCCCAGACTCGCGATGAGGGCGATCGTCGCCGGATCGAAATCGACGGAGGTCGCGTTACTGCTGGGGTCGAACGTCGGCTCCTCCTGGTCGGCCGATTGGGCGAGCAACAAGTCGCCGCCATTCAGGTCCAGACGAATATTCTCGGCGTTGACAATGGCGTTATTCGCGATGAGTACCGCCTTACCGCCGCCGATGATCGCCGTACCGCTGGCCGGCCCGGTAATGTCTCCCGGACCTTCTCCACCGTTGCCCTGCGAATCACCCACCGCGGCGAGCGTGACCTGGCCGATCCCCGCTCCCCCCGATACACCAGCCTCAAGGTCGATATTGCTGCCGATCAAAGTAACGTCGCCGCCACCGAGGAATTCCTGCTCGACCGTGATGCGATCGGCCGTGACACCCGGCGGATCGACGATGGTCGCGTCTTCGGCCGGGGGATCCACCGGATCCAGCAGGGCACCGACGATCAGGTGGCCCTGGAATTATTCGTAGGATAATTTCCGATCTTACGGATTTTATTATATTTTTAACCCGCTCTCCGCGGCCTCAAGGATTGTTCTCCGAGCCTTTAACGGGCGGCGGCGACCAGTCCTCCGATTGCAGGCGGGCGCGCCAGTCACCCAGTCGCGAATCGTCGGCTTGGACCGGAAAAGTCTCCACGATCTTCTTCACCGCCGCCTGACGGACCCTGTTCGCGGCCTCACGCCGCAATTGCGTCGTCACTCGTTGCTGCACCGCAGCATATTCAAGCTGGGTTCCGGCCACGAGTTCGCCGCGTTTGAGGATATGAAGCCCTGCATCGCTTTGGATCGGCGTACTGACCGCCTCGGACTTGAGTTTTTCCACCGCCGCACGCACCTCGGGCAGAAGATCGTCCATTTTGAGCAGACCCATGTAGCCGTCGTTGACCCGGCTCTGCACATGCTTGGAGTACTTCGCCGCCGCGGCGGCAAAGCCGATTTTTCCTTTCCGCAGATTAGCCGATACCTGGGCGGCCAAGGCAGCAGCATTTTTCTTGGCCTGGTCCGAACTTTCCGCGGCCGCGGGGATGAAGACCTGCCACAGATGTACCCGGTCCGGTAGACGAAACGAAGCTTTGTTGGCTTCATAAAACTCGCTGGTCTGCTCTTCGCTGGGGAAATCCGCATCGAGGTTCCGGCGCACGACCTGGGTGAGATACGCTTCAGCCAGTACCTTTTGGGAAGCGCGCAGCATCAATGTCGCCACCGCGTCATTACGGTCGGCCCCATTTGCGTAGGCGGCTGCCAAAACAGCCTGATTCGCCTTCTCCTGCTCGACGAATTTCTCGAAAACTTCTTGAGAATCAAGGATCGCCGCCCGACGTTCGGCATCGACCAAAGCCAGTAACTGGCGGACCGTCTCCTGCTTGATTTCGTCCGCGCCAGACTTCGCCGGGGCCGGGTTCTCGGTCGCCGCGGGGACGGGCACGGAGGACCCGGCGGCACCGTTCGCTGCGGCGTCCGGCGGCGCAACGCGCTTCGCATACCACATGGCACCGCCCGCCCCTACAATAATTAACAACGCCCCCATCAACAAAACGCCGATTATTGCTAATATCCTCAAGGCATTGGACTCCTTGGTCTGTCGATCGACGACCGCACGGCCGCTAAAGTTCTAAGCGCCGCAACAGCCGGCCGCCGGGGCCGCCACTGCGGGTGTCCAGTCACCGGAAACGGCCGGTTTGGACAAATAATGTATTCCGCATTAGATTGAACAACAATTTTAATTCAAAGACGTATACGCTTTTGCTAATGTATAATAATTGGTGTACCGCTGCAGTATACGCAAAGTAGATGGTACCACTCGGACATTATCTACGCTTCCGTTTGGGGAGCCCCTGGTAGAGTTTTCGTGGGAATGGATTAGCCGATGGCCCCTAAAACAACCGACCTCGCCATCTTGTTCGCGGACATCAGCGGCAGTACTCGGCTCTACGAGATCCTGGGAGACGCGGCCGCGCGAGCCAAAGTGGCTGACTGCCTCGAAATGCTGACCGCCGTCATCAATCAGCACAAAGGTACCGTGATCAAGACCATCGGCGACGCGATCATGTGCACCTTTCCCTCGGCGGAAGAATCCGCGACGGCGGCCTGTGAAATGCACGAAGTGCTCGATGACGACGTGACGGAGCAAACGGCGGCCGGGCCTATTTCGCTGACGGTGCGTGTCGGCATGCATTTCGGTCCCGCGATCCTCGAAGCGGGCGACGTTTTTGGGGGTGCCGTGAACGTTGCCGCAAGGATGGCGTCGATGGCCAAGGGCGGCCAGATCATCACCACGCAAAACGCGGTCGACGAGATGTCGCCGACCATGCGCGCCAGCACGCGCTTCATCGATCGCGCCCCCGTTAAGGGCAAAAAAGAGACGATGGACATTTTCGAGGTCCTGTGGCAACAGGAAGACGTGACGCGTATGTCGACCGGCGTTATCGTCCAACCGAGTTCAAAACCGGTGCGCATGCGGCTGAGTTACCATACCGACAGCGTCATGCTGGACGCCGACACTACCCAGGTAGTCATGGGCCGCGGCAAGACGGCCGACCTCACCGTAAACGAAACGCTCGCCTCGCGTCAGCATGTGAGAATAGAACATCGTCGCGGTAAGTTTTTTATTATCGACCAGAGCACGAACGGAACCTACGTGCAGCTCGAAAACGACGAATCGTTTCTGCGACGCGAAGAAATGCCGCTGAGCGGCAACGGAATGATCAGCCTGGGTCGTTCGTTTTCCGAGAACCCCCAGGAAGTTGTCCGTTTCGAATCCGAATCCTGACGCGCCTTACTAATGCGCCTACATTTGAAGGTGCGGAGTTCCCGAAGCGGCGAAGTAGCAACCCCCAAGCTCGTTTGCTGCGATTCAATGGGCGCGGAATGCCCGTTCGGTGACACGACGGCGCTGATCTGAGCGTGGGAGAAAACGATGCCGGACCATGCGATCACCTGGCGCTCTGCTCTACGCAGCGACGTCGGTAAGGTTCGAAAGCTCAACGAGGATTCCGGACTCGCGCGTCCCGAGTGCAGGCTGTGGGTCATCGCTGACGGGATGGGTGGTCATTCGGCCGGCGATCTTGCCAGCCAAATGATCGTCAATTCACTAGCTAAGGTGAAACCGAGCGACCAACTCAGCGAACAAGTGGATTTCGTCGAGTACAACATCCTCGGGGTACACAATCGATTGCACGAGCTTTCCCAAGCGCATAATCAAACCAGCGGCAGCACCGTTGTGGTATTACTCGGGGGCGACCACCACTGTGTGTTCCTGTGGGCGGGCGACAGCCGACTCTACCGCTTACGGCAAGGAAAACTAGACCAACTGACGAGCGACCATACACAGCTCGAAGTCTATATCGAACAAGGTTTGATAAGCCGTGAGAAAGCCGCGAACCACCCTTCCGGGAACATGGTCACGCGGGCCGTGGGCGCTGCAGAATCGTTATTTCTAGATATCGATATTGCCGAGGTCGTCTCCGGCGATCGCTTCCTTTTGTGTTCCGACGGTCTGGACAAACACGTCGCCGATCCCGAAATCGAGGCAGCCATGCGGCATGGGGAGCCACAAGAAATCATCGACCGGCTGGTGACGCTAACATTGGAACGCGGCGCCCATGACAATGTGACGGTTTGTGCCGTCGACGCCGAGTAGCCACTGAGGTGATGTAGGATGACACTCAACCCATTAGAGTCTAAGCGAAACCCGCGGGCGGACGGAAAGATGATGAAACGTTTCGGCAGATCGATCGTAGCTCGTTTTTCTTCGAGCGGAGACACCGCACGTGGCTGATTTCAAAACTGCACTCCACGCACTCGCGCGCGGCGACGTCGAGTTCGACGCGGTGGCCGCCAACCTGACTACGATGTTAAAAGGACAAGCGCAGATTGCCGAGCCGGTTATGGAGCAATTGCGCGAGGCCTACGGCGAAGACCTGATAGACGCTGCGATATACGCGCGGTTGAAAAAAGTCGTCGCCGCACACGGCGCCGATGCGGCTGGCAGTCAAGAGGTGGATGAAGCAACTCAATTCGATTCGGACAAGACCACGGTAGCAAGCACCGCCGACGAGACGGAATTTCTCGAGGATGAGGACGACCACAGCATCGCAGCGCACGCGCGCGCGGCGCTGAACGCGACCAGCGAAACGGAAAGCTCTCTGGATTTCGACCTGACCGCGGACAGCTTGCCGTCGGACGGTTCCTGGCCGAGTACGGACACGGGCGCGACCGGTACCGGATGGGCCGAAACCCCCGACGAAGGCCGGGGCGAAGCCAAGATCGAACCGGGTTCGGTCCTGAAGGACAGATTCAAACTCGACGACGTTCTCGGTGTCGGTGGCATGGGTACGGTCTATCGCGGCCGCGACCTGATCAAAGTCGAGGCGAGGGATAGAAACCCATACGTCGCGCTCAAGGTCCTCAACGAGGATTTCAAACAGCACCCCGATTCCTTCATCGCCCTGCAGCGCGAAGCGAGCAGGCAGCAGAAACTCGCTCATCCAAATATCGCGACCGTATACGATTTCGACAGAACGAGGGGCGGAACAGTGTTCCTGACCATGGAACTACTGGAAGGCGAACCCCTGAATACCTTTATCAAGAAGAAGGTACGGCCGAAAGGCGGACTACCGTTTGAAGAAGCGTTTCCGATGATTGACGGGCTCGGAAAAGCGCTGATTTACGCCCACGAACATAGCATCGTCCATTCGGATTTCAAACCGGGCAACTGCTTCCAAACCAAAGAAGGCGTGATGAAGGTGCTGGATTTCGGCATCGCGCGTGCAGTCAAAAACCCGGGTCAGGGCGAAGGCGAGAAAACGCTGTTCGATCCTGGGAAATTGGGTGCGCTCACGCCGGCCTATGCCAGCGCAGAGATGCTGGAGGGCGAAGAACCGGACCCGCGGGACGACCTGTACGCGCTCGCCTGCGTTGCCTACGAACTCCTGACCGGGAAGCATCCTTTCAACAAATTACCCGCAAACAGCGCACGCGATAACAACCTCGTGCCGCGGCCGGTGAAAGCGCTAAAACGCAAACAACTCAAGGGTCTGATGCGCGGCCTCGCATTCGCACGGGCGGACCGTTCGCAAACCGTTGGGCAGTTTCTCGAAGAATTGGAGGGCCACACTTCGCCCTTTAAGAACCCGTTTATCATGGCCCCGGCGGCTATCGTCGTAATCGGTCTAGCCGGTGTGGCGCCGGCCCTGAATTACATACACGAGCGCGAAATCGAACAACAAATCGAAGCCGTTAAGTCAGGCGATTTGCAACAGATCGAGCGGGTGCTGGAATCACTGGACACGCCCGATGTTGACGGCTCGGATCGCGATCGGATCCTCGTTGCGACGCGCACCGAAGTTCTCGAGTATTTTCAGGACCAGATTAATCAACGAGTCGATGTTGGAGCCGGCAGATTCAATTTTGTCGGCGCCAACGCCGTTATCGAACGCGTTGCCGCGATGAATGTGTTCAGGGACTCCGCGCAGGTCCAGGATTGGCGAGAGACGATCGAGAACGCGGAAAGCGTCCTTTTGAACGAGCAAACCGTCGTATTTAACGAGGCGCTTGCGGCCAACCGCTTACTGCCGATGGAAGGTGGAGACGACGTGCATGACGCCCTCGATGTCATCTCCAAGTTTGCCCCGGCGGCCGTCGAGTCGCTGATGCAGCGCCTGCCGGGCCATTACGCCACGGCGATCGACCGCACTATCGTCAATGAAGAATTCGAGCTCGCAAAAAATCTCAGCACGGCGGGGCTCGGGATCATCCCGGACAACAAGAACCTGATCAACCTGGTTGCCAAGATCGACGGTGCACAAGAACGCGTGGAGACGGCACGCGACATCCTGACCTACACCGCTCGGATCAACGAGGCAATGGCGTCAGGGGATCGAGTAGCCGCGTTTTTGCCGATACAAGAGGACATCAAGAACTTGTCACGGATCGATCCGGGCAACGAACTCCTGAAACAACTCGCGCGCAAAGTGGGCCCGCTCGTGGATAAAGAAATCGGGGCGCTTACTCGCAGCAAGAAATGGGGGACGAGCGATCTGGTACAAAACGACTACGGCGACCTCCTCCGCTCTCTCGGGATGCGGGATAAAGACGTGCGCGCGGCGAAATTGCGCGACGAATTCGATGCCGAAGTGGCGAAACGGGTCTCGAGCGTGAGCACTGCGGTCGCTGCGGATCGACTCGCGCCGCCGGCTTCGCCCAACGCGACGACGCTGGTGAGCAACTTGCAAGCGATGGCGCCCGACCATGCCCGGACGTTAGAGGCTCGCGAAATCGCGGCCCGCGGTTATCTAGTCAAGGCGCGCGCGGCGCGCGCAAAACAGAATTTCGCGGACGCGGAATCAGCGCTCGCTGCCGCCACCGAGATCGCCGGAGAAGCGCCGGTGGTCGAATCGCTCGGATTCGAAGCGAAGATCATCGCCGGCGACAAGGCCGCCGATGCGGCGGGGCTAGAACAACGGATCGCAAATCGCCGTGCCGAGTTTGAACAGGGACTGCAGAACGCGCAGCAAGCATTTGGGTCGCTGGAGCCGGATGCTGAGACGATCTCGTTGTCGCTCTCGCGTTACGACGCACTCGCCTCGCTCAGCCCGGCCGACGACCGATTGCCGGATTTGCGCGAGCAACTCACCGCCAGCGTAGCGAAAGTCGGCGACCGATTTGGCGAAAAGGAGCAGTGGGGTGAAGCCGTCAAGGCTACGCGCGATGCGCTCACCTACGCGCCCGGTTCGGATTTGCTTTCTGGCAAATTGAGTGTATTTGAAACCCGGCAACGTGAAGCGATCGTAGAGAAACAGCACCGCTACGTTGCCGATCGAAAACAGGAGGTCGAAACGCTGCTTGCGGACGCGACCGCAACACGCCAATGGAGCGAGAAGATTCAACGCAATATGGCTGATATCCAGATCCTCGGCGACGCAGATGATCCTTGGACCGCGGAATTCAAATCGAGAATTGGTGAGATCTATGTCGCCAAGGCAACTTCGGCACGCGAGGACGAGCGCTTCGCCGAGGGCGCCAACCTCCTGGAGCGGGCTGAGCGTTACGCGCCAGAACTCGAAACACTCGGCGCTGAACGCCAGGCCTTAGCGGCTGCGACCGAAGCGTTCGAGCGCGAGCAGCGCGAGCAGCGCGAGCAGGAACGCCTTGCCCGCATCGAGGGATTGAAGCAAGACTTCGCGACTCAAGCGAACGCGAACGACGTATCCAGCGCGACGAAAACCCTGGATCAGCTGCGGGTGGAACTCGGAGAGAGCGACGCATTCGTGACCAAAAGCGGACCGCAAATGCTGGCAGACGCCTACTATAAGCTCGCCACTAGAAAGGCCGAGCAGAAAGATTTCGCGGCGGCATTAAAACTCGCCAAAGGCGGATTGAAGCTTCAGCCCGGCCGTCAGGAGCTGCGTCTCGCCGTAAAGGGCTACACCGTGGACGGTAATAGGCAAGACCTGGCCAGGACCTTCGGCCGGGACGGCGAATTCGACCTCGCCGAAGTTCTGGAAAAAGCGTCCGAAGTACAGACTTTGGATCCCCGCGCCTACAGCGAAGCTGAATCCGGCTGGGCCCAAGCTGTTGCGAACCGCCTGCAGGCGCTGCAGGAATCAACGGGCGAGCAATCGAACGCACTCCTGGATCGCGCCAAAGAAGTTTTCGCCGGCAACCAATTGATCGCAGGAATCGACCGCGCCGGACCCGTCATCGGCGAATCGCCGCCGCCGCCGTCTAAGTCACCGTGCTCGAGCAAGCTCGCGGGACATGGTAAACGTAAGAAGGGGACGTGCTTCGATATGGTTTCGCAGTCGACGCGCGGGCCGCTGATGGTCGTAGTGCCGGGCGGCGCGGATTTCGCACAACCGTTCGCCATCGGCAAATACGAAGTTACTGTCGGTGACTTCAATAATTACTGCAAATCGAGCGGCGCTTGTGAAAGCACGGATCGCGATAAGCGACTTCCGATCACTGGCGTCTCGTTCGAGGAAGCCACCGCTTATGCGAAATGGCTCAGCGACAGGACCGGTAATACCTACCGCCTACCGACGGTGGACGAATGGTCGTATGCGGCCGATGCCGGTGGCCAGCAACCGCGCAAAGACTACAACTGCAGAGTCGAGCAAGGCGGCCAGATCCTGAAGGGTCAATCGACCATGGGCGTCAACACCGGTAAAGCAAACGGGTGGGGTTTGTACAACTATGTCGGAAACGCCCAGGAATGGGCGCGCTCTGGTGAGGGTGTCGTCGTTCGCGGCGGAGCGTTCGAGGACACGTTCAGTAAGTGCAGCATCTCATTGGAGAAACCGCATAGCGGTGGGGCGGACAAAGCTACCGGGTTTCGGCTCCTGCAGGAATTGGGGTAGCGAGCATTTCTCGCCAGATCGGCGCGCGCTTAGCCGTCCCCTGAATCGCATGGAAATCTTCTTCCCTTCTAAAGACAAGCTGCGGCCCGCTCGGTCCTATTCGTGCGATCCGTGGTTGCGCACGTATCGTGCCGGCCGGTTAGAAATGCGGGCTAGAAAGACGACGACACGACCATGAGCACGCCGATTTTACGGGGACTTTCCAGCGCATATAGCAACGGCCTCATCGACCGCAAACAGTATATTCGCGAACGCCGGCAACTCATCGACGACATCGTCGACGGTAAGGTCGAGCTTGTCCCTTATGAATCGCCGCCGGCGGTCCCCAACCCGGACCTCGAAAGGACCTTCAGCGACGGCGACGGTACACTCGAACTGGCCTTCCTCGTCGACGAAGAACCGGCGCCCGCACCAGCGAAGTCGAAACGACCTGCCATTATCGGCGGGGTCCTGACGCTGGCCGGCGCCGTGATCGTCGGACGATTCGTTCTGGCTCCGCAATCGGAACCGTCCGACCCGGCGCCCGTTACGGTAATCGCCGCTCCCGAAAAGGCGGCCGGACCGAACCCGGCGAAGACGCTGCTGCGCTCGTTTCTGGACGAAAATCAATGGCAATCCGAACGCCTGGACGCCTTCGTTCTCGCCTGGCGTGACACCCCGCCGACGGCCAGAGCCGCGCTCGCCGACGGAGCGACGAAACGCCTCGCGGCCGACGTAATCGTCCAGAAAATCCTCGAAGAGAAAGCCTTGCTGGAACTAGACGAACCGCGTGAGGTGCTAAGAACCCAACGGCGTTTGCTCGACCTCGCCGCCGAATTGTCGCTGAACGGCAAACGTTTCGCACGACTCGAAGCGGAGTGGTCGCAGACATCCGCCCGCATCATCGAACACGCAGGCACCGCTGACACGACGCAGCCGCCAGCGGAGCCTCCGATCGCCGGAGCACCGGTAATCGAACCGCTGGACGAAAGCGCTCCGGGCCGCGAAGCTGCGACGCCCACCGAGCGGGAGACGGCAATAACGCCGGAACTGGACTCCGAGGGTACGGGAGTAGGCGTTGCGCCGACGCCGGAGCCTGCGGCGCAAACACCCGTCTCCGCCCACGAATCTGCACGAACCCCGGCGCTGGAAGAAGACAAGCCCGAGGAGAGCAAAGACCCTGTTGCAGACGGCGCCGAACAACGCCTCGCCAACGCCGCTTCGCCGATACAAACGACGCCCGCTCCGGTCGGCGGAATCGGATCCGAAGCGACGACCCCAACGACGAAGCAATCGCAGCGTAAATCGGGGTGCCGAGCGGCACTCGCAAAACAACGACGCCCGTACTGCCGCGACGCGCTCACCGGCAAATTGAAGGCTCCGGCGCTGGTGGTGCTGCCGGAAGGCCAAGCCGAGATGGGCGGGAACAATCCCGAAGAACAACCTCGGCACAGTATTACTATCGAGCAGCCGTTTGCGCTTGGGATCTACGAAGTAAGTTTCGAGGAGTTTCAGTTCTTCTGCGTAGCGACGAAGCGAGAGTGCCCGGCGCAACCGTGGACGGATCCAGAACTGCCGGTTGTGAATGTACCATGGACCCTGGCGATCGAATATACCAAGTGGCTGTCGAAGACGTCCGGCGCAACTTACCGCCTGCCGAGCGAGTCTGAATGGGAATACGCCGCGCGCGCGGGAACCGTTTCGGTCTACCCTCTTGGCGATGAGATCCTGCCGACACACGCGAGATTCAGTTTTCGCGCAGCCGAAACGACACCACTCGCCAGCAAAGACCGTTCTATCAACCGTAATAAATTTCGCCTGTATCATATGATCGGGAACGTTCGGGAATGGGTACTCGATGTCTGGCATGAAAACTATGCCGGGGCCGTGAGCGATGGCAGTGCGCGTACGGGAAGCTCGGATCAGCGAGTGGTTCGCGGAGGTTCCTTTGCAGATGGCCCCGACCGCATACGTTCCGCGTCGCGCACGCACCTCGCGGCAACTGCCGGCGATGCCGAAACGGGCTTTCGCATCGTCCGGGAAATTGACTGATCATTAGTCTAGCCAGACGACGCGCTAAAGACCCTCTCGCTCGCTATGCAGATGGATAACATCGATCGGAACGAACTCGCCAAATTCGCAGTTTTGGCCGAATCTTGGTGGGACCCGGAAGGTGATTGCAAAGCGCTCCACGACATCAATCCATGCCGCGGAGAATTCATCGCGAGACGTGCAAAACTAAGCGGCGCGAGAGTGCTCGACGTAGGATGTGGCGGCGGGATCCTGAGTGAGTACCTGGCTGCCATGGGAGCAGAAGTAACGGGAATCGATGCGAATGGGGCGCTCATCGACGCAGCCCGCCTGCATGCGGTGCGGTCCAAATTCGATATCCGATACGAATGCACTAACATTAAGGAATGGTCCGATCTAGAGACTGATCGGTATGACGTCATAGCGTGCATGGAATTGCTCGAACACGTGCCGGAACCCGATAGCATGATCCGTGATTGCGCACGCTGCCTGAACATCGACGGCTCTATTTTCTTTTCGACGATCAATCGCACGGCAAAGGCCTTTGGTCTCGCCGTGCTCGGCGCGGAATATTTACTCAAACTCTTGCCCCGAGGCACGCACGACTACGCTCGATTCATCAAACCGTCCGAATTGGCGAGGTGGGCTCGGCTAGCCGGCCTCGAGCCCGTTGAGTTCCACGGCATGAGCTACAATCCGTTAACGCGACGGGCGACCTTGAGCGACGATATCGGCGTAAACTACCTGGCGCAGTTCGGGTCCAGGCGCTGAAGATCGACATGGGGCGAGCCCTGTCAACAGTACTTTTCGACCTCGACGGTACGTTGTTGGACACCGCACCGGATCTTGCGTGGGCGCTCAATGAAGTGCGGGCGGCGAACGGGCTACCCGCACTCGAATTTGAACGGATCAGGCCCCATGTCTCGCACGGCAGTTTTGCTTTGACGAAGATCGGCTGCGACGCCAGTGAGGGTAGTGCGGAATTTGAACGGTTTCGACTCGCTGTGCTCGAGCTTTATAGCGAAAACGTGGCGCGTGAAACCCAACTGTTTGAAGGAATGGACCAATTACTCGATGATTTGGATTCGCGATCGATTCCTTGGGGGATCGTCACCAATAAGCCGGGTTGGCTGACCGTGCCGCTGCTGCAACAGCTGAACTTGCAGTCCCGCGCTGGCGTCGTAGTCAGCGGTGACACGGCGCCAGAGAAAAAACCCCACCCCGCCCCGCTCCTGCTCGCTGCGGAACACATGGGTACCCCACCTGGAGAATGTGTCTACGTCGGTGACGCGGAGCGGGACGTAGCAGCCGGGAAAGCGGCCGGGATGTACACACTGGCGGCACTCTATGGTTACATCGGAGCCGACGACGTACCGTCAAACTGGGGCGCCGATGCCTTAATCCGATCGCCGCTCGACATCCGCAGATGGTTGGTATCCTTTTAAATCCGCCGAGAAAGCTGGTCCAAACACCCACCGAGCTACATCGGGATCCGCAGGCGCACGCGTAGTCGGCGGAAAGTATCTCGATTCGTGTTATCTCGCGAAAGTAGGATGTGATTCGCTGTTTGACCGGCGGGCTTCAAGAAAAGAATCACGAGCCACGGCGACACGAAAGTACGTCCGACCGTGCGGGCCGCTTCGATTTCCCCCTGGCGGGTAATGATCGACCACTGCCCGTTCGACCGCAGCAATATCGCCTCTACCCTCGACGCCAGGTCGGTTCTGCTCAAATGCTGGACAATAAAGCTGACGCAGACGCCAAAAACGGCGAGAACCGAATAGTTGCTCAGCGGGAACACGATGATCAGTATGAGCGATGCGAGCACGTGCCCGCCGTAGACCAAACGCGTGATCGAAGTTGAGTGGATGATCGGTATCCTGAGAGGCGAAGCTAACGGTTCCATCTGTTAAGCTATCCGCAGACTTGAAATCGAACAGTGATGAAACAATACTACCGAAACAATGTCTCCCGGACCACCCGATAAAACCGCGACAACCCCCGGACCGAGCGCCAACGATAAGAAACCGAAAGCGGGGCCGAAAAAGAATCTCGACCCGACCGGCGTGCCGCGAGCCGACAGGCCGCTGCCGGAGACCAAAGAACACGGCGGTCCATCCGGGCCGGAACCGACTCGTTACGGCGATTGGGAACGGAAAGGCCGCTGCATCGATTTCTGAAATCGGGAAACACCGGTCGGGGCCAGGTTTCGAGCACAATCGCCGAACACTACTTTGTCGATGACTACCAGAAGAACTGGATGGAACGAGTGAGCACCTATGAGTAGCAGACCACTTTCCCCACATTTGCAGATCTATCGCCCGCAACTGACCTCGGTACTGTCGATCACGCACCGTGGTACCGGGATCTTTCTCAGCATCGGCGCTTTGGTATTGACCTATTGGTTGCTGTCGATCGCCGGCGGCGAAACTTCCTACGCGCAGACCCGTGAGTACCTGGGTTCGGTCCCCGCCAAATTGTTACTCGCGCTGTGGTCGTTCTCGTTTTATTTTCATCTCTGCAGCGGGATCCGGCATATGGTCTGGGATTTAGGCTTCGGTTTCGAACTCAAAACCCTATATGCGTCCGGTTACGCGGCCGTCATCACCTCGGTGGCGGCGACGGCGCTGACGTGGGCATTCGTCTTGACCCGTGGGAGTGCACAATGACGCTAGAGACAGACCTTGCGCGTGTTCGTGGCCTTGGCTCGGCAAAAGAGGGAACGCACCATTTCTGGCGGCAAAGAGTCACGGCCGCCGGGTTACTTCCTTTGTCTATCTGGTTCGTCGCCAACCTGATGTGTGTGCTGGATGCCGATCATGCCGAAGTCGTCGAATGGATCAAGTCGCCGCACGTTACAGCGCTCATGGTCGCGCTGGTGGCCGCCCTTTATTATCACCTCAAACTCGGGCTACAAGACGTATTTGAAGACTATGTCCACCTAGAGTGGCTGAAATTGACAACACGGATCTGCCTCAACCTGGGTGCGAGCCTCTGCGGTCTGGTCTCGATCATCGCAGTCCTGAAAATCTCATTTGGAACCAATTAGGCCATGACAGAAGCGTACAAGCTGATCGAACACCATTACGACGTCGTTATTATCGGTGCCGGCGGAGCCGGCCTCAGAGCGACGTTCGGGATGGCGGCCGAAGGGCTGTCGACGGCCTGCATCACCAAAGTGTTTCCGACACGAAGTCATACGGTCGCTGCGCAAGGTGGTATGAGTGCAGCGCTCGGCAACATGGGTCCGGATGACTGGCGCTGGCACATGTACGACACAGTAAAAGGGTCTGACTGGCTCGGCGACCAGGATGCTATCGAATACATGTGCCGAGAAGCAATACCAGCGGTCGTCGAACTCGAGCACTATGGCGTTCCCTTTTCTCGCACCGAAGAAGGAAGAATCTATCAGCGTCCGTTCGGCGGCATGACGACGAACTTCGGTGAGGGCACGGCACAGAGAACCTGCGCGGCCGCCGACCGTACGGGGCACGCGATATTGCACACTCTGTATCAGCAATCGCTCAAACACGACGCCGAATTCATGATCGAATACTTTGCGCTCGACTTGGTTATGGACGACGACGGCGTCTGCAGGGGAGTCGTCGCGTGGAATCTGGAAGACGGCAGCTTGCATCTGTTTCGCGCGCACACGGTCGTCGTGGCGACCGGTGGATACGGTCGAACCTATTTCTCCTGTACTTCCGCGCATACCTGCACAGGGGACGGGAATGCGATGGTATTGCGGGCCGGACTACCGTTGCAGGACATGGAGTTCATTCAATTCCACCCGACGGGAATCTATGGTGCCGGCTGCCTGATTACCGAAGGGGTACGAGGCGAAGGGGGCTATCTGACGAACGCAGACGGCGAGCGGTTCATGGAACGGTACGCGCCTAACGCGAAGGACCTTGCGTCACGCGACGTAGTATCACGCTCGATGACGATGGAAATCCGTGACGGCCGTGGCGTCGGCGAACAAAACGATCATATCTATCTGCACCTCGAGCACTTGGGTCCGGAAGTAATTAACGAAAGGCTGCCCGGCATCGCGGAGTCGGCCGCCATCTTCGCGGGTGTCGACGTAACCAAGGAGCCCATCCCGGTTCTCCCGACCGTTCATTACAACATGGGCGGCATTCCTACGAATTATCACGGCCAAACGGTAACGATGAAGGACGGCGATCCGGACTCCGAAATACCGGGCTTGATGGCAATCGGAGAGGCTGCGTGCGTATCGGTACACGGCGCCAATCGTCTCGGCTCCAATTCGCTGCTCGACATCGTCGTATTCGGCCGCGCGGCCGCTAAGCGCGCTGCCGCCGACATCGAAAGCGGGGCGTCACACCGGCCACTAGCGGCAGACGCGACAGATAAAATACTGGAACGCTTCGACGGGTTACGTTACGCCGAAGGCACGGAGCCCACGGCCAAATTGCGCTTGGACATGCAGCGAATCATGCAAAGCTATGCGGCGGTCTTCCGCACGGGCGAAGTATTGGACGAAGGGATCGAAAAGCTGAAAGAGGTCTGGGAGGCATTTAAGGATGTCAAAACCGGCGACCGCTCTCTAATATGGAATACCGATCTAGTCGAAACGCTCGAACTCAGCAATCTGCTGGCGAACGCCATGGTGAGCATCTGCGCCGCGACAAACCGCAAGGAAAGCCGCGGGGCCCATGCACGGGAAGACTATCCCGACCGCGACGATCAGAACTGGCTGAAACACACACTCAGTTCGTTGGACGAAAAGGGTAACGTTACGTTCGACTACCGACCGGTGCACATGTACACCTTAACGGAAGAAGTCGACGTCGTCCCGCTGAAGAAACGAGTTTATTGAACCGCATCGAAAAGAGGATGCAATAGATGGCGCAACTCAGGCTACCAAAAGATTCGCAGGTCAAAAAAGGCAAGTCGATCGACGCGGCGGAGGGAGCTAAACGCAGAAAGCGATTCGTAATCTACCGCTGGGACCCCGATGATGCGGAGAATCCGCGGACCGATACTTATGAAATCGATCTCGACAAATGCGGCCCGATGGTCTTGGACGCGGTCATTTATATCAAAAACGAAATCGATTCGACGTTGACCTTCCGCCGCTCCTGCCGCGAAGGTATCTGTGGGTCCTGCGCAATGAATATCGACGGGACCAACACATTAGCGTGTACGATAGCGACGGAATCGATAAAAGGCGACGTCAAGATCTATCCTTTGCCTCATATGGAAGTACGCAAGGATCTGGTGCCGGATTTGCGGCATTTCTACGCCCAATATGCATCCATCAAACCGTGGATGCGGACTCAGACGCCACCACCGCCGGACAAAGAGCGGCTCCAGTCCAAAGATGAACGGATAAAACTCGATGGTCTGTACGAGTGCATTCTATGCGCGTGCTGCTCCACGAGTTGCCCGAGTTACTGGTGGAACAGCGACCGTTACCTGGGCCCGGCAATCCTGCTGCAGGCGTACCGCTGGATCGCGGACAGCCGCGACGAAGCAGCCGGTGAGCGTCTGGATAATCTCGAAGATCCGTTTCGCCTGTATCGGTGCCACACCATCATGAACTGCGCCCGCACCTGCCCCAAATCGCTCAACCCCGGTAAGGCGATAGCCGAAATCAAGAAACTGATGGTGTCGCGTTCGGTGTGAAGAGCGTACAGGAGAAACGCGTCCGGTGGCGCAGCCGCCGGGGCATGCGTGAACTCGACGTACTCTTGAATCGCTTCATCGAATCGCGTTACGTAGAGTTAGACGCGGACGGCCGCGAACTTTTTGATACGCTACTGGACGCCCCGGATACCGAGCTGTACGACTGGCTGATAGGGCGCGCGACCCCGCAAAACACTGACTTGGCGGAACTCGTACTCCAGATCCGTCAGTCCGGATGTTAGGGCCTGTTTATGCCTGGATTTACCGAGTTCCTGCAGCGCGAGATGCTGGAGAACAAGACAGATGAGCCTGCCGCGATCTTGGGTGGCGGCGGGGAGGAATTCGAAACCGCACGGGCGAGTGTGTCGAAATGCCCGCTGCCATCGATCGGGGTCGTCTCTTTTGGCGGGCCGGATGCGATGGCATTCATCAACGCTCAATTTACGAGCAACTGCGCAGAGGTCACGCCGTCACGCGGCCAATTCAGCGGTTGGTGCGACCCTAAGGGACGCGTTTTGTTTCTTATCACAATCTTTAGCGACGGCGAACGCCTTTACGCTTTGCTGCCGAAGATCCAAATCGAAGAATTCATAGCGCGACTGCAACGGTACATCCTGCGCGCGGACGTAAAGCTGGAAAACTTGACCGAATCGGTATCCGTATTCGGCATAAGCGGCGATATTCAGACCGAGCCGTACGACACGACCGGGCTAACCAAACCTTGGGACGCGACGGAAAGCTCGGGCCGGACGATGATCATTCGCTACGGCCCGGGCGTGCCGCGTTTCTTGATGGTGGGCCCCGAAGCTTCGGCACCGCAGCGTTGGGCAGAATTGGACCGAGCGGCCGTAAGCGAAAATGCTTGGTTCGCACTGAATATTGTTAGCGGCCTCCCGCATCTCGACGAACGTACAAGTGGCCAATTCTTACCGCAAAACTTGAACCTCGATGCTTTAGGCGCACTCAGTTTTTCGAAAGGTTGTTATCCGGGGCAGGAGATAGTTGCCCGGCTCAAGTATCGCGGGAAGGTGAAGAAACGACTGTTCCCGGCGATATGTGAATCGGCCTCCGTGCCCCGCCCCGGGGACCGTATTCTGATGCCCGACGATGACCGCGGCGTCGGGCACATCCTTTGCGCGCAACGTCTCGACTCGGCAAGCTCAGTCGTCAACATGGTCGCCGAAATAGATATCGCCGCCGG
>CAZFZX010000056.1:17508-22169 GCA_964523765.1 uncultured Enterobacteriaceae bacterium
CCGCACTGCGTCTGATCGACTTGCCCTATGCCGTCGACTGAGCGATTCGAGGAATCGCGAGAACGACCGGTGCTGCACGAAACACACGAATTCGAACCCGCCTGGTGGCTGCCGGGTCCGCACTTACCGACGCTTTGGGCCAGTCTCGTGCGCCGCCGTTCGCCGCTGGCATCACGGCGCGAACGGCTCGCCCTCGAAGACGGTGATTTTGTCGACCTGTGCTGGGTTGGTACTGAAGACGGCCCGCTTATTGTCGTATTGCACGGGCTTGAGGGATCGCAGCGGTCTAAATACGCCACGGGGATATTGGACAGAATCGACCGTCGCGGTTGGGGCGGGGTACTGATGCACTTTCGCGGCTGCAGTGGTGAACCGAACCTTCACGACCGCAGCTATCATTCGGGCGAAACGGGCGATCTCGAATTCGTCCTGGCCACGCTTAGGCGGCGTTTTCCGCGACGATCGATCATGGCTGTCGGCTATTCATTGGGTGGAAACGTGCTTCTCAAATTTCTGGGCGAGACGGGCGGCGATTCGAAGCTAGCCGCAGCCGGAGCGATCTCGGTCCCTTTCGAGCTGGACGCGGGGGCAAACCGCTTGAACCGTGGGGTTTCGAGACTATATCAGCGGCACCTGGTCGGGAGCCTGCGCGGTAAAGTCCGCAGAAAGTTTGCGGATCGAACGGCGCCGATCCAACTCGAAGACCTCGATCGATGGACAGATTTCCGATCGTTCGATGACAACGTGACGGCGCCTCTGCACGGATTTCGTGATGTCGCCGATTACTACGCCAGGTGCAGCTGTCGCCAATATCTCGGCGCAATTACCACGCCGACCTTGGTGATTCACTCGCGCGATGACCCTTTCCTCACAATCGACGCCATCCCGGCGCCGCGCGAGCTGTCGGCCACGACGAAACTGGAATTGACACAACGCGGCGGACACGTCGGCTTCGTCGCTGGGCGGGTCCCGTTAAAAGCTCGGTATTGGCTGGACGACCGCCTTATGGCATGGTTCGAAACCCACGCGCACAGCAACCACGCGCTGCCCGAAGCACGGCAAACCCGATAATTGATCCGAAATACGCTTCAGGTTATTCGTAGGTCGGCCTGCCGTCACCCCGGACTCGATCCGGGGCCGGCATGACGAAAGTGATCGATATTTTGGAACAGTTATCTAGAACGCTACACCGGACGGTAGACTAAATGAGAATTTCAGACCGCGTCTTCTTCGCGCTCGTTGCGGCGACGTGCATTGGCCTTTTGAGTTACGGGTATTACCTACAGTTTTTTGAAGGGCTCGAACCGTGCCCGATGTGCATTCTCCAGCGCGTGTGCTACCTGGCAGCGGGGGCCTTCGCCATGCTCGGCGCGATCCACGGACCAAAGCGGATCGGCGGCATCGTCTACACGGCGGCGATCGGCGGCGCTGCAGCGATCGGCGCCGCGATCGCCGCACGCCAGACCTGGTTGCAACATCTGCCGCCGGAACTCGTGCCCGAGTGCGGGCCGGACCTCGCGTTCATGCTGGAAATGTACCCCTTGCTGGAGACGATTGAACGGTCGCTCAGAGGGACGGGCGATTGTGCGGAAGTGGCTTGGACGTTCCTGAGTTTGTCGATAGCCGAGTGGTCGTTGGTCTGTTTTACGGGGCTGCTGGTAGCTGCCGGCTGGCAAATGCTTGGCGGTCGGAGCGAGAGAGTCACCGGCTGATCGCATCGGGGCGACGGTCTTGCCATTCGCCTGGTCGAAGTTGACGTGAACTTTCCCATGACATTTTGTCAAACGCGCATCGTGTTACGATCTTCCTAACCGAACGCTGTAATATCGAGAATCAGATGGATTTTCTTTTTCGCTGGTGCAGGATGTTTGCGATAGTGATCGCCTCGTTGACCTGCTTGTCGCTAAACACCGCCGCAAGCGAGCAAGATCCCGATTTGACTTACATGACGCTCAGCGGCTTGCGGTCGCTCGCGATCCGGATCGAAGGCATACAAAAGGATTTCACGCGCTTTGGCCTCGACGCAGATACGGTGTTGAAAGTGACGACGGGCGTACTGCGCGGATCCGGAATCGAAGTCGTCGCCCTCGATACGCTGAAAACGGCGCCGGCCGCAGCGTTGATGCGCGTCAAGCTCAATGCCAACGAAAGCCAATTTCGTTTCTATTCCTACGCCCTGTCGATTGAATTGAAACAGAAGATCCCGCTCAACAATCCGGCGGGCGGGTTCATTTCTGGCACGATTTGGAAACGGGGGAAAACCGGCACCATCATGCCGACCGATTTACGCCGAATGAACGAGTACATCGCAGAATTAGTCGCCGAATTCATTAAAGACTATCAGGCGCAAAACCCGCCACGCGTATCGATCGCCCGTTAATAACCTGCATATTGCACCAGCCGAACGACGCCTGCCTGGTGATGCGTTGACAGTCGGTGCGATTCCCGGAATTACCTTGAGGTTCGAACCGGAGCAAACTGTCCCCGGCGTTGTTCTATCGCGATTCCGGCGGTTTCTCGCTCACTGTGGTTTGGTTTTCGCTCAAGCGATAGCTACGGCTATCACTCTCCCTCCAAACCGGCTCCACAGCGGCTGCGAATTCCGCCGGCTCTCGCGATGCTGGTGCAAAATGCAGGTTAACTCTATTGAAAAGGCATCCCCGGCGGCATGCGCCCGCCCATTCCCCGCATCATGTTCTTGAAACCGCCCTTTTTGGACATGCGCTTCATCATCTTCTGCATCTGATTAAACTGCTTCAGCAGCCGGTTGACATCTTGCACCTGGGTACCGGAGCCTGCTGCTATCCGCTTCTTTCTCGACGCTTTGATGATCGCCGGGAATTTCCGCTCCCGCGAAGTCATTGAATCGATAATCGCTCCCAATTTGACGAGTTCTTTGTCGTTCACGTTATCCTTGACGTGGCCGGGCAACTCCGAAGTTCCCGGAAGCTTGCTCATCAGCGAAGACAGACCACCCATATTCTGCATCTGCACCAATTGATCGCGAAAATCCTGCAAATCGAAGCCTTTGCCCTTCTTTAGTTTCCGGGCGACCTTCTCCGCCTGCTCCTTATCGACTTTCTGTTCTACTTCCTCGATCAGGCTCAGGACATCGCCCATCCCCAGGATCCGGGAAGCCATTCTGTCCGGGTGAAATGGTTCGAGCGCATCGACCTTCTCACCAACCCCGACAAATTTGATCGGCTTGCCGGTGATGCGGCGCGCCGACAATGCGGCGCCGCCGCGAGCATCGCCGTCGGCCTTGGTCAACACGATACCGGTCAGGGGCAAAGCCTCGTCAAATGCCTTGGCGGTATTGACCGCGTCCTGCCCCATCATCGCGTCGATCACATAAAGCGTTTCATGCGCGTCCACGGCGGCATGAATATCGGCGATTTCGCGCATCATTTCCTCATCGATGGCCAACCGCCCGGCCGTGTCGACGATCAAAACGTCCACAAACTGCCGGCGCGCGCGGTCGAGCGCATCACTGGCGATCTGTTCGGGCTTTTTACCCGCGACGGTCGGGTAGCATTCCACACCGATTTCCGCGGCAAGTACGGCCAACTGATCGACCGCGGCGGGGCGGTAAACGTCGCAGCTGACCATGACAACCTTTTTCTTCTGCGCCGTGGCGAGATGTCTCGCGAGCTTTGCGGTCGTGGTGGTTTTGCCGGCGCCTTGAAGACCCGCCATGAGGACTACGATCGGCGGCTCCGCCGCGAGATTCAGCCCGCTATTCTCGTCACCCATCAGATGGGTCAATTCATCGCGGACAACCCGGATCAGGGCCTGGCCCGGCGTCAAGGTCGAAATGACTTCTTCGCCCAGCGCGCGCGCCCGAACCTGGTCGACAAATTCCTTGACCACCGGCAACGCGACATCGCCCTCGAGCAAAGCCATGCGAACATCACGCAAGGTGGCGTCGATATTTTCTTCGGTAAGGCGCGCCCGGCCGCGCAGATCCTTAACGACGCCGCCGAGTCGCTCGCTCAGATTCGCAAACATTTTATATTTCTAGAAAAGACGTGAGGTTGAATAAATAGCGGAGGCTACCATCCTTCCATCACTTGTTCGAGCGGGAACTCGAGCCCGACGGCTGCCCACACTTCGCCGACCCGCTTTACCACCGGCTCCGCCTTCTCAAACCAGTCCGGATGGCGATCGCGTTTGTCGAAGACCTCGAAAGCTTCCGGCTCCGGGTTCAATTCGCCAAAACGATAGTAGAACGATTTGATCAGATCCTCCATTCCCTGCTTGTCATAGGCGACTACCCGGATCGCGCGGTTGGCGCTCAAACCGGTGGTCGCGACGTAAAGGTTATATTGCTCCCAGTAACGCAGATAAGCATCGAAATAATCCATATTCAGGATATCGTCCGGTTCGGCGCCGGTATAGGTCAAATCGCGCCGTACCCAGTCTTCGATATTTCCACGAACTTTGAATTTGCCGTCTTCAGGAAGGCCTCCCGATTTTTCGTAGGTCGAAATCGCGGATGCGACCGGATGCCTGACAGTCAGTATGTTTTCGACCGCATGACCGAGGATGCGGTGAAAAAACCCGCCCGCATAGGTTCCTTTCAACAACTTCTTCGGGACCACGATTTTACCGGAATGCGGTTTGTTCTTGCCAAAGTAGATCTCCACCATCGTGAGGTACTC
>CAZFZX010000057.1:0-22163 GCA_964523765.1 uncultured Enterobacteriaceae bacterium
CGAAGATGAGGAAAGAGTCGAATGGCTAAGCCTGATCCCAAAGACATCGAAAGTCTCGTGGAACTTTTCAACCAGTCGGACTGGGACGAAATGCATCTGAAGACCGACGAACTGGAGATCTTTCTGTCTAACGACCCGCAAACCGTCGGGCCGTCGCAGACGGCCGCGCCCGCCCCGAACTTAGTCGTCCCGCCCGGTGAGGAAGCACCACCCACGCCCGTCGGCGCGCCCGTTCCCGACGTCGCCGCGGGCATGGTCGCGGTGAGCGCACCTAATCTCGGGACCTTCTATCGCGCGCCGAAACCCGGGGCGCCGCCCTACGTAGAGGTCGGTCAGCGGGTCGGGGAAGAGACCGAGGTCTGTTTGATCGAAGTCATGAAATTGTTCACACCGGTTCGAGCCGGCGTCGCCGGCGTTGTGCGTGAGATCTGTATCGACGACGGTCAGATGGTCGAATTCGGTCAGATCCTGGTCGTGATCGATCCGGCAACCTAACCGTTGTCGCAACCGTCGCTCGACGCCGAATATGTCCATCCATCGCGTATTAGTCGCCAACCGCGGCGAGATCGCGGTCCGTATCATCCGCGCGGCCCAAGCGCTCGGTATCGAGACCGTGCAGGCGGTGTCGGACGCCGACCGGGACAGCATGGCCGCGGAGATGGCCGATCAGACCGTGGTGCTCGGGCCGGCGCCATCACGCCAGAGCTATCTGGTGCCCGGGCTCCTCGTCCACGCGGCCAGGCAGACACGATGCGATGGGTTGCATCCGGGATATGGTTTTCTGTCCGAGCGCGCCGAACTCGCCAGTCTTTGCGCCGAGAACGACGTTACGTTCGTCGGTCCGGCCGCTGAAACCATCGAGGCGCTGGGCGACAAAATACGGGCCCGCGCCATCGCCGAGTCCGCCGGCGTGGCGACCGTACCGGGGACGCCGCCAATGGACGACGCCGCCGGCGCCGCGAAAGCGGCCGGAATGCTCGGGTACCCAGTTTTGGTCAAGGCGTCTGCGGGCGGCGGCGGACGCGGGATGTTCGTTGCGCGGAGCGCCGCTGAGCTCGCAGCGTCTTTCGACAAGGCAAGTACCGAGGCCCTGGAAGCGTTTGGAGATGGGACCTTATACATGGAACGCTTCGTCGCTAACGCCCGTCACGTCGAAGTTCAGGCCCTTGGCGACGGCAAAGGGCGCATCGTTCATTTCGGCGAACGCGATTGTTCGACCCAGCGGCGCTACCAGAAGGTGGTGGAAGAGGCGCCGTGCGCGGTCATGCCGGAGCCGGTCCGGATAAAGCTGCAAGAGGCTGCGGTCAAGCTGCTGTCGTCGGTCGCCTATCGTAATGCCGGCACGGTCGAATTCCTCTACGACGTCGACAGCCAGGCGTTCTATTTCATCGAAGTGAATACGCGCATCCAGGTCGAACACCCGGTGAGCGAGCAGGTGTCCGGCGCTGATCTGGTGCAACTGCAATTCAAAGTCGCCGGCGGCGAACCCGTCGATTTCGACCAGACCCGCATTAACCTCAGCCGACATTCGATCGAATGCCGCATCAACGCCGAAGACGCCGCGCGCGATTTTCTGCCGTCTCCCGGCCGGATCAGCGGTTGGCACCCGCCGCAAGGCGCCGGCATTCGCATCGACAGTCATTGCCGGGACGGGTACTTAGTACCTCCCTTTTACGATTCGATGATCGCCAAAGTGATCATTACGGCAAACGCGCGCGACGGAGCGGTCGAGCGGTTGATCGCCGCGCTCGATAGATTCGAAATAGGCGGCATAAAGACGAATCTGCCGCTGCTGCGCCACATCGCCCGACACGAAGAATTCAGAGCGAACGAAATCAACACTCGTTGGCTCGAGCAACACGTGCTGCCGGCGTTTCAACGGTAAGGAGTAACCCGATGGCTCATATCGAATTTCTCGACGAAACCATGCGTGACGGGCAGCAAAGCTTGTGGGGCATGCGTATGCAGGCGGGAATGGCCCTCCCGATCATTCCGACGATCGATCGCACCGGCTACCGGGTGATCGATTTGACCGGATCGTCCATGTTCGAGGTGTTGATCCGTCACTGTCAGGAGAACCCGTGGGAGGGCCTCGACCTGCAAGTGCAGGCGATGCCGCGCACTCCGATCCGCGCCGGCATGCGTTCGAACGCATCGGTAACCTTCGGTGTGACCCCGGATGCATTGATGGACGCCTGGATGCGTCAACTCAATGTGCACGGCTGCCGCAGCTTTTGGATCTATGACGTCTTGTTCAACATCGACAAAACGCATCGTCTAGCGAAAGTCGCGAAAGAATTCGGCTCCGAGGTCGCGGGCGCGATCATGTTTACCCTGAGCCCAGTGCATACCGATGAGTACTACGCGGACAAGGCCGACAAGTTGTCGGCGTGTCCCGACATCGATACGCTGCTGCTCTACGATACCGCCGGGGTGCTGGAGAAAGAGCGTTTGACGACGTTGCTGCCGGCGATCGTCGAGAAAGCCCGCGGTAAGCCCCTCGAGTTTCATTCGAACAACCTTTTGGGACAGTCCGCCAAGGCGTATCTCGACGCGATCGACCTCGGGGTCACGATCCTGCACACCTCGATCCGGCCGATGGCCAACGGTCCAGCGGTTCCTTCGGTCGAGATCATGGCGCGCAACATCGAACTCTTGGGCCACACCCACGGCATCGACGCGGGCCTGCTGCCACCGGTGGCTGAGCACTTCGAGAAAGTGGGCAGAGCGGCAGGCTTTCTTGTCAACCAGCATTCGGAGTACGACGTGCTTTCGATTCAACACCAGGTCCCGGGCGGGATGATCGGGACCTTGAAGGCACAGCTCGCGCAACAGGGCATGACAGATCGGCTCGACGCTGTGCTGACTGAAACAGCGGTCGTGCGCAGGGAACTCGGCTACCCGGGCATGGCGACGCCTTTCAGTCAGTTGGTCGGGACCCAGGCCGTACTCAACATCGTGACGGGCAACCGTTACTCGGTGGTGCCGGACGAAGTGATCCAATATGCGTGTAAATTCTACGGCGAGCCGGCGGGCCCCATCGATCCGGATATCATGGATCGGATCATGTCTTCGCCGAGGGCCGGCGAAGTGAGTTCGAACCCGCCGCCGCAGCCGGACATCGAGGATTTACGGAAACAATACGGCACCACCGACGACGACGAATTGATCCTCCGCGCGCTGGTGCCAGAGGCCGACTTGAACAAGATGTGGGCGGCAGGACCGGTCAAGACGACCTACCCGTTGTTGTCGACGCCCGAACTCGACCAGGTCCGCCGGTTGATGGCGCTGGCACGTTCACCGGTGGTTCAGGTCAAGTCGCAGGGATTCGAGTTATCGCTGAGGCGTTCGGAGTAAGTAGGTGGCGAGGCAAGCGCTTATCGTCGACGTCGTGCGTTCGCCCTTCGGCCGCGCCCGCGACGGCGGCGCGCTCGCATCGCTGCACCCGGTCGATCTCTACGCTCATGTTCTGTCGGCGCTGGTCGAACGCAACGACATCGATCCGGCGCTGATCGACGATGTGATCAGCGGTTGCGTCCTTCAAGTCGCAGAGCAATCCGGGAATATCGGTCGTCAGGCCGCGCTCGCGGCCGGCTTCCCCGAGTCCGTACCGGCGGTGACCATCGATCGAAAATGCGGTTCGGCCCAGCAGGCGCTCGATTTTGCCGCCCAGGGAGTGGTAGCGGGCGCTTATGATGTCGTCGTCGCGGGCGGGGTCGAGATGATGAGCGTCGTACCGATGCGTATCAATCGCATGGGTAAGGACAACGAAGGAGGGCGCTTTCACGCACGCTATCCGGCCGGCCTCGTGCGCCAGGGAGTCTCGGCGGAGTTGATCGCCGCGCGGTGGGGACTCGACCGGGAGCGCCAGGATGCCTATGCGCTGCGTTCTCATCTGCGGGCAGAGGCAGATCGGGGCGGTGCGGCGCGGGATATCACGCCTGTAGACGTCGAACAAACCGATGGCAGCGTCAAAACCGTCGCGGCGGACGAGGGGACCCGCGCGGACTCGTCGATCGAGAAGCTCGCGAGTCTGAAGCCGGCATTTCGAAACGACGAAATGAGCGAGCGTTTTCCGCAAATACAGTGGTCGGTAACCGCGGGTAACGCGAGTCAGGTAACCGACGGCGCGGGCGCCGTACTCGTGATGGAAGCGGCGGTGACGGAGCGGCTGGGGTTGACGCCGCGGGCCGCTGTTACTCATTTTGCAGTGGCCGGCGACGATCCGGTCCTGATGTTGACCGGTGTCATCCCGGCGACGCGCAAGTTACTCGATCGTGCCGGGCTCGACATCGGAGCGATCGACGCCTACGAGGTCAACGAAGCGTTTGCCGCCGTGCCGCTCGCTTGGGAAAAGGAGCTCGGCACCGATCCGGAGCGCTTGAACGTGTTCGGCGGCGCCATCGCACTCGGTCATCCGGTGGGTGCCTCCGGCACTCGTTTGACCGCAAACCTTTTGCGCGCGCTCGAGCGAAGCAACGGTCGCTACGGCTTACAGGCGATGTGCGAAAGCGGTGGCATGGCGAACGCGACGTTGATCGAACGGATATGAAAAACGGTATTCTTCCCGTCATTCCCGCGAATGCGGGAATCCAGTAAGAAAGCGCCGCTTTCAGCGGCTCGATTTGTTACTGCATGCCGGGACCAGGACCGCTCCTGCGGCCCCTACGCATTTTCGCTATCCGTGGCGGTCGCAGGTCCGGCATGACGGTGGGAACTAGAGAACAGATACGGAAACCAAAACACTGGCAGGAGTAAAGCCATGAATTTCGATTACAACGATAAAACGCGGCAATTGCTGGCCCAGGTCCGCGACTTCATGATCGAGCACGTCTATCCGAACGAAGCAGAGATGTTCGCGCAAATCGGCGAGGGTGATCGCTGGGCTCCGTACCCATTGCTCGACGAACTGAAGGCCAAAGCCAGGGAAGCGGGTCTATGGAACCTGTTCTTGCCCGAAAGCGATCACGGAGCCGGACTCACGAACCTTGAATATGCGCCTTTATGCGAGGAGATGGGACGTTCGCTGCTCGCGCCGGAAGTATTCAACTGTTCGGCGCCGGATACTGGAAACATGGAAGTGATAGCCCGTTACGGCACTCCAGAGCAGCAGGCGGAATGGCTTACGCCGCTACTCAATGGCGAGATCCGGTCGGCTTTCGCCATGACCGAAATCGAAGTTGCCTCATCCGACGCCACCAATATCGAGACGCGGATCCAACGTGACGGCGACGATTACGTCATTAACGGGCGCAAGTGGTGGACCTCCGGCGCACTCGATCGGCGCTGCAAAGTGCTCGTCCTGATGGGTAAGACCGATCCGGATAATCCGAATCGCCATGAGCAGCAGTCGATGATACTGGTACCCATGGACACTCCCGGCATTAAAGTCAAACGGATGCTGCCCGTATTCGGGTTCGATGACGCGCCGCACGGGCACGCCGAAGTGCATTTCGACAACGTCCGCGTACCGGTACCGAGTATTCTGCTCGGTGAAGGTCGCGGCTTCGAGATAGCGCAAGGCCGTCTCGGTCCTGGGCGGATCCATCATTGTATGCGGTTGATCGGAGCTTCCGAGCGCGCGCTCGAACGCATGTGCCGGCGGGCCAAGTTGCGCGTCGCCTTCCGTAAGCCGGTTGCCGAACAGACGGTCACCCAGGAGCGTATCGCCGAGTCCCGTATCATTATCGAGCAGGCACGGCTGCTAACCTTGAAAGCTGCCTATATGATGGATACGGTCGGCAACAAAGTGGCGCGCAAGGAGATCGCCATGATCAAAGTGGCGGTGCCGAATATGGCGTGCAAAGTGATCGATTGGGCGATCCAGGCGTTTGGCGGAGCCGGCGTGACTACCGACTACGGTTTACCCCACGCCTACGCCAATGCCCGTTTGATCCGGATCGCCGACGGCCCCGACGAAGTGCACCGCAATCAGCTGGCGCGGCTCGAACTCAAGGGTTATGACGATACCCCGAGCGACCGCGGCGGCAACGCGTTCGTACCGCCGCTCGACGAGGGCGAAGGGATGGTCGAAAGGCCATTATTGATCGTCTAGCGGATCGACGGCGAACGCGTCGTCGTCCATCCGGTCGATGCTCAAGCGGACGTTGCGGATGTGTCGCTGCATAGCAGCGCCGGCGCGAGTTCCTTTTCCGGCGAGGATGTACCGCGCGATGCTTTCGTACTCCTCGTACTGGCGTTCGCGGTCGCGCGTCGTGAAGTGTTGGCTGAGCTGTGTGCGCAGCAGGTTCGTTTGGGGAATAGGGACGAAACGCGACAGTTCCCGGTTGGCTCCGAGTTGGACGAGGCTTTCGTAGAACCGCGCGCGTTCGTCCAGGACCGCGGGCGCGTCGCGCCGGTCGCGGAAACCCATGAGGCGGTCGTAGGCGGCTTGAAAACGCGTTCGGTTATCGCCGAGGTCGATGTTTTCGGCCGCGAGCCGGGCGGCGAGCGCCGTGAGCGCCTCTTGGATGACGAGAATATCCATGGCTTCGCGGCGCGAGAGCTTGCGGATATAGGCGCCGCGGTGCGGGATCAAAAGGACGACGCCTTCGGCTGCCAGACGCTTCAAGGCTTCTCGCACCGGGCCGCGGCTTACCGTGAGTTCCCCCGTCAGATCGGTCTCGATGAGACGCTGGCCCGGTACGTAGCGGCCGGTTTTGATGCCCTCGCGCAGCGCTCGGGCGACGTGATCGGGTGAACTGAGATCGGCAACAGCCGACTTTTTATGCGTCATGATCGGGCGCTCAAGACAGCACGCAGACAGCTTGGAGTAGAGTTTTTGGGGACATTTTTGTCATACAACTTTATCTGCAAACTAGACCGGCCGGGCGATGCTGTCAATCGGTCACAAGGGTCAAACCGGCGGTGAACCAGGCGGCCGCGAGAGCGGGATGGGTGCCCGGCGAGGCTGCCGTTAGCAAAAGAGGAATGAAAATGAGTGGAAGGGTCGAAGGGAAAATTGCAATCATCACGGGAGCGGGCACCGGGATCGGTCAGGCAAGCATGGTTTTGTTCGGCCGCGAAGGCGCGAAGGTCGTCGGCGTTTCGCGAACCCGATCGGCGCTCGACAAAACTTTGGAGATGACAAAAGAGGGCGGCGGCGACGGTATGGTGATTGCCCGAGACTTATCGGAGGCCGCCGGCGCCGAGGCCGTGATCGACGCGACGATGGAGGCCTACGGTCGCATCGATATCCTCGTGCAAGCCGCGGGTGTCGGATGGAGTTGGGGTCAGGATCAAAGCCCCGGATCGATGGACGACGTCGCTAACACCACGCCCGAGCAGTGGCACGAAGTGATGGCGATTAATCTCGATTCTTGTTTTTATATGTGCCGTGGCGTGGTCCCGATCATGAAACGGCAGGGCGGTGGTTCGATCGTCAATGTCGCCAGTATCTCCGGCTTCGTCGGGATGACGACCGCGCATACTTACTGCGCCGGTAAGGGTGCGACGATCAACCTCACGCGGTCGATGGCCGCGACCTACGCGATGGACGGCATCCGCGCCAACTGCGTATGTCCCGGCTACACCGATACGCCGATGATCGCGCCGGTGATGAACATGTTCGATGATAAGGCGATGGCCGACGTGCTAACGCCGATGCAGCGGGCCGGCACGCCGGAGGAGATGGCCTACGGCTGTCTCTATTTGGGATCCGATGAAGCGAGTTATTGTAACGGTGTGGTATTGCCGATCGACGGCGGCACGACTGCTCGGCAGTGACGGTCACCACGCTACGCACGTTTCTCGAACGGCGAGTACGGCCTCAGGGAATCGTCTCAATCGCGAACCGGGCCGGAGATACAAGCGAGAACTTCGCGTGGGCCGGAAACCGTGACCGCCTGAAAACCTATCTGTTGCGCCGCCTCGACGTTTTCCTCGAGATCGTCGAAAAACAACAGTGTTTCGGGCGCAAAACCCGTCAGTTCGGCGACCGCCGCGTAGGCGCGAGGTTCGGGTTTGCGGAACCCGAGTTCCGAGGAGACGAATTGCCGGGTCAGCGGTGCGAGTAAATGCTGATGGGCTGGGCCCCAGGTCGCATGATGTACCGGGTTGGAATTACTGAATAAGAAACACGGATAACGCCGGGTCGCTTGCTCGATCGCGTCGACGGCGCCTGGCAGGGCGTCGCCAAGCAGCGCGTTCCAACCTTCTCGCATGATGTCGTCGTCGAGGTTGAGTGCGAGTTGACCCCGGAGGTGGCCGGCATACTCGGCAAAATCGATTTCTCCGCGTTCATGGCGTTCGAAGGGTCCGTCCGGCACGAATTTCTGCCGTAACGCCTCAGGTGAAGAACCGCCGTGGTCGGACCAATAGCGGAAACAGCGCCCGGGGTCGATCTCGATCAAAACTCCGCCGAGATCGAATACGACGGCTTTGACGCGGGCCATGTCGATTGCCATTAGGTGATCGTATCATCGATTGCGCTGGTGTTACTCCCGCCGCGGCCGTGGGCGTCGCGGAGTGCTGCCGGGACTCGGCCACGGCGGGAATAAGGTTCCTTAGTTCCAGATTTCGTAACTTGAGGTCCACGAACCATCGGCTTGGCGGGCCAGGATCCGGAGCACGTTGCCCGTCATCGCGACCGCGTGTCCGCGATAATCCGTCTGGTCGGCGCCCCACACGCCGGCGAATTGCACGGTGTCCCCGGCCAGCTCGCAAGCAACGATGTCCACCGAATAGTTCGAAAGCGGCGGCGCACTCGGCGTGGTCGCCATGTACTCGCCAATCGGGTCTCTTCCGATGATCGTTTCGTCGGTCGGCGGCATGATCACCGCGTTGTCCGAATAGAGTTCGCGAAGGTGTTCGGGATCGCCGGTTTCGAGCGCGTCCAGCCAGCGACGGTTGTAGTCGCTGGCCACGCGCTCGGCGGGCGCGCCGGCCGGACAGCCGTAATCTGCCGCGACAGCGGGTTGGCCGAGTATACCGGCGGTGAGCAGCAGGCCTAAGCTTATACTGTGTTTAATCATTGGTCTTTCCTCCAGTCTTTAAAACAAAATCGTTAAAGTTTTGCTGAGCAACCAAAGTTGCTGCGATGCATCAAATATAGTTCGGCGCGCGAAATCATCAACGGTTACCGGAGAAACATACTGTTTCCTGTTAGGAAACAATTACCTTAAATCCCAAGGCGGAGCACTCATTTCGCAACTACTGTACCGAGCTCCCTTTTGCCGGTTCAGGCCGCAACGCGGTCGCGGACATTTTTGAGACCGCTTCTAGTGAATCGGCGACTCGATGGTAGCAACGGCGCTTTGCGACCCGGGCGCATAGAGCTGTGCTATCGTTTCCGCCAAATGCATGGTCACTGCTTTTTCGCTTTATGCTCGACCGAATTACCAGCATCGAAGTTTTTCTCGCCGTCGCGCGCCTCGGCAGTTTTACCGACGGTGCGACCGAACTTGGTATGTCGCGGGCCATGGTGTCGAAGCACATCAAAGCGCTCGAGAACCAGTTGAGCGTACGTCTGTTCGATCGCAACACACGCGTCATCAACCTCACCGAAGCGGGCCGCGCCTACCGGGATCGGGTCGATCCCGTGCTCGAAGCCCTGGCGAACATAGAGAGCAATATCGGCGACATGAGCGGTACCGCACGCGGTACCCTCGCGGTCGCGGCGCCGACGTCGTTTGGCGTGTTTCATTTGTCACCGGTGATCGCCTCCTACATGGCGTTTTACTCCGACGTGAACGTGCGGCTCATGCTGACCGATCGGGAAGTCAATCTGATCGACGAGGGTTTTGACGTCGCGATCCAAATTCGGGAACTCGACGACTCCAGCCTCATCGCGCGACTCCTCAGCGAAGTGGAAATGGTGGTTTGCGCCGCACCCGATTATCTCGCAGCGGCGGGTGAGCCCGGGCATCCGGACGATCTCTCCGAACACAACTGTCTAGTTTTCTCGGGGATCGTCCACCGCGACCACGGGTTGTGGTCGTTCGGGCCGCGCAATAAGCCAAATGCCGTGCGGGTCGGCGGCGACCTCGTGTCGAATATCGGCGACGCGCTCAGGATTGCCGCGCTCGCCGGACGCGGCATCGTGCGCTTGCCGAGCTATATCGTTGAACAGGACATCGCGGCGGGACGCCTGCGCCCCGTCCTCACCGAGTTCGAGGCGCCGCTTCGTCCGATCTATGCGGTGTACCCGCACCGCGAGTTTCTTGCCTCGAAAGTGCGTACCTTTATCGACTATTTGATCGAGGCGTTTGAGTGACGTGCGTGGGGGCTGATCCTCGTCTACGCGTCGCGATTGCGCCGCAGAAATGTCCGGCGGCGCGTTGGCCGGATATCATGGAACAGGCCCACGGGATCTGACCCCTTGAACACCTTGAACAGCCCTAACGGATGTCGGCAATCGCGGGGACGCGGGAGCCGATCGGGAGTAGCCGGCGGTAGACTTCGCCGAGATGTATTTCGTCGCCCGGATGGAGCCCGAAAACGCCGCGGCCGAGGCGTGCGACCCGGCGCTCGTTCGCAAGCGCCGTGAGAACCTCGTCGAAAGCCGCACAAACGGCCGGCCCCGTGCACTGCGCTTTGGTCGCTTCATCGCTCAGGCTGACGATCGCGCGGCTCGTTAAACGAGACATTATTGCGCGCCTCAGGGCTTCCGATTCAGCGACTTTAAAAGCCCATTGAACGCCTTGGCCGCCTCTCGCGATGTCGCGTTGATATGCCGCGCGGGCGCGGTGATTCACGAAGTAGGTATTTCCGACGCGACTCACGGCGCCCGGGCCAAGGGCGACTACGTCGCCATCGTCGGACGCGTCGAGTGCGTCGAGTGCGTCGAAAAGCGCCATTTTGAGGCGGCTAGGATTTTCCACGGGCGAAGTCAAAAAAGTACCGGGAGCCACCCATTCCATGTTGAGCGACGCTGCAGCGCGCAGCAGGCCGGCGCAGTACTTGTGGGCCGCTACACCGCGGGAGTCCGGACGCCCTGAGCGGCCCGCGCGCAGTAACGGCGCGATGACGCTCACAGCGTCGCACTGAGTAGCCCGTCTTTGCAGCAGATTTTCGACCGCCGTTGCATCGTTCGAAATCCTTGCCGGCGCCGCGTTTCCCGTGACCCAAATGGTGATCCATTGCGTTGCCCGCTGCAGGTCCGCCTGTGTGCGCCCCCTTTTGGGTAGGTCTCGAAATAGCGATCGGAGTGCCGCAAACGATTCCGCGCGGACGACGATTTCGAGGATGTTCGGGTCCGCGTTCAGCTCGGCGAGAATTGCCGGCATGCCGTCGGTGGACGTCAGCATCACTATCGGGCGGCAAGCCTCGTCTACATGGTGGAAAGATCGCAGCGTATGTTCGATAACCGCGCGCCCCGCTTCGACCCGAGCTCGGGATGCGGGCCCGATCTCGCATAGCAGAGTCCTAACTACACGATCCGGGTCGATCAGACTCGATTTGCGACGGCACTCCTCACTGATCGACTGCACCAGGTCGTCATCGCATCGTGTGAGCAAACGGCATTGCAACTCAATGGAGAAGTCGCGCGGGACCAGGTGATAATTGCTCTCGATTATGGCTTGCCGAAGATCACTGTCGACACGATAACGGCTGCCCTCTGACAATCCGATGTCGAATAGCGTGCAAGTCGTGGTCATTGTCGGTTTACCCGATCTGCAGTTCGCAATTCAAACCAGACATTGAAAACCGATCTCCGCATAGCTCTCTATTGTTCGCCAATGTGCGCTCCTTTCAACTTCGGTATCTTGCCCGCGACGCCTTAGGTGCAATCTGATCGAGATCAGAGATCCGGTTCTACGGCGGGACTATCTTATGTGTAAGGCATACGCTGGCGAGCGGGTTCGTTCTCCAAGCGCCGGCTGGGCCGGGTCGCCGGGTTCGCGCCAAGCGCAGGCGGCCGAGAACCCGCAATCGAACCGAGATACAACCGCTACATGAGGAGGCTAACGATGCAAATGACACCTTTTAACACCCAGTTTTCACTCCGCCGTTTGAGTGATGAGTTCAACAAGATGTTGGCGCAGTGGCCGTCTGTCGGCGACGAAAGCGCCGATGTTGTCACGAGTGATTGGACGCCCGCGGTAGACGTAAAGGAGGAGAACAAACGCTTTCTCATCACTGCCGATTTGCCCGGAGTCGATCCAAAGGACGTCGAAGTGACGATGCACAACGGTATGCTTACCCTTAAAGGGGAGCGCAGCGAAGAGAAGAAGGAAGAGAAAGAGGGCTATCGTCGCGTCGAGCGTTTCAGCGGCTCTTTTTATCGCCGCTTCGTGCTTCCGGATACCGCCGACCCGGATAAGATCAAGGCGCGGGCGAAAAACGGTGTTCTCGAAGTCGAAATTGGTAAAACCAAGGCGCTTGAGTCAAAGAAGATCAAAGTGGAATCGTGATCCAGACCGGCCGTTAGAAATTTGGTACGCGCGCGCCGTCGGACCTCGTTCGGTGCGCGCGCAAAAAAAAGACCGGGCGCCGCGATGTCTGCGGCGCCCGGCCTTCAATCGGTCGGGTGTCATCCGCCCGCTTCGCGGAGGGTTGCCTTCAATCGCTCCACAGGCGAGGGTACGGATGCGATCCTATCCTCAATGACGCCGGCAAAAACTGACGTCGATCAGATTTGTTCGAGCCCCCGGGGGCGACAGGTAGCGGGGTGATCCGTATCAACCGATGTTTACCGGCGGTTGGTATAAACGTAGGTGTAGCGGAGCGGTTGAAAACCGCGGAGGTTCAGTGGAGGGCATATTATGAAGATCGTTGCAGAAATCATGCAGGTAGTGGTCGCCACGGTCTCACCTGCTTGCCCCATCCCGGAAATCGAGGCGATGTTTACTAAGCACGCGATCAGCGCATTGCCCGTCGTCGATGACAAGCAGCTCGTCGGGATCCTGAGCAGATCGGACGTGATCCGCCAGATTTGTGTCGAGCGTACCGTCTCAGAGGTGATCGCCGAGCACGACTGGGATATCTCCGGATTTCAGGAAAATCCTTCGGAAACCGAAGCGATCACCGAAATCGCGGCACGGCTCGGCTGTCGCATCGACCATCTGGCCGCGGCCGACGTAATGACCACGAAGGTAATATCGATTGCGCCGGATGAACCGGTGCGAAAGGCCGCGCAAATGATGATCGACAACCGCGTTCATTGGCTCCCCGTCGTCCGCGACGAGCGATTGTTAGGGCTGGTCTCCAGTATGGATATCGTTCGTTATGTCGCCGAGGCAGGCGGCGCGGCGGGTTCGTAGCTCGGCGCGCATCCGCACGAGTTTGGCGAGAACGTAATCGATATCCGCGCCAGCCTCGCCCACTCTCGATTCGCCCTTGGCTGCTTGCGGGGACCGAAAAAATGTTCCGTAATGGAATCTGGCGTTTCTTGGACAAGGTTTTTGTTGATGACCGTTTCCATCCGATCGTGCAGCTTGTAATCGAGCGATTTCCTTAGCAGACCTAGAAACGCGGGCGGGGCCGCGAGCTGGAAACGTTTGAACTCACCCGCTTCGTGCGCCTCGCTCAACCGCTCCGCGACGCGGCGTGCGAACAATTCGGCTTCGTGTTCGTGCGGCGATAGGTGCTTTGTCATCCCATGGCGCCCATCGCCGACGCTGTCGAACGAGCGCCCGCCGCGGTCCGAAGAGAGTTCGCGTTCGTGAGCGCGGCTTTCCGGGTGCACCAAGGCTTCAATTTCCGCGAATTCGCCCGTGCGCGAGTCGGCGTCGAAGATCCTCACACGAGCGCTATCTGCGACAATTACCCACGATTTGGCCATATGGATCTCCTCGCTGACGATTTCTATCGCACATCCACAGTCGAACACGACCACCGCGCCCGAATGCTGATCTTCGTCAGAAAGATTTCCTCGCGTGTGAGTTTCGAGTCCGATATCGAAGGCAGTTATCAGCCGAATTGACGGTAGCTTCGCGTCGGTAAGGGCAATTGTCGATGTCCGAGGGTGAGCACCCGGCATATTGGCCTCCTAAATGGGTGCGGGCGATTTCGAATACCAGGGCCGGCACTCGTCCTCGCGTCCGCGTACCACACGTTTCCCGATCAATTCACCGCGGGTTTCGGTAACCACCGTGTTCTGGCCTTCGCGATGTTCGTCGTCATAGTAGTAAATGACGACCCAATCGAAATTTCGCCCTAGCTTGTGCGCGAGCGCCGTGTTGGAGAACATCACGGTAAAGTGCCATTGATCATGCGTCGCGTGCATGATCGAGAGCCAACTTTGCCCGCTCGGGTTGAAGCGTTTCGGGGCTACCTGAGGCAACTCGTCGGTGGCAGCTTTGCGTCTGTAAGTCGCATCCAGATCCAGCAGTAGCGACGCCGGAACGGCGTTGCTCGGGATCCCGGGACGTAACCGGCGCCCGAGCATCGCGGCGAGCGCGGACCCTATCGCGGCGATGCGGCGGTCACTGATCCCTTCGACCTGTTTGAGGCGACCGTCATGAGCGGCCATTTCTAGCGCTTCGAGCGTATCGATATGCAACGTGTCGTGGATCCGTTGGGCCAGCGTTGCGCCAATACCCGGTACGGTTTGAAAGAGCTGCTGCGGGTTCAGCGTACCGCGTAATCGCTCCAACTGCGGCCAGCGCCCCGTGGTGACGATGGCTTGGATCGCGGTGGCGATCCCACGCCCGATGGTCGGTATGGCGATGAGACCGTCGAGTCCCTCGTGCTCCAGGACTTCACCGATATCCTTCTCGTAGCCGGCTACGGTCCCGGCCGCCCGCCGGTAGGCGCCGATACGAAACGGATCGGCGGCTTGGCACTCCAAAACGTCGGCCATCTCGCGTAGCCGCGCGGCGATCCGATGGTTCCGGCTTGCGTCCACGGTCTCGTCGTCTACCTTTCCGATTCACCACGATCATTTTCCCGCGCGCACCGGGCGCGCTTACTGATCTGCGTCAGCCGATCGTTTCGGCAAGAGTTTCAACGCATGGTCCGTGGCCGCCAGGGTGCGCCGCGCGTAGAATGGTCGCTTCGCAACGGACAATACGCTCAGGGGTTAATCGCATGCGTGGACTCAACGGGAAATCGGGCATCGTTACCGGCGGCGGTAGCGGTATTGGCGCGGCCATCGCCGATCGCTTCGGCGCGGAAGGGGTAAGAGTCGCCATATACGACATCAATGGCGAGACGGCACAAGCCACGGCCGCAAGGGTCAGAAGCGCCGGTGGCGAAGCGGAGGCTGTTCAAGTGGACCTGACCGATTACGATGCCGTGAAGACCGCCGTCGAGGCGACACATGCGGCCCACGGCCTGGATATCGTCGTGAACAATGCCGGTTGGGATGAGTTCACCCCGTTCGTTGATACGACGCCGGATTTTTGGTCCAAGGTGATCGACATCAATTACCGGGCGCCATTGAACGTGTTGCATACGGCCATTCCGCTGTTGGTCGGCGCCGGTGGCGGTCATGTAGTGAGCATCGCCTCCGACGCCGGGCGCGGCGGTTCGTCCGGAGAGGCCGTTTATTCGGGCTGCAAAGCGGGGCTGATCGCGTTGTCAAAATCACTTGCGCGAGAGCACTCACGGCACAACATTACATTCAATGTCGTGTGTCCGGGTCCCACGCGGACGGCACTGTTCGAAGGGTTCATGGAGCAGGTCAGTAATCCGGACAAATTTCGCAAAGCGTTTCGGCGTTCGATACCGATGGGTCGCTTCGGCGAGCCCGACGACCTCCCCGGTGTAGTTACATTCTTCGCGAGCGACGATGCCGCCTACATAACCGGGCAGGTCATTAGCGTATCGGGCGGACTGACGATGGCCGGTTAGTTCGGCCGGCGCCGATCGATTCGCCGCGAACTCGGGGCCGATTGATTGCTATTGACGCCGTTCTTGATAGATCAGGCCGTGCCGCACGCCCCATTTTTCCGCCTCGACAGCGGATAGACAGGCCGCGGTTCCGCCGTTAGGACCAAATCGAGACTCGCCTAGGGATCAATTCACGCCGCGTCGCCGCCCTTCCCAGTACGGTGCTCGCAGCTCACGTTTCAGCACTTTGCCCGGACCCGATTTAGGCAGCGGTTCTTGTCTGATATCGACGCCCTTGGGCACCTTGTAACCGGCGATGTGTTGTTTGCAGAATTCGATGATTTTCGCCGCATCGACGCTGCCGTGTTCTGCGCGCGGGACGATCGCCGCCCAGACCGCTTCACCCCACTTGTCGTCCGGCACACCGAATGCGGCTGCTTCGAGGACGGCCGGGTGTTTGTATAAGACTTCCTCCACCTCTGTGCTGTATACGTTCTCGCCGCCGGAAATAATCATATCTTTGCTGCGATCGACGAGGAACAAATACCCTTCCGCATCCATGTAACCGAGATCGCCCGTCCAGTAGCCGCTGTCTTTGAGCACCGCCTCGGTCTGCTCCGGCTTGTTCCAATAACCCTGCATCACGTTGGGGCCACGGACCACGACTTCACCAACCTCGCCACGCGCTACTTCTTCGCCTTCGGTGTTCAGTATGCGGACCTCGTTGCCGGGGATCGCCCGCCCGCACGAACGAGCCTGCGGTTGGTCCATCAGTTGTTCTTCTCCGTCGAGCATCGTGGCCAAAGGCGAGAGTTCGGTGGCGCCGTATACCTCAATCAATCGAGCCCCCGGGAAGGCGCTATGCGAGCGGCGCAGCACCTCGGTTGCGACAGGTGAGCCGCCGTGCGCGATGAACTGCAGCGAATCGACGTTTCGCGGATTGGCGTGTTGGGATTCGGTCATGGCTGCGAGCATCGTGGGTACGACGAGAAGTTGCGTGATCCCGCGTTGTTCGATGAGGTCCAGCGCGGCGTCCGGATCAAAGGCAGCCAGCGTGGTCTGACAGGTCGTGTTCCAGATGCAACCCAAAACCGCGTTGGATCCTGCCGCATGGAACAACGGTGCGACGATGAGAAAGTGATCGTCTTCGCGCTGTCGGGCCGCGGACAGCCAGTGGAAGGTGTTGGCGATGAGGTTGCGATGACTCAGCATCACGCCTTTCGAGAGCCCGGTCGTCCCGCCGGTATAGAAAAGTCCCGCGAGGTCGTCTTCGCTGATGCCGGCTCCCAGTGCCACCGGTTCTGCCGCGGCGAGAGTCGGTTCGTATTCATCGGGAATGAGGATCACATTATCCACCGCCCCTCCAAGCATTCCCGGGTCGCGATCGGTAAGGAGCACTTTGGTGCCGGAGTCCTTCAAGGCGTATTCCAACTCCGACTCGGCGTGTCGCGTATTCAGAGGTACGACGACCAAGCCACCGGCGGGGACGCCCACGTATGTCTCCAGGTATTCGTTGCCGTTGGCCGCCAGTATCGCCACCCGGTCGCCATGCTGGAGGCCGAGCGAGCGCAGGGCACCGACTAAGCGTGCGCACCGGTTCTGAAAATCTGCGAAGGTGAACCGGGCGGCACCGGCGATGATGGCCGTTTTAGTCGGCGCGATCTGGACCGCGCGGCGTAACGGATCGGCAAATGTGTGCATGGTGTTTCCTCGGCTAAGTCAGGTGACGCGGAGTCTCCCAGATACTAATCGGTTCGTGAAATTCGGAGTAGCCATCGGTGTAAGGCATCGGATCGGCACTTTTTCAAAGAAAATAGCGGGCGATCCCGCCGTGTGAGCGCGCTGTCTCGCTCGCTCCATTTCAGTCGCTTGCAGACTAACATGGGTGATAACGACCACATAGTCCGATTTCCAAGGGGGGCGAATCACCCGGGATTCTATTCGAGTCGCGATAAGGGCCGCGAGAGCGTCGCACCGCAACCGCTTTGTTTTGACGTTTGTCGCGTCCGCGGACGAAAGGCTTCAGCGCCGCTGTTGGATCGCGAGCGATGCCTGTCGGATCAAAGTCATTAAGAGCTTGAATTCCTGCGCGTCGATCGTGGCGTGGCGATCCACCTGGTCGGCGTAGATCATGCCAATACAACTGTTATTGGCGATGATTGGAAACAGCACCAGCGAACGCGGATCGGTGAGTTCGTGGCACCAGTCGGGAATGGAGGTTCGAGCTTGCGATCCGTGGAGGCCGATTGTTTTCGACCCGCCCAAAATCGGCAAAAGAGCACCGAAGCCTCAGCCCGAAAACGAGGGTCAACTCCGGTTGATTCGCGTCGTCACCAGTTGTGTATGACGATCTGGACGAGGGACGAGACGGCGATGTAGGCGACCAAGGCTAGCGGGATCAGGAACAGGTACGAAAAGATCTGAAAAACGGTCGAGCCGGATTTTCTGTAACGCTGTTTCGATCGTCTACTGAGATACCAGAACATCAACCCGACCGGAACCACCAGGATCGCGGTATAGAAAAACCACATCTGCAGGTCGAAGCTCCACCGGGCAATAACAGAGTCCCTGGTTTCTGTAAGCATTTCGCGGGTGTTATGCGCGTTAACATAGACGGGCGGGTCCAACCCCAGTGATAGCCATGTTTCGATGACTTTATCGTAGTCCGGGTCGGCAATCAGAAGTCGTTCTCGTTTCAGGTCGTAGACCAACCAATGATTATCGAGTGAACGCCGCCCGATCACATAGGGGCCCGCCGACTTCCCCGGGACGTTTATTTCTTCAAACGATGACTCGAGGTTTTCAAATTCATGGAACTCTTCCCGGATTAAAGCCAGACACCATTTCGTTGGCCCCCTACATAAGTCAGAGGGGTGTCCGCGTTCAATTTGTGCGTAATCGTTATAGTGAAAACGGGAAGTGCTTTCCGCTATTCCGGCCAGCGCGAAGGCGAGCGAAGGTAGTAGAAAAATTGAATGCGTCAAGACGCACCAGATTCGGTTATCCGGTTTCATGGCGGATGGACAATCGTGATGTTGACCGCGGGAACACGAAGCGGACGATCTCCTTGCGCTCCTTTGTAGCCCAGTGTAGGCGAATATTACCCTGTCGGAGCAAGCGGTGGCACCGCAAACCGTCGAATGACGGAAGCATTCCCGCTGTATGGAGGTGAGTTTGTACCCGTTTGTCGTAAGCAGGTACGCTAGGGCAATGGGCCAATGTCGGGAAACTTTCGGGACGTTACTTGCGGCTGTCTCTCTCGGTGCATCGCGCACGCGCTGCATAAATAGACGACTGACCGCAACCGTTTTGTGCCTTTGCGTCATCGCCGCCCACGCGAATCCATGGGACGACGCGGTGGCTGCTTACGGCAGGGGGGACCATACGGCCGCTCTGCAGCGATTCCGGTCGCTCGCTGAAGCGGGTGATGCCGCCGCACAATACAACATGGGAATCATGTGCGACAACGGCGAGGGCACAATCGAAGACCATGCCGAGGCGCTGACGTGGTACCGACTGGCCGCCGAGCAGGGGCACATGAATGCCCAATTCAGCCTGGCTCACATGTATAGGAGTGGCGAAGGCACGTCACGGGATCACACCCAAGCGTTGAAATGGTATCGATTAGCCGCGGAGCAGGGGCATATCGGCGCGTTAAACGACCTGGGCGTCGCTTACGACAAAGGGCTCGGCGTGTCGCCGGACTACGTCGAAGCACACAAGTGGTACGACCTCGGCGCCAATCGGGCGATCGACGAAAACCGCCGAAGCCGATCGATCAAAAACCGCGGCCTGGTCGCCGCGAAAATGAGTTCCGAGCAGATAGACGAAGCGCGAAGGCTGGCCCGCGAGTGGGACAAAGCGCATCGCTGACCGATCGCGTCTGACCCCGTCGACCCGCGAGGGTGCGACAATTTGTCGCATTGTAAAGGCCTACAACGTCGCTAACATGCGGTTTCCCATTTGCTTAGCGTTCTGCCCGGAAGTTTTATGCGTGCCACGTCTACTGCTGTGATAATCGGCGCCTCCATCCTCGGACAGGCGGCATTCGCCGCGCATGTCGAACTGGAGGAAATCTTGGTCACGGGAAAAAAGGACCTTCGCGTGTTCAAATTGGACGAGACGGTCGAAATCGTGCCGGATACCGCCGCGTTGATGCGCAAAGTGCCGGGCGGCAACATCAACGCCAACGGGCCCTTGAGCGGCATCGTGCAGTATCGCGGGATGTATGGCAGCCGTGTCAGTACCCAAGTCGATGGGACGGTGATCAGATCCGCAGGACCTAATGCGATGGACGCGCCGTTGTCCTATGCCCCAGCCGCCCAATTGGAGTCGCTGGAAGTCTACCGCGGTATCGCACCGGTCAGTGCCGGCCAGGAAACCATCGGCGGCGCGGTTAATGCGAACACTTGGAACGGTGACTTTAGCGACGGGGAGGGCGAGCTCAGCGGCCGCTTTCACACCGGCTGGCGATCCGTCAATGACGGCAAGGTGGTGAATGCCGCGATGACGGCCGCCAACCGTAATCACCGGCTGAAACTGGCAGCGCTGTCGGAGTGGGGAAACGACGCCGAATTCGACGACGGGAAGGTCCGGCCGACCGAATATGAACGCCAGCGTTATGACGTTGGGTACGGTTATCGCCGCGGCGCGCATACGCTGCAATTCAACTACGGACGCAGCGAAACCGGTGACGCCGGCACACCGGCTCTGCCGATGGATATCCAATACTTTGACGGCGATCTCGCAAGCCTGCACTACGACTTCGCCGGCAACGATTATGAGGTGAAGGCGAAGCTGTATTACAGCGATATCGTGCACGGGATGAGCAATTTTCATTTGCGGCCGGCGCCGACGATGCCCGGTATGTGGCGACGGAACGTAGCGAAAGGAGAAAACCTGGGTTTTTCGATAACGGCGCGGCGCGGCGGCTGGAAAGCGGGGCTCGACGGCCACGCGGAGAATCACGACTCCAACATCGACAATCCGAATAACGCGATGTTTTTCGTTGTGAATTTCAACGACGCCGAGCGCCGGGTCCTGGGCGTCTTTGCCGAACGCCAGCAGGCTTTCGGCGACGGCTGGCTGGCGGAGCTTGGGTTGCGCTACAACAACGTATCGATGGACGCCGATCGCGTCGACGGTACCCCAGCCGCCATGAGCATGATGGGCATGGCGCCGGGCAGGGTGCTGCGCGACAATTTCAATGGCGCGGACCGCTCGCAAACGGATGACAATGTGGATTGGGTAGCGAAAATCTACTACCACCCCGGGGCCGGCCTGCGGTATTACCTGGGTGGGTCGCGGAAAACCCGATCGCCGTCCTATCAGGAGCGGTACCTATGGGTGCCAATGCAGTCGACCGGCGGCCTCGCCGACGGCCGTACCTATACCGGTAATATCGGCCTCGATCCGGAGGTCGCCCACGAAGTCGAAATAGGACTCGACTGGAATCGCGGCAGCTTCAGTTTTGTGCCGCGTGTTTTCTACCGCGACGTCAGCGACTATATCCAGGGCACGGCATCGACCAGCGCGACCGCCGTCATGTTCGTGCAAATGATGAACATGATGAACGGCACCAGCAACGCGGTCCCGTTAGAATTCAATAACGTCGATGCCGTGTTGTATGGTTTCGATATCGATTGGGGTTACCAATTCAATGACCATTGGTCGTTGAACGGCATCGTTAATTATGCTCGCGGAGAGCGCGACGACAGCAGTGACGATCTGTACCGTATCGCGCCGCTCAATACGCTCGTTGCGTTGAATTACCGGGCGGCCGCATGGGGGGTAACTCTTGAGACGTTGCTCTACGACGAACAAAACAAGGTCTCCCGCACCAACACCGAACAGAAGTCCGCCGGCTATGCGCTGCTCAACGTGCGGGGGTTCTGGGAGATCAACTCCCGCGTGAAGCTGGGCTTGAGCGCCGACAATCTGACTGACAAGAAATACCGAGATCATCTAGCCGGTGTGAACCGAGTGAGCCGCAATCCCGACATCGCACTCGGCGAGCGCCTGCCGGGGTACGGCCGCAGCATCTCGCTACGGTTCGACTATCAGTTTTGACCAATGGGGTCAGACTCTGACAGCTCCCCACAAAAAAGCGATCAATAACAAATAGTTAATGATCGGGAACATACATGGCATCCAGTGATCAGATCGATTGCGACACCAATTCGATCACTTGGAGGATGCCATGCATGCCATTGTAATGTTACAGAAATGGGCGGGTCAGGCGCTACCCGATATCCATTTAATGCGGCTAAACACCTTGTTTGTAGCCGTCGAAGGACTGCTGCGTGGGCAACAATTGTATTTGAGTGCCGTAGGACGGAACCTTAGAAGTCAGACTTCGGAGAAACATGGGATCAAGCGGATAGACCGGCTACTGGGCTGTAGATCGGCATGCAAAAATGACCCACTTAGGGGGGTGATCGGCGTCGAAA
>CAZFZX010000058.1:0-21924 GCA_964523765.1 uncultured Enterobacteriaceae bacterium
TGTATCCGTTTGCCTACCGACCAGATCGATGACTTATTCAGAAGTTCCCTAGGTAAGACAACGCCCACACTATTGCAATGGCTTTTTTCATTATATTTTCCTCATACTAACATCGGCCAATCGGAGTAAAAACAATCGGCCGTAAAGAGCCCTACGCAAGGGGCCTCCTAATCTTATAGACGACTTGGAAACGCTATGCTGCTTTACTCCTTTGGAAACCCAATCCTGCCAAACCGCTGCCGAACAGTCCGTTCAGCGACACTGTCCCGGGAAAAGGGAGGTCCAGCGAACTACCGAGGATCAAAGGTCAGGCCCGGGATGAATCGTCATCCATCCGTCTGGAACTCCATCGTATACCCCACCGGATTCATTCTTGGCGATGCCCGGGATTTCCCGGCCACCATTATTCACGCGCCAGTTGTTGTTGACTGCGCTTTCGAAGCTGTTGCCTTGTAATGTGTAAAGAGTGAATGCTCCACCCACTGTATTTTTCCAACCGTAAGACCACTCGCTAGTCGGATTGTTGTTTGCGTCAAAATCTGCAGTAACATCCCATACCATTGCGCTCGATATTTGTGCGGAAACACGTGGACACGCATTACATCGATCCGGGCAGTCCCTGGCAGAACGCCTACGGCGAAAGTTTCAACTCGATATTTCGAACGACCTGTCTGGATCGATGGTTGTTCGGTTCGATGACTGAAGCGCGTGTTGTCATTAAACAATGGCTGGAGGAATACAACACCGTCAGGCCACACGGGTCATTGGCTGGCATGAACCCGGAGAAATTCCTGCAGTGCTGGACCGAAGGCAATATGATCCATCAACCGAAATCCCTAACACTGTGAGTGGACCAAAGATCCTGGGCTTGACACTCCGTGCGAGTGGCTGTTCGGCACTCGATAACAGACCAAAGACTCATGCTCCGGTCAGGCAGTAGGCGGCAAACTACAGACCTTCGCGCCGCCGCCAAACACGTGCCTGAGCGAAGAAATTTGTGGCCTATCCCCAATAACCTCAAACGAAATCGTGGTCTGTCCCCAGTATTCCATGGATAAGCTCCGCGACCTCGGCGACTCTGAGGTCACGCAAGCTTTCTCCCGCACGCGCGACGGCCGCGGCAGCGGCCTTTTCCCAGGACTTGTCGCTCGTTCCTACCAGTTCGATGATTTTGTATACGCTTTCTGCCATTGTATTATCCTCCGAGGGCAGGCGGTTCGACCTGCTTCAAGATTATTGATCCCCGCACTACGGGCCGGATGCCGCGGCGAAGATATGACCACCACTAGCTCCTTCGCCCCAGTCCGTCGGGACCATATTAACGAAAATGCGCGTCCCCATAAGCCTGTGGAACTCAATATTCTGGAAATCCGCTACTTTTCCCGGTTCGCGGCTACGTCTGCTTAGTGTTTTGTAGTGCCGCAATCGCCCGTTTGGCGGCGCGGATATTCTGCCGACTGTCGCCCAATCTGCCGCGTCGAGCTACTCGTCGCTGCTGCCGCGCCATTCCCGTCTATTGATCGTGTATCCGGTGATCTTGCCCACGAACGGTAATAACAACATGCCGGGCAGCCAACTCACCAGCTTTGGTTCGTCGTAATGGTGAATACCGATCTTCATTGCCAGGTGCCCGTCGCGCGGTTGCGCCCGGTAGGTGCCAAACAGTCGGTCCCAGCAGGACAAATTGAAACCGAAATTGCTGTTGGCCTCGTCATCTTCCACGGAGTGATGCACGCGATGCACATCGGGAGTGATCACCAGCCAACGTAATACGCCGTCCAGCGCCTGCGGCAGGCGTGCGTTGGCGTGATTAAACATCGCCATCCCGTTCAAGATCACTTCGAAAATGATCACCGCCTCTACCGATGGCCCCAAGACCGCGATCGCGGCCAACTTGACCAGCATAGAGAGGACAATTTCGATGGGGTGAAAACGCGATCCCGTCGTCAAATCGTAGTCCGGATCCGCATGATGCACCCGGTGTAGTCGCCACAACGTTGGGACCGCGTGGAACCCGACATGTTGTAACCAGATAACAAAGTCCATGGCGATCACGGCGGCCGGTAACGCAGCCCAGACGGGTACCGGGAATTGATTCAGCAAGCCCCAGCCTTCGACGGAAGCCGTCGCCGCAAAGCCCACCGCCGCCGCCGGAAACAACAGACGTAACAGGATCGTATTCAGTGCGATCAAAGACAGGTTGTTGACCCACCGCAAGGCCTTGGACACAGAAAGTCGACGGCGCGGGGCGGACACTTCCCACAAGGCAACGACTACGAAGATAACGAGAAAGGGCCCCAAGCGGAGCACGGGCTCGTACGCTAGAACAAATGTGTCCAACTTCGCTCTCCGTTTTGCGCTGTAGCGGACACGAGGGAGTCCCGCCGAGCGCGGATCAATCCGCTTCCGCGTGCGGTGCAGGTCCAAGCGCCAGCGTTTTGAGGGTCAGCGGACCAAGCGCACTGTCGATACCCTGTTCGATCGTGCTCATCAGCGGAGCCAACGCCGGTTCTTCCGGTAGTTTCACCTGCCGCGAGCCGCGGACTTGGTGTCGGCGCAACAGGTGCAAGATACGGGCAACGCTGGTTTCCTCGGGCGGGACGGCGAGCATGAAACCGGGCGGTTGCTCGGCGGTGCGTTCGATGATGCGCTCGGTTTCAAGCGTCGCGAGTACCTTGCCCAGCATCTCGGGCGGGATCTGCTCGGACCGACTCAATGCTTCCATGGTCAAGGGTGCCTCCCCGGCGTAGTGATCGCGGACCACACGCATCAGCGTCGCAATCGCGATGGCCTCGAAACTCTCGTAGCTGAAGCGCCAGTTGCGGGCTCGCGCAATGACGATGCGAGGCTGCTGCACGAAGTAGGCAGTGCTCGCGCCCACCAGCAGGATGAGCCAGCTAACGTACAACCAGATCATAAAAAACATCGCGGTCCCGAACGTCGCATAGACCGCCTGGTAGCCCGCGGCCCCAGCGACGAAGTAAGCGAAAACGAGACCGGCCGTCTCCCACAACAGACCGGCGACCACGCCACCGACGAATGCCGGGAGTAACCGCACCTTGGTATTTGGTATGAGTACGTACAGGAAAGTAAAAGCCGCAATCACGAGGAAGTACGACGCGAAATGAGCCAATTCACGCGCGATCGTGCCAAAAGGCTCGTAGGACGTCAGTGTTTGCATGAGCGCGTTGTTCATCACCGATCCGGTGATTGCAAGTGCGGCGAATACGAGCAGAGGCCCCACCGTGAGCACCGAGATGAAAGTAGAAAAGCGCTCGGCGAATGAACGTTGGGCGGGTTCGTGCCACGCGTGGTTGAACGCCGCTTCTATTTTATGCATTAAAGTAACGATCGTGTAGACGAGCAGGCCGAGACCGACCGCCCCAAGGACGCGTACTTCGATATTGTTGACGAATTCGACGATACGGCCGCTGATCTCCACCGATTTTTCCGGACCAAGCGCGGCGAAATACTCCAACAGGAGCGGTTCGACCTGGTTCTGCACGCCGAAGCCCTTGAGGACGGAAAAACTGAAAGCCAGCAGCGGCACCAGCGACAATATGGTCGTATACACGAGGCTCATCGCGCGCAGATTGAGTTCGCCGCTGGAGAATTCGCGATACAGGTACAACAATGTGCGCGCGCTCGCGATCGGGAGCCGGATCCAAAATGGCGAAGCGGTATAGTCTCGGTCCCAGACCACGCGTTGTTCGAGCGCGGACATTTCGTCTATGTTCAACATTGTCGAGAGAACCTTTTGACTTAAGGAACCTCTGATCGATTCATGGAACGTCGCCTTGCGCCCAGAATTGATCAGAGGTGCCTTAATATACTAGAAGCGGTCTCAAAATGATTCGCGCCGACGCGTCGTCGAAGTGGTGGATCGTGCCGGCTTTAAAAGGATCGGTGTCTGCGCTAATCTCACGATTCGCCGGCGCCTCGACGGATAACGGATCACAATCATGCCCGGCGCGCTCGTGAACAGCAATTGCAATAGGTGATACGCGACACCGAAAGCGAACGGCCCGCCCGGGACCGAACTAGAGGACCTTTGATGATCGATCTCTATTATTGGCCAACGCCGAACGGCTGGAAAATATCCATCATGCTGGAGGAGTGCGAACTCGAATATCGGATGATCCCGGTAAACATCGGGCGCGGCGATCAATTCGAACCTGAATTCCTCGCCATCAGTCCCAACAACCGCATGCCCGCGATCGTCGACCATGCGGTCGAAGGCGATCCGGTTTCGGTGTTCGAGTCGGGCGCCATTCTTTTCTATCTTGCGGAGAAGACCGGGCGATTTATGCCCGCCGATCCCATTGGTCGCAAGGAAACCCTGGAGTGGCTCTTTTGGCAGGTCGGCGGTCTCGGTCCGATGGCCGGGCAGATCAGCCATTTCGTGAACTATGCGCCGGCGGAAGGTAACGACTACTCCCGCGACCGCTACGCTAACGAGTACAACCGTTGCATCGGCGTCCTCGACCGGCGACTCGCGGGCCGGGATTTCATCGTCGGCGACTATTCTATTGCGGACATGGCTTCATGGCCGTGGATCATGTTGTACAAGAAATTCGGACAGACGCTCGAACCGTTCCCCAACGTGGCGCGTTGGCACGAATCAATGCGCGCGCGGCCCGCGGTACGCCGGGGCGTCGACCTTGGCAAGGAATACCGGAGGCAGGCGCCACCCAGCGAGGAAGAACGCAAAATGCTGTTCGGTCAGACGGCGGCATCGACCGCGGCGTCCGCATCGGCGAAAGAATAGGGATCCGATTTCCCGACCGCCGATGACACCGCCGGCTTTGAATGAATGGACGCTCGGCGAACTCGCCAGCGGCATTTCAAACGGAACGGTGTCGTCGACGGCGCTCCTGGAATCGTGTCTCGCGCGCATCGAGGCCCGTGATACGACGGTCAAGGCGTGGGCGTACGTCGATGCACGAGCAGCGCTCGAGCAAGCGCGCCGTTTGGACGAGGAGCGCCCCCGCAGCCCGTTGCACGGGATACCGATCGGCGTCAAAGACATCATCGACACGGTCGATATGCCGACTACGTACGGGTCCGAGGTGTTCGCGGCGCATCATCCGGATCAGGACGCCGCCTGCGTGTCGCGCCTGCGCAATGCCGGCGCGGTGATCCTCGGCAAAACGGTGACCACGGAATTCGCCTATTTCGCGCCGGGTGCTACGACGAATCCACACAATCCGTCGCACACCCCGGGAGGTTCCTCCAGCGGGTCGGCAGCGGCCGTCGCCGACTTTCAGGTTCCAATCGCGCTTGGCAGCCAGACGGCCGGATCGATTATCCGGCCGGCCGCTTTTACGGGGGTGATCGGCTATAAGCCAAGCTACGCGGCCTACCCGCTCGACGGGGTTCTCCCCGTGGCGCCTTCGCTCGACACATTGGGGTTCTTTACCCGCGCTCTCGAAGACCTCCCGCTCGCCGACAGCGTCCTCGCCCAAAGCAATGTGTTTCCGGCCAGCACATCCACCGCCCGGCGCCCGCGAAAAGTGGCAGTGGTGCGCGGCCGGGAGTGGCATCGGGGAACAGCCGCGATGCACACCGCATTCGACGCGTTCGTCCGGCGGATGCAATCCGAAGGGTTAGATTGCAAATTCGTCGAACCGCCGCAAATGTCGCAGATCATCGCGGCGCAAACCGACCTCATGGCCTACGAATCGGTGGGTACGCTGGGGCCCATCGCGGCGGAATTCGGCGAAGCGATCAAACCCGAAACCCGGAGTCTGGTCGAACGGGGACGCCGAATCGACGAGAATTTCAAACAGCTCTTGGCCGTCGCGAGGGGTCTTTCCGAGGAAATGCTTGACGAGATTTTTTCCGGCCACGATGTCGTGGTCACGCCGAGCGCCGCCGGCGAGGCCCCGGCGGGGTTGGATGCGACCGGCGATCCGATGTTTAACCGGTTATGGACGTTCTGCGGCGTACCGTGCATCAACGTTCCGATGGCGCGGGGCGCGGAGAACCTGCCCGTCGGTGTGCAGTTCGTGGGTAACCGCGAAACTGACGCGGATCTGATCGCAGTCGCGCTTTACTTAAACCGTTTTTGCGACTACTGCATCGCGCCGCCGCGCGGGTGACCGGACGTCCCCGGCCGGGTCGTTAGTTTAGGAGATAGTTATTTGAGCGCGGAAGTGATCGCCGACGATGTCGCGATATGTCCTTTACCGACGTACTCCTCGTGGTTCTTGATCACCGCGCGGCGGTCGTAGATGTAGTTGACCAGCATTCCGAAGGATTGGTGCAGCCGCTGTTCGGATAGATCCCCCATCCAATTGATGTGCTCGATGCGGGCTCCGTTACTGAGATGGAAACGGGCAACGGCGTCCAGCGGCTCGCCCGATCGCTTCTCTTCGATCAAGTAGCGCGCGCAGAGCCGTTCCATGAGCGGTTTCAAGGCATCGGCGATGTCGTCGGAACGAAACCAGTCCTCGGCGTCCAACTCGGCCAGCAGCAGGTAATCCTCCGGCGGCAGCCACTCGGCGCTGCGCGTGCGCCTGATTGGATCGAGCCAGGCGCGGAATCCCGGTAGCGGCGACAGGGTCGCGTAGTGACGGAGCGTGCGGATCTCCTCGGCCAACTCATCGGCAACCTGCTTGATCAGAAAATTCCCGAACGAGATCCCGCGCAGCCCGGCCTGGCAATTATTAATCGAATAAAAAATTGCGGTATCGGGCGCGGGGGGCTGCTCCGTAGGGCCGTCCGGCGGCGAGTCGTCGAGAACCTCCGTTATCTTCGATACCAGACCTTTTGTCAGAGCTACCTCGACGAATATCAGCGGCTCGTCGGGCAACTGCGGATGAAAAAACGCGAAGCACCGGCGGTCACTCGCGAGCCGGCGCTGCAGGTCCTGCCAGTCTTTTATTTCGTGTACCGATTCGTAGCGGATCAGCTTCTCCAGAATAAACGCCGGGGTGCTCCAGCTGATCCGTTTGAGTTCCAGGAAGCCGCGGTTGAACCAGGAAGAAAGCAGATGGAGGAAATCGTAGTCCACGGATTTCAATTCGTCGTCCTCGGCTGCGAATTCGAGCAGGTCCGCGCGCATCGAAATCAAAGAGGATGTCCCGTTCGGTGCCCAATTCAGGGTCCGGACGAGATCCCGGCGTTGCGGCTCGACGGCTCCGAGCAAATCTAGGTAGGACTTTGCGACCGGATCGGCTTGATAGCGCTGAATCGCGGCGGTCAGCTCGCCGTCGTCTGGACCGAGTTCGTGCAGTAGAAAGCGAAAGAACCCTCGTTTACCGTCAACGTCCAACTCGGCGTAGTTCAACAACACCTGATGGGCGAGCTTTATTGCCGATGCTTCGCCCTTTATTCGAAGAAGGGATTTCACCACGCTCGCGATGTGCCGACGCCGGCGTAGCGGGAACTTCAGGATCTGATTAAAGAAATCCATGGACGGGATCCTTGTGCGAAGTCGATCTCTGTTCGTTCGATTATAACGGTATCGGACTTCGAGACGGCGATCTTGACCCGACCCCGGATCGTCTTCGCTGTTACCGACCCGCTTGCGACCCTACTCGCCGAGATGGCGCCGTATACCCGAGGTCCGCGGTGCCGGGCGGTTCGCTCTAATTTCAAGCGCCGCCGGTTATCTTCGCGACCAGGTCCGCCAAATCGATTTCTCGATCGGTCTCCACGCGGATCGTCCGCTCGTCGAGGCGCGGCGGCTCGAAGAACTCGAGTTGGCGATGCAGGACCTCGCTCGTAGCTTCCGACGGATCCGCCTTCGACGCCAGCCTTTGCGCGATGCGCCGCTCCAGACAATGTACCGGCGCCTCGCACTGCACAACGACGCACTCGTAGCCGCCGGCAGCGGCCGAGCCCTGAAACTCGGCGCGCTTGGCGGCGGACAAGAACGTCGCGTCGACGATCACCGCTTCGCCGACATCGGCGAGCTCCCGCATCAGGGCCAGTAAACGTGTATACACAGCCTCGGTGGCGGCGGTGGTATAGGTACCTTTGCCTGGCGGCGATCCGGGCGCGCGTTCACGACGAACGATATCAGAGCGGATGCGGATCCCGGGCAGGAGCGGAGCAAGACGTTCGGCCAACCATGATTTGCCCGAACCCGATGGTCCGCACATCAGAACCACCGTCGGCGCCACCGCACTGATGGTCCTGCCCGCCCACGTGATGTGGCGCTCGAGCCGCCGTTGGGTGGGTTGATCGAATGCTTGTCCAAGTCTCAATGCGGCCACTTTAGCCCGCACCATGGATCGGTAGACCGCGTAGAATCGCAACAGGCATGCGCCCGGATAGTCGGCCGTGGCCTCGAGATAGCTGTCCAAGAAGCTGTAGGCGAGGTCCTGACGCCCGCGTACCGAACAATCCATGAACAGGAATGCGATATCACTGATCGCGTCGATCATCCGTAGTTCGGGGTTGAATTCAACACAGTCGAAGGCCCTGATGCCCTCGTCGGTGTCGACCAGATTACTGAGATGAAGGTCGCCGTGACGTTCCCGGATGCATCCGGCAACCGCACGCTCTTCGAATCGCGCGCGCAGCCGCTCATGCATTGCCGCGGTCCAATCTCGAACCCGCGTCAAGCCCGGCGCATAGGGACGCGCCTGGGCAACACCTTCTAAGACGAGAAAATTTTCGAGCATGGGCGCCAGGATCCGATCGGCGCCGGCAGAACCGGTATACCGGGGGACTGGCGGAAGCGCGGCATAGATCGCGGCGAGCGAGCGAGCGAAGCGCTTCAGCATCGCCGGAGTCAAAGCATTCCGTTCGAGCACACGATCCAACTGCTTCCGATCGTCGAACTGCCGCATCTTTACGGCGTACTCTACGACTCGGCCGGCGCCGCCGATGTGGTACCGATCGTCGTCGGCGAGTCGGACAGCGACGACACCAAGGTACAGTTCGGGCGCGAACGCCGAATTGCAGCGGCATTCCTCTTCGCAGTAATGGCGACGCTTCTCGAGCGTACCGAAATCGAAAAAACCCAGATCGAGGGTTTTTTTTAACTTATAGGCGTATTCGCCAGTGAGAAATACCCAAGATATGTGAGTTTCGATCAGTCTGACGTGGCTACAGGGATGGGGGAACGCGCGCGGATCGCGTAGCGCTGCGACGAATCCCGGCTCAGCCACCGGACGACATTACGCGGCGTCGAAATCCGTCGACGGTCCAGGAAACTCCTTCTTGAGCCATTTGGACAACTCCCGGCAGGCGTCACTCGCGCTGAAAATGCCCGCAAGCCGACCTTCTTTCGTGACCACCGCGGCGCCGATGTGACGGCTCGCCATTTCGTCCAGCACCGTAATCAACGACGCTTCGATGTCCACGACATACGGATCCTCGACCATGACCTCTTCGACGGTAACTTCCTTCGGATCCGGATAGTCGAATTCCGGGCCGAGGATGAGCTTGATATCGCGGTCGCTCACGAGGCCTTTCAACTCGTGATGTTCGGTTACCGGTAGGTGATGAACCTTGTGCTCCATCATTAGCTTCCGCGCCCAACCGATGGGCTCGTGGACCCCCACATCGTAGGGAAACGGCGTCATCACGGATTTAATCTTGGGAACCCTTTTCATCGTTGCGTCGACCTCCGGTTCAACGACTCGGATCGGCCTGGAACAGACCGCACGACGCTCGCGACATCACGACGGCGCGACCTCCCGAAACGGGATCGTCAGGACGTCCGCATCGATCCGGTCGAGAGCGCGCTCGGCGGTATTACCCTTGGTCGCGCCTGCCATACCGGTACGCGAGACCGTCCCGAGGATGACCAGTTCGGCCTCCAAGTCGCCGGCGATCTCGGAGATTACGTCGCCCGGCGCACCCTCAATGCAGTGCGCAAACCGCCTTTCGATGGCGGCCCGCTCTGCCAAATCCGGCGGGTGCACAAAATGATCCGAATCCGGGTAAGCGTTGACAGCGTGCAGTTCTATATCGTCACGACTATCGGCCACCTGCTTACCAACGGAGATGATGTCGTCGTTCAGGCGTTGGTGTGCAGCATCCGGAGCGGACACGTTAAGGGCCATTAAGATCCGGCGTTGAGGCCGCACATGTTCGTGTTTGATAAACAGGACCGGGCACCTCGCGGCGCGCATGAGTTCCCAATCGGAAGTCCGCAGAAAGCGCCGGCTCGCCTGCGACTGCCAGTGGGTCGCCTTGACGATAAGGTCACAACCACCGGCCGCGGCGGCGGCCGCGACCGCCTCCCGCCAGCCTGCGTTCCACTCGACCCGGATCGCGACGTTGTCGGCGGCATTCTTTTCGGTATCGACGATCTTCTGCAACCAAGCCGTATGGCGCGCGACTTCAGCTCTTTCGAGGGCCGACTCGTCGTCGACACGCGCCGGGTTGAAACAGCACACGTAGGCTAATACCGAAGCCCCGGTGGTATTGGCGACGACGCAGGCACGCGTTAAGGCCGGTTGAACGTCGCTCGTCGGGTCGATGACCACGAGAATACTATTGATTTCGAGAGACATGGAACCTTCTCCGTAACCCTATGAGCAAGAACATACCAGAACTGCTGTACGTGAAGGTTGACCGGAGTCAAAGCTGCACCGGGTCGCCCTTGCGCCTGACCGGCGGCTTGATCACCGGACGCCCCGCGCGCAGCTTGCCGATCCCATAACCCTGCTTATACGCGGCCTTGGTAACCAATCCAAATTTGAGTCTCCAGCCGGAAATGAGGGCGAGCGAGCCTGCCAACAGCACGCCCCATGGCGCACCCCCCTCTGGGACCGGTATGACTACGAGCAACACCGGCAACAAACAACCCGTGACGAGGAACTCCGGATGCAGCTTTGCCAGTGCGAGCAGCGTGCCCCCGGGAGCTTCGCTGCGCTCGAGCGCAGCGCGATAAGCGGTCCACGTCCACAGGCGCGTAACGACCAGAAGAAGGAACAGCGCCGGCATCCATGCGCCGGACGTGTCCTGCCCGTAGAAGAACATCATTGCAATTGCGGTACCTTCTACCAGACCCGACGACACGATCAATGCGACGATGGTGGGTTCGCGCCAGGCTGGAATTCCCCGGGAAGCCTTGAGGATTCGGGCCTGGCAGTACAGAAAAGCGAAACCGAGAACCGCGGCGACCGCAAGGACCGCGGCCGAATTCAGCACCACGCCCGCGAACGTCACCGGGAACAAGACCGACCCCAGCGCGGCTTCGCGCGTCATCCACGAAGCCTGCGGATGAAAAAAAACGTGGAGGAAACGCCACGGCCGGCCGATTTCGAGCCAAACCATGAAGAGGCCGAACCCGACCAGTGCCAATGCGAGCAAGCCCAACGCCAGCGGTGCCGGACGCGGGGCCGCGAAAATCGCCATCATCAATACGAGCGCGCTGCCGGTGCCGCCGAACATGAAATTACACGCAGCGCGCCAGTCCCAATGGGTCTGCAATTTGGAACCGAACTTTGTCATCGCCGTTCTTTCCATAAGTAGTAAAACCCCGTCTCGGTCTCGAGTTCTTCGTGCATCTGGAAGTAGGTGTTTTCCGCCAGCAGCTCTGACACGTTGGAATGCTCGTCCTCGATGTCACCGAATTGCAAAGCATTGGCGATGCACGAGTTCACGCACCCGGGCGTCGCTTCCGGATCGATGCCGGGCTTGAGCCCGGCGGCCGTACCTTCGTCGATGCGATCGGAACAGAAAGTGCACTTCTGCGCTACGCCGATGCGGCCTTCATCGAAACGTTTCGCCTCGGTCTCATTCGGTTCCATACCGTAGGCAAAACGTGCTTCGTCAACCTTGTAACGGGCGTCATACGGGCACGCGACCATGCAATAGCCGCAACCGATGCATAAGTCGTAATCGATGGTGACGATGCCGTCGTCGCGCTGGGCCGTGGCCGTACTCGGACACACGTGCATACACGGCGGATCGGCACAATGCTGGCAGCCAACGGGCACGAACATGCGTCGCACGTCCGGGTACTCACCCATCTCCACGTCCAGCACTTTGCGCCATTGAATATCCGGTCCGGTCGCGTTCGTGTGTTTGCAAGCGGCCGTACAAGTCTGGCACCCGACGCAGCGGTTCAGATCCGCGACCATGACATAGCGAGTCACGACTGCCCCTCCGCTTTTCGCACCGACACCTTGGTTGCGTCGATGCTCGATCCGTGCCCATCGAGGAGGTCCAGATGCATGGGCACGAGATCGTTCACGCTGGGCACTTTAAGGTCCTTGGCGAACGGCATCTTCCAGTGACCGAACTGGCCAACCATAACGATGACATCCTCGCGGATCCCCTGGCGCAGCCGCGCCTGACCGTGCGCCGTGCCAACCGGCGAGGACACCTCGATCCAGTCGCCCTCGCCGACGCCGAGTTCTGCGGCCTTCGTCGCGTTGATCAGAATTCCGTCGTGGCCGGCCACGTTGCTCGCCACCTCGTGCATGATCTGCAATGCCGTGTTGCCCCCCCACGCGTATTGCATGCTGCGCGCGCTGAGCAGCCAGAACGGGAAATCTGCGGCCTTCACGTCCCAGTTCTTCTCCAAAATATCGTCCCACAGTTTATTCAGGTCTTTCCAAGTCGGCATCGCTTCGTATTCTTCGAGTTGCGCGTCCCACCAATCCACGCCGGTTTCGTGCAAGCGATTGGCGAGTTGCCGCCCGACCCGCAGGATACGCTCCTGGTAGGGCAATTCGAAGCGCAAGCCCTGGTCCTGGAGTTTCGGATACAGATACCAGTTGATACTGGAGAAAGGTCTGACTTTGAAGCCGTTTTCTCCAAACCACGCGAGCCCGTTGACTTCCTCGCCGCCGGTCAGATCGGCGCTCGCCGCTTTGCACACGGCATCCCAAATCTCTTCCGGCTCATGTACGGTCGCACCGTCCAACGAGTAATCGTAACTGTTCGTTTTCAGCGGAACGCCGCAGGCGCCGAAATTGATCATTTCATTGTATTCCTCGAGGATCCCGACCCGGCGCGCCAGCTCAGTGCAGATCCAGGAGAAATCCCTGGCCTCCCCTTGCGGTTCGACGACCTTTTGCCGCAGCACCCAGCCCTCGGCTTCCCACTGTTGTTCGAAATAGTGTTGCCCGCCGACCCGGATCAGTTGGGTCGATTCCAGATCGATCGCCTCCGGCAGCATCAGATCGGCGAAATGGTTGGTTTCGTCCTCGGTGTAGGCGAAGGCGACCATGAACGGGAATTGCGCCATCGTCTCACCGAGACGTGAGGTTTCCGAAAATGAAATCAAAGGATTACATTTATACACGAACCACACATCGGGCGGATTAGGCTTTTCCCAGGACTCGGCGGCGCGCCCCTGCAGGCGCAGCCACGCCAGCGAGGTCGACCCGAACAATCCGGCGAACATCGAATCGCCTACCATCGGGGTGATCTGGCGATGGGCGTGGCGCATTTCGTGCTCCCGGGGCCAATTTTCCTTATCCGTGGGGTTGAAAGGATAGTGCATGAAACCGTCTTCACCGGGTACGACGTTCGCCATCCGGTCCCAGTCGGGACCGGTCAGTATGGTCGTGCTGCCAAGCATCCCGCCGGGGACTTCGAGCGCACCCACCAGGATCTGCATCACGGTGCGGGCCCACACGCATTCGTAGGCACCCCACCCGTTGTTCACCGACTTGCCGAGGACGACGGTAACCGGCCGATACGGCAAAACACGTCCCTCGACTTCAAACGTTTCGCCGATGCACGCCGCGTCGAGATATTCGTCGGCGACACGACGGATGGTTTCAACCGGTACCTCGGATACCGCCGCTGCCCATTCGGGACTGTGTTCTTCTACGTGTGCTTTCAAGTGTTCGAACGCTGTTCGGACGGAGACATCGGTATGCGTCCAGAATTCCTCGTCCGCGCCGACTTCGACGGCACGCGGGACGACGACGCTACCTTCGAGCACGGGATCCGTGCCCGCCGTATCAAAAGGTACCGCGCCACCCTCCTTCGAATCCCAGATCAGGGGCTTTTGGGTTTCCGGATCGCGCAGATAATAGCCGTTCGGCGCGACAAGGTAAGGCGATGACGTCATGTGTTTGAGGTAATCGACGTCGAGCTCGTCGAGCGTATGTTCGTGCAGTAACACGTTGAGCATGGCGAACAAGACCGCGCTATCGGTCTTGGTCTTGATCGGTACCCATTCGCTGGCCTTCGCGCCGGTAACCGACAGATGTGGTTCGAACTGAATGCGCTTCCACCCGCGCGCCCGCGCGTTCGCTTGACGGTACACCCCCGTCACTCCGCCCGAGGCATCGATATTGTTGCCGAAGGAGATCACGTAACGAGCGCGCGGCGTGTCCGGCATCACCGTAAACGCTCTGTGCCACAGTTCACCGTAGAGATGTTCACTGTGATAGCACTTGACCGTGCCGCCGGCACCGAGGCTGTTGTCATAGGGCCCCCAGGCACCGAGGAACGCACCCATGGTGCCTGCGTAGAAAAATGGCGTGGCCGCGCCGCCGGTGGTGAACGCGAAGCGCGGATCCCCATTTTCATCGAGCAGACCCTTTTCGCGACTTGCCTTCAAGCGTGCGGCGACCGTGTCGAGCGCTTCGTCCCACGATATCTCGACCCAGCCGGGGTCTTCGTGTCGACCCTTCTTCGGATTGGTTCGCTTCATGGGTTTGAGAATGCGGTGGGGGTTGTAGAGCTTCTGCACCAGCCCGTAGGGCTTTACGCAGACTTTGCCTTCGGCCGGGTGATGTTCACAGGCGGCAAAGTTGGGCTCGACCTTGGTGGCGACGCCGTCGATGACCTCGACGGTGAGCAGGTCGGGCCCGTTGACACACTGGTAACAGTACGTCGGAACCTTTTTCTTGTTCGGTACGCTTGCTGCTGATGTGAGCGCCATACGCTGCCTCCTGCGACTATCCTACGCGCAAACTAGCACGATTATATCGTCCGGTGCGCGCCTGCGCTCACTCTGTGCAAGATCACCGGCCGGGAGCCGGATCGCACCTAGCGCATGACGCCTCCGAGGACCTTTGACCAAAGGTTGCACGACTATTGAGATCGCCAAGCCATTGAATTTCATAGATCCGACCTATGAGCTGTTGCTTACTCCAGGAGCCGCGACAACCGAAAGGCGGTCGCTTTCGTTTTGAGCACTGCAACAATCGATCCAAGGCGAGAACCTGGCGCGGTCCGGCCGGACTAAGGCGTCCTAACAGTCCCCGCGCGGCGTCGGCCGGTATATCACGGAATATCCGCATCAGTCTGTATTATTGTTTCCTGTCTCCGTTAGCGGCTGGTAGTTACAACTGGGGTTCCGTTGCACGACCAGTGCCTCGCACTCGCTGAATTCCTGCGTCTCCTCCGTGAAGAGATCGGCGCACAATTCGAAGCCGCCCGTCGTACGGTAGTAGCACGCTTGTTGGGCGCTGATTCGATGATTAGCCATCGCCTGCTGACGTAACAAGTTGAGTTCCTGCTCCTGCTGGCGCAGCTGCCCCTTCTCGAGCGCTCGCTCGCGACGCAGCTCCCGCCGGATCCGGGCGATTTCGCGATCTGTATCGGCGCGTTGCGGAACTCCGTAATAGCGGTAAGGGGCTGAATAAGGATAGTACGGCCGGTCGTTGTAAGTTTGCGACGCGGCCGGCAGGACAATCGACACCAAGATCAGCAACAGGACTTTCCCGCTCACGGCCACTCCCCGACGATCTAAAATCGAGTGCCCACATTACCGTCGGAAACCCCATCGCGCCAGGATCCATCCGCTATGAGCCTGTCGCCCGAATCGAGCCAACCGCGGGGGCAGTAATCGAAACTAAATAGCTGTCCCGAATTGTCGATCAGTTTCGGAATAAGGGCCAGCGGCCATGCATCGTCACCGTCATACCGGCCCCGGATCGAATCCGGGGCCGGTATGACGGGCCCGTTTGGGCGCGCCGGGCACGTATCCCGAGTCAGTACCGTGAGGTAAGCTCGGCGCTCGACACGATTCCGGAACCGACTAAGCCAAGTCCACGCCGTACGATGTTCGATGCAAACTCAGCCGGAATCGGCATATTCGTCGTCTATTTCCTGATCATCTTCGGCCTCGGTGTCGCGGCGTCGCGCTATCAGAATTCATCGGAAGATTTCTGGGTCGCCGGCCGCCGTTTCGGCCTGCCCATCATGGTGATGGCGAATATGGCGGCGATCCTGAACGGCGGTGCGCTGATCAGCGGCGCCGGTTACGCCGCCCGCTTCGGCGGCGTGGCTATCTTGCCGTTTTTCGGCTTTGCCCTTGGCATCGCTATCATCTTTTTCTGGATTGCGAAAAAGCTCCGGGAATTCGGCGGCTTCACCTTGCCCGATTACATGGGCGACCGTTTCGACAGCACCGCGCTTCGCGCCTGGAGTGCCGCGGTCGTCGCGATCTCTAGCATTGTCTACCTGGTCGCGCAGATCAGGGGAATGGCTTTTGTTCTCGAGAGCCTGCTCCAGGTGGATTTCTTCTGGGGCTTGGCACTCGGCACGCTGATCTTCGTCGGCTACGTCGCCTTAGGGGGACTTCTGGCCGTGGTGTGGACCAACGTCGCCCAGTTTATCTTCGTGTGGGCCGGTTTGATGATTCTGGCCCCGTCGCTGTACGAGCACTTCGGCGGCTGGTACGACATGATCGCGAAAGTCGAGGCCGTCGCCCCCGGCTGGACGTCGTTGAAAGGGCTCGAATGGTCGTGGAGCTACCTCGTTTCCTGGCACCTCATCTGGTGCGTCGCCTACTGCACGCGGGTGGAACTCGTGACGAAGATGTACGCGGCCCGCGATTCTCGCATCGCGCGCTATTCGCTTCCGTTCACCGTGCTGCTCGTGATCGTCTTCCTGACCTACGGCAATCTTTATCTTGGCGCCGCCGCGCGCGTCCTAGTCTGGGACGGTATTCGGTCACCGGATCAGGCGTTTCCGTTATTGGTCACGAGCTACCTCACGCCGGTGGTGGGGGCATTCGTTCTGACCGGCATCGCGAGCGCCGCGATGTCTACGACCGATAGCCTGTTGTTGATGTCGGGCAGTGCGGTCGCCCACGACATCGTACGCAAGTGCATACACGAGCCGCGCGGCATCGTGCGTGATGAGGTGTACTACCTACGGATATCGCGCCTTTCGATTGTTGCTGTGGGCGCGATCGCTTTCCTCTGTGCGATCCCGGATGTCGCTTTACTGCTCCGGATCGTCTCCTTCGCGGTTGCCATCCTCGGTGCGTGTTTCTTTTTTCCCTTGGTCGTCGGACTGAACTGCCGCCGGGTCAGTCGCGAAGCCGCGATCGCCTCCTCGGTCGGCGGCGTCACGGTTACGGTATTGTGGATAGCGTGCACGCTCTACGGGCTACCGTGGGCGGCGACGCTTCATCCGGGAGTACCCGGGCTCGCCGCCGCCGGCACCCTGATGCTCACGGTGTCTCTGGCGACCCGGCCGGTCCGAAGAGAAGTATTGGCGCGGTTCTTCGCTGAGCAATCCGCATGATCTTCGGTCTCCCTATCGAGAGTTTTCTGGTGCTGTTCGGTCTCCCGATCTGCGTGATCGGCGTCATGTTTTATTACTGCTGGCGGATCGCGTCCGGACGCGACGACTAAATGGGCGTTCCAAGAAATCGATCACTTTTCATTAACTATCTGATCAATGAATCGAAACAAGATCCGGTTTCTCTCGGTCACGACACGATTTCGCGATATTTGGCGACTCACAGGGGAAATCCAGCCGGCGAAGACCGCGCAAATCTGCAATGCCCCGTGATCTGGATCAGTTATTTGGCCGTCGTAACGGTAGTTTACAAAACAATGAATAATGCGAATGGAACTTGTGCTATAGGTTAGAGGAGGCTCATTAAAAGGTTTGGTACTAACGGCCAACACACTAAATTGAACATTGTATCTCCCATAGAGCACATTGAAGATATCGTTTCTGCTCCAAACGGTGATTCTTATCTGACGATCGCGGACGCCGCACGTCGCTTTGGTGTCTCACGCTCCACCCTTTATCGAGATATCGAGCGAGGAAAGATCGAGGCAACCGAGCGGGGGAAAGGAACTCGAAATATAGAAATCGGGGAGCTACGACGTGCTTATGCTCATGAGAAGGATGAACCGGAAACCATCGAACTACCGGGTCCTTCAGAGAGCGAAGGACAGCGACTCGCGGCATTGGAAACGGAAGTTCTATCGTTACAGGCGCGCGTGAGAACGCTCGAGAGGCAACTCGGCGATCGTACAGTAAGAGCGGGCGATCAACCGAAGGAGGTACTTCCTCTCCGGCCCGAACAAGTATCGACCCAGCCTGCAACCGATCCAGGATCCCCGGAACCATCCAGCGACCGATATTATTCGCGAAAGAAACGAAGCAAGTCGAGAAAATTGTTCGCCCGGTTGCGGAAATTCTTGGCCATTTTTGGTTTGATAGTTCTCACAACAGGGATGGTCGTCGGTATCCTCTATACGATCGATCGATTGAACACCAATTACGGCACATCGCAAACATCGCGTTATTGAGTTTAGTCGGTGACGCTTTTTGGTGTGGCCCAAAAGCAGTAGCGAGCTGCCCGGTCGAAAAATCAGAACGAAGCAATGCCGACTTTCACTGGGCGCCGGACTCGGGCAAACGATTGCCGGCGGCTAGGCGTGGATGAGTTCGCAGCGAAGAAAGGGACATTGGGGGGCGTTAGTGGGTGAACAGGTCGGTTCTTGCCCTTATACTGGAATCGGTCTCTGAACCGTGCACATAGGTGAACAGTTCGGAGTTCGATTCTAATACCGAGGGTATCTTCTCCCGCAGGTAAACCAACCAAAAGAGGTTCGCGATGGCCGCCCAAACCCTGCTCGATTTGATCGCCGGCATCAGCGCCGGCTCCATTCGCATTGTCGATCTGACCCAGCCGCTGCACGAAAAGACGCCGCTGCTGACGCTACCGCCCGAGTTCGGTCAATCGTGGCCGTTCAAGATCGAACAGATTTCCGAATACGACGAGCGCGGGCCAGGCTGGTATTGGAATAATTTTTCCTGTGGTGAGCACACCGGTACACATTTCGACGCACCGATACACTGGATCACCGGCAAGGACTACGACAACAACGCCACCGACACCATCCCGAACGAAGCATTCATCGGCGCCGCTTGCGTAATCGACGCCGTGGCGGACGCCCGCGCCAACCCGGATTTTCTCGTTAGCATCGACTACATCAAACAGTGGGAGACCCAATACGGCACGATCCCGACGGGCGCGTGGGTGTTGTTCCGCACGGACTGGTCGAAAAAGTACGAGTCGGACGAATTTCTCAACCAGCAGGACGACGGCGGACACACGCCGGGGTGGGAACCGGACGCGATCCGCTTTCTCGCCGAGGAACGGAACGTCAAAGGCGCCGGCGTAGAAACGGTCGGTACCGATGCCGGCCAGAGCTTCGGCCAGGATCCACAGTTTCCCTGCCACGCCCTCATGCACGGCGCAAACAAATACGGCTTGGCGGCGCTCTGCAATCTCGATCAACTGCCCGCCACCGGCGCGGTCGTGATCGCCGCGCCGTTGAAAATCAGCAGAGGATCGGGCAGCCCTTGTCGGGCGCTAGCGTTAGTACCGACTTAAGCGAAGCAGGATCGACGGCGAAACCAGGCTACAGGTCGAAAGCCGTTTCGAACTTCGTTGGTTTCAGTTTTTCGAATTCATCGAACTTGGTTAGCGCTTCGCGCATCGCATCGGGGATGGTCGCCGATTTCAGGGTACCGTCCTCGTTGATCCGCGCGTAGACTCGGATCCCCAAGCCTTCGCACACGGGCGCACCGGTTGCCGCGTTCACGCATCGGGTCTTCCAATGCAGCGTGCTCGCGCTGATCTTCTGTAGTTTGATGATACTAAAAATGGATTCGCCGTAGGCGGCGGGGCCGATAAAACGAAAATGCACCTCGCCCATGACGAAGGTCGTCCGGTCCTCGGCGATCATGACTTCAATAGGGAAGCCGAGCCGGCGGAACAACTCGTGTTCGGTGTCATTGAACCAAGACAGCATTCGCGGGTAGTAGACTAAACCAAAGGGATCGGATTCGCCCCAGTTTACGGTCAATTCACGCCAATACATCATCATGGGTCGCGTTCTCGTTGTCGCGTTTATTCCGGCACGGTTGCCTTCGTTTCGATTTCGACTTTAGCTTGATCCTCAACCGTCGCAACGCACTGGACCACGGCCATCGCCGGGGAATAGTAACCGATCGACCGGTTCGGGTCGTCTACCGTATGCGGCATCGGTCGGTCTTGCCGCCATAACATGGCTTGTGAAGCTCTATTGCCCGCGGCTATCGGTGCCGGTTGTCCGACGCCGCTGTTTAGTTTCTCGACGCTAGATATGCGTTCCAAAAGATGCTTCACTTTCGTGCTTATACCCGCGCCCGTCTCCCCGGACTCGATCCGGGCCGGTAAGACGGTACGATGCACGGTCGCCGGCCCTTATTTCGAAACTGATCGATATTTCGGAATAGTTATCTAGGGCCTGTTTATCTTTCGTCATTGCCGGTTCGACTGTCCGACGGTCTCATCGATAGCCTGTTTCAACACTTCGATGGCCGCGTTTACCTGGCCGGATTCTTTCAGCGCATCCGCGAGGCGCATCCGCGCCAAACGCCGCACGGTCGGATTGGTACTTTGCTCGATAACGTCCCGGTACACTGCCACCATCTCGTTCAGGTTTCCTGTCGTTTTGTAGAGGTCTTCGAGCGAATTCAACTGCAGCAGGGCCGCGTGTTCGGGATTGCTGGCAGCCTCGTACATGGAATCCATCAGTACGAGGAAGTTCTGCATCAAATCCACGAACCGGGACATCTCCTCGAATTCCTCGGCGTGCGCCGGTACTACGATCAGGCAAAACAGGAACGCGCTCACGACGATCGCGCTGGGGCGCTTGCGAGCAGTGTGTTTCGAATGCTTGAGTGAGGTCATCGTCATTACTCCTTGGTCAGAAAATCAATTTGGTCTAGTGGTTGGCGCCGTCGATGTCTGGTTCGACGACTTGATACGATGAAACGCCGGCATTGGGAGGTCGAGTACCGGCCTCGTCGGTTTTACTCCGAGCGCCGCTAACGAGGGCACCCGCAACGAATCGACATCAGACATCGTCGGCAGACCGGCCGGCACGCGGGAAAACGACAGCACAACGCGTGGGTTAGGCGCCGTGCTGCGCTCGTCGGACTTCCACAACATGACCGCGCCGACCACGACGGCCGCGGCCGGTAGCGCCCATAGGCGTAGGCGCACGGGCGATTGCGACCGCTGGCGGACCCCTCGTCGCACCCGAATGGCGAACCCCGGCGGGGCGCCTTCGTCTCGATAGGCGTCGAGCACATCACGATCAATCGGATCTTTCCTTATCATGTCGTCATTCCACGTCCGGTTTGTCATCCGCCCTTACGGCAGCGAGAGCGCGGTGGAGGTGAACCTTCACGGTACCCTCACGACAGCCCAACACCTGCGCTGTTTCGGCGACGGACAGACCTTCAAAAATGCGTAGCAAAACAACGTCCCGCTGCCGGCCGGGCAACTGGCGGACCCGGAGCAGAACCCGCTCGAGACGTTCCGCTGCGATGGCTCGACGCCCCGGTTCGGCGCGGTCGTCGCCGATTTCCGCTTCGATCGGCACCGCTTGCCGGGATTCCCGGCGGTTCATTTCGCGGCACACATTGCGTAAGGTGGCGTAAAGCTAGGTGTAAACCGTCGAGCGGAAACGAAAACGCGGGATCCCGGTATAAGCCCGAAGAAACACCTCCTGAGCGGCATCCTCCGCAACTTCGCGACGGTGCAGCATGCTTCGTGCGAGGCGAAAGATGCGGTCCTGATATCGCTCAACCAGCAAAGCAAACGCCGCGTCATCACCCTTCTGTATGCGCCGCGCGAGCGCCTCGTCAGCCTCCGGTTGCAATCGGTTAATCCTGTCTGTTTGTTACCTTAGTGTATCCGGCGGCATTTCGGTTTACCGATGCGGGAGAAAATCGGCCGCG
>CAZFZX010000059.1:0-21825 GCA_964523765.1 uncultured Enterobacteriaceae bacterium
CTACACTAAACCGGCACGAAGACGAAACCAAACCCGATTGGCTCGGGTAGTGCGCCAGGCCGGTCGCGCTATCGGAACCCCTCCCCGCATGACAAAAAATGACGAACGGAACGTGCTTGTTTTTGCTCTGGGCTGGTTCGGTATTGCTGAACCTCGCGCAAAGACGCAAAGAGGACGACCGCTACGTGCGCAGATCTTCGTGAAGAGAAATTTCACTATGGCGAAGATTGAGGCGGCATTCTCTCTGCCCGCCCGAAAATTGCTATTCTGTGCCCCTTCTTAGAAACAAGATTCTATTGAAAACGGGAATAATTTCGATGAAGGCCGCGGAAACGGACGCACAGGATCTCCAGCGAGATACCTCGACGATCGAGGAAATGAATACTGTTTTTTCCAATCAGTCCAAGGCGTTTTGGCGGGACGGCGCTCCCGCTTACGACGACCGAATTGCCAACATCGATCGGTTGCAGCAAATCATGCTCGAAAACAAAGATCGCATCGTCGATGCCATCCAGGCTGATTTTGGCGACCGATCGAGTCACGAAATTGTCCTTGCAGAAATCGTTAGCACGCTGGGATCTCTCAAGAACACAAAAAAGAACCTGAAAAAATGGATGCGGCCGCAAAAACGCCGCGTCGACATGATGTTCCAACCGGGCAAGGCGAAAATTATCTACCAACCCAAGGGTGTCGCTGGGATCATCGCGCCGTGGAACTACCCCTTCTATCTTACGGCCACACCGCTGATCGGCGCGCTGGCCGCGGGGAACCGGGTCATGATCAAACCCTCGGAGGCGACGCCCGAAACCTCGGCGTTGATAAAAGAGATATTTGGCAAGGCTTTCGACAGCGAACTCGTGCACGTCACGGTGGGCGGTACCGCCGTAGGTGCGGCCTTTAGCAAGCTCTCCTGGGACCACCTTCTTTTTACGGGATCCACGGCTCTCGGCAAAATCATCATGCAGGCCGCCGCCGAAAACCTGACTCCGGTGACCCTGGAACTCGGCGGGAAATCACCCCTGATCATTCATCCTGAGTACCCTGTCGACGCCGTTGTCAAAAGGATTATCGCGGGAAAATGTTTCAACGGCGGACAGACCTGCGTCGCACCGGACTACCTCCTCGTCGCCGCGGACAGAGTAGCCCCCCTTATCGGCGAACTCGAAACCCAACTCGGCAAAAACTACCCGACGATTTACAACAACCCCGATTACACCGGCATCATCAACGATCGCCATTACGCGCGCCTGCAGGGTCTTTTGGAGGACGCCAAGAGCAAAGGGGCCGACCTGGTCGAGATCAACCCCGAAAGCGAAACCAGGCCGAGCGGCAGCAGAAAGCTGCCGCTTACGCTAGTACTCAATATCAATGACGACATGGCTGTCATGCGGGAAGAGATTTTTGGCCCGATCCTGCCGATCGTTTCTTACCACACGCTGGACGAGGCGATTCAATATGTGAATGGACGAGAGAGGCCGTTGGCGCTGTACTATTTTGACAACGATCCCGATCGCATCGAGAGCGTGCTGACAAAAACAATTTCCGGCAACGCCTGCATCAATGAAACGGTTCTTCATGTTGGTATAGACGACTTGCCTTTTGGGGGCGTCGGTGCCAGCGGCATTGGTGCTTACCATGGCAAAGAAGGATTCGAAACCTTTTCGCATAAAAAAGGGATCCTCGTCAAAGGAAAATTCAACTCGGCTAATTTTGTTGCCCCTCCCTACGGTGCAAAAATGGACCGACTTGCAAAACTCCTACTCAGATCATAAGGAGATAGAAAGGAGACGAACCGCGTTCGTTCTGTGCCCCGGGCTGGTTCCTCGCTGTTCGTACTCGCAAAAGGACGCAAAGAGAACGACGGCGACTAAGCAGCTGAAGTTACGTAATTTCGCCGGCATTTGCGAGGTGCTCTCCGGTGTCGACTACCGTTTGATCGTCCGCCTCCAACGTTCCTGCGAGTAAGTCTTCAAACGGTAACGGCCGGCTAATACCGTAACCCTGGGCATAGTTGACACCGTTCTCCCGCAGCATGCCCTTGATCTCGTCATTTTCCACAAACTCTGCGATCGTCTGCATTCCCATCACGTGACCGATTTCGTTAATCGATTTCACCATCGCGTGATCGATCGGGTCACCCAAGATGTCTCTAACAAACATGCCGTCGATTTTCAGGTAATCCACCGACAGATTCTTCAGGTAGGCAAACGACGACAGGCCGCTGCCAAAATCATCGAGTGCAAAGCGGCAGCCCTGTCCTTTCAGGTTCGATATGAATTTTGCCGCGGCGCTTAGATTGCTGATCGCCGCCGTCTCCGTGATTTCGAAACAAATTTTCGCACCGTCGATCTTGAATGTGCCAAATTGAGAAATGACGAAGTCCAGGAAGTCACCTCTGGTCAATGACTGACCCGAGAGATTGATGGAGACGAAAGTCGTTTCCGCGAGAAACACAGGATTCTCCGCCAATAACGAGAACGCGCTCTCGATGACCCAGCGGTCCAGTGACTCGACCAGGTTATAACGCTCCGCGGCCGGCAGAAAGGCGCCGGGTGGGACGACCTGCCCGTCCTCGTCGATCATCCGAATCAGCAGTTCATAATGCGTATCGCTACTATTATCGAGCGGCACGATGGGCTGCGCATAAAGGCGCAAACGGTCGTCTTCGACGGCCCGGTGAATACGTGCCACCCACTGCATCTCGCCATGGCGCTGGGCCAACTCAGCGTCTTCCGGGTGGTACACGTGGATGCGGTTACGACCCAAATCCTTGGCCATGTAGCAGGCAGCATCGGCCTGTTTCAGCAATTCGCTCAGATTGGAAATATCTTTTGTGACGGCGACCAGACCAATGCTCGCCCCCACCTTGAAGACGTGACCTTCCCAGGTAAACTGATAATCCTGTACGGCCTCTTGCAGCGAAACCGCAGCCCGGTGGGCGTGCTCCAGCGAACAGTGCTCCATCAAAACGCCGAATTCATCGCCACCGATGCGCGCCAGCGTGTCCCGCTGTCGGACGGCATCTTGCACCACCGCACCGAGTTGGCGCAGCAGTTCATCCCCGGCCATGTGACCACAGGTATCGTTGACCACCTTGAACTGGTCGAGGTCGATGAAACACAGCGCATGTTCATCGTCTTTCTGCCCTACGGTCGACAACAAGCGCTCGGCGCGGCGTTCGAATTCGTGACGATTGATCAGTCCGGTCAGGGCGTCATGGGAGGCCTGATAGCTAAGTTTCGCCGAGAGTTCGTATTCGTGGGTCACGTCTTCCTGGATGGCAACGAAATGAGTTGTTTTTCCTCCGGTATCCTTGACCGCAGAAATGGATGCCCGACACCAGTAGTAACCGCCGTTCTTTTTCCGATTATGAAACTCGCCCTTCCATTCCCCGCCGCTGGTAATCGTTTGCCATAGTTCCGCATACACCGGCGCCGGGGTTTCTCCCGATTGCAGCAACGCCGGATTTCGCCCAATCGCCTCTTCCTTCGCGTAGCCAGTGACTTCGGAGAACTTCGGATTGACGTATTCGATGCTGCCGTCGAAGTCGGTGATGATTACAATCGAGGAGCTGGCTTCGACGGCACGTGAGAGTTTCTGCAGGTCGAGTTCCGCCTGTTTGCGCTCGTCGATATCAGTGTGCAAGCCGGTTAGCCGCGTCGCCCGGCCGGCGGCGTCACGTTCGAAAACCCGTCCCCGGAAGTGATACCAGCGAAAGGTACCGTCGGCCACTTTGAAACGGTATTCGGTATCGCAGACCGCAGTGGACCCGCGCAGATGATCGAGCAGAATCGCTTTGGCCGGAGCGACATCATCCGGGTGCATCAAGGCGACCCATTGTTCGACATCGTTGCCGACCGCGCCGGCGTCGTACCCGAGGGGGACGTGCCAGGTACCGACCAGGTGGTCGGCCGCGATGTTCCAGTCCAATAACCCGGTCTCTGTTGCTTCGAGCGCAAATCCGAGCGCATCCTCGCTTCGTTTCAGTACCTCCTGTACGTATTTGATTTCCGAGATGTCCTGCAAGATCCCGTTCACGGTGACCGTCTTGCCCTCGACGCGATAGGCTTTGCCGATGGCACGGGTCCATAACTGTTTGCCCGTGGCCGTGGTTAGCCGCGCTTCCAGATCGAATGGCTCACCGCTATCCGTCATCCGCTGCAGCGCGGCGGTCACTTTCGGTCGATCAGCCGCGTCGAAATAGTCCAGCGCCTCGTCGAGCCCGAGCTTGGTTTCGGGCGCAAGCCCTAAAATCCGATAGATCTGCTTCGTGAAGCTTGCGGTTCGGCTTTCGACATCGGCTTCCCAACCGCCCAACTTCGCCATCCTCGCGGTCGTCGCCAGCAGCGCTTCGTTCCGCTTTAATGCTTTCGTAGCAGCCCTAACTTCCGTTACGTCCCTGCCCATCGAGAGAACACATTGCACATCGTCGATGTCAATGACGGAATACGACATCGACATCAGCAGGATCGCGCCTCCCTTGATGCGATATTCGATCTCAAAGTTGGAGATTTCACGCCGCCGTTGGATTTCCCTGATCAAGGCATCTCTGTCTTCCGGATCGACCCACAAATTCAACTCGACAGCAGTCTTTCCCAGGGCTTCTTGCGGGGTATATCCGGTCGCCTCGGAAAACGCGCGATTGACGTACGAAATCAGACCGTCACTCGCGCGGGTGATCGTCACTATATCCGGGGTCGTCGCCAGGATCTTCGATAATGTCACGTCTCTCGCCTTCAGCCTCCATTCAAATTGCTTATACGAGGCGATGAACAACGCAGCGACCCAGATGCCTAACAGGGCCAAACCACGATTCGCAAACGCTACCGAAGCGACGCCGCCGGTCGGGAACCCGAAGTAGCCGACCAAGGTCAATACCGAGGCTATGACGGCCAGCAAGAATACGTGTCTGGGTTGGGGCAGCCACAAGCCGAACATCACGAGCGCCACGTGAGACACGGCGCCGGCCGCGCCGAAGGGCAGGCTCAGGTCGAGCGCAAGCCCACCGACGCCGACGGCCATCATGGCGGGCAGCAACCACCAGGACCGACTTCCGGCCCGGGACACATCGAATCCCGCCCCCGGCAATTCGACGGCGACTGTTTCGGGCTCTGATTGACGGGTTCCGTTCATGGCGTCGCGACGGCGATGGCGGCGCCTGCCGACGGATGGTCCAAAATGTAGCAATGCTCCGATAGTTCGGCAATCCGCCTGATTAGTTCAGCCCGATGGACTAAGCATCGGCCCTGGAAGCCAGCTTGATGAGGCCGGGCGATCGTGCCCGGGTGATGGATCGGCACGGTTCGGGATCACCTACATTTCTTTTACCAATTTGACGCCTTTCTTTCGCTGCGCGTAGATCACGTCAATTTCCTGCTGCAAACGTTTTCGTTTTCCCCCACTCTTTTCCGCAGCCAGTTTCTCCTTGAGTTTGCGTTCCCTCTTCTTCAATTTCTTGAGAATGTCCTTAATATCCGTTCGCTGTCTTTCCCTTTCCCTCGCTCCCGCGTCAAAAAACGTTTTCAGTTTATCTAACAATTTTTTCTGCTTCATGGTAGCGGCCTTATCCGAACGATTTATCGTTTATTCGCTTAACCCACGAATCTCGTGGATTTCATCATCATCAAGGGCGAGCTTGCGCTCGGCTTTGGTAATCTCACGTTCGTGTGCGACGAAGATCGTTTCAAAAATTTCTGACAGGTTTTTCTTTGTTTCAAATAAATAAGAGCTGTCATTAATCAACGAAGTACCCGTCTCGGGCACGATTTTGCCGCTCCTGATCAGCTCATCGATTTCGTTATTCAGTTTTTCATCCCCCTCTTCCATCGAAATCTTGATGGAATCCATCGACAGGATCTTGATATCGGGATCGGGTTCATGTCGGATACCCTCCAGTTCTCTCAGCAGCAAAGCGAGGTTCAATCTGATATTTTGATATTCTCGGACCGCATACTCGTTTTCCGATTGACTGAATTTCAGCAAGTTTTTTTGCAGGTGTTTGGTCGACTTGATGGCTTCGACAATATTCCTGCTAGCTCTGCGCAGCCAGTGCAAATCGCCCGACTGCTCGAGTTGCCAGTTGAACTTGACCTGACTGATAAACGAAATTATCGCGCTGAAAATACCCTTGATACTCTTGTCGTATCTTGCGTCGATATCGATTTCCTGGATTTTCCTTTTCGAACGGAGTAATTGTTCGAGGTCCGCGTCCGAATCGATTTCGGACGCGGTAAAACCAATGACATCCGCAATGATTTCTACCGCATTGTCGTAGAGGTGGAGCGTTTCCTGGCGCACGGCCTCCACCGCCGTGTCCGCGAACTCCAGCGCCGATTCGGTCAGATATTTCGGCAGTTCTATCGGTGGTTCCTTTTCTTTGAAGGTTTTCTCCAGCCACCGGACCATCATGTTGATAAAAGGGATCATGGCAAGGATCCCGACGAGATTGAAAATGGTATGAAAAACGGCGAGTTTCAGCGTGTAGTCGTCGTCTGCTATGCCGACGGCCGTACTCGTTGCGTCAACGATTTGCACAAACTGCTGCATAAACAATATCGCGATAAGAGCGGTGGTCAGATTGAAAACCAAATGTGCGCCGGCGAGTCGCTTGCCCTGAATGTTGGCGCTCATCGAGCCAATAATGGCTGTAATGGTGGTACCGACGTTTGCTCCAATGGCAAGTGCCAAGCCGTTCTCATAGGTGATCTGCTGTGCCGACAGGGCGGTGATAATTAATACCAGGGTGGCATGACTCGATTGCATGACGACCGTCGCAAAAATGCCGATGGCCGTATAGATGAACAGGCCACGATAGCCGGGAATGGCAAATGCCGAGAGATCGATGGTTTCCTTGAACGCTTCGAACCCCTCCTTCATGAAGTGTATCCCGAGGAACAGGAATCCGAGACCCGCAAGGATGTATCCGATTCCGTTCAGCGCTTTCGATTTTTGAAATATCAGCAATACGCCGAACACCAGCATAGGCATTGCGTACGCAGATATTTTCACTTTCAGCCCGAAGCCGGCGACAAGCCAGGCGCCGGTGGTCGTGCCGAGGTTCGCCCCAAAAATGATACCGATACCGGCAGCCAAGCCGATGAGTCCGGCGCTTAGAAATGAAATCGTAATCACCGACACCAGCGAGCTTGACTGCAGAATCGTCGTTGAAACAACGCCAAACCCGAGGCTTTTCCATAAAGAATCGGTCGTGTACCGCAGGATCTTTTCCAGGACGCCACCGGTAAATGCCCTGAATCCCTGTTCGAGTGACAGCATGCCGAACAAGAAAACCGCTACCCCGGCAGCAATCTGCTTGAAATCGGGGCTGACCCAAAACCCATAGGCCAGGATCAGGAATATCGATGGAAGTATCGTCTTTCTAAACACGGGGAAACAACGCCTCGGAAATTCGCCTATTTGGTCTTCCAGCAGACCGGATAAGCGTCGGACCTTGCTTACGCCACCGAACGCGAAGGTCGGTTCTTCGCTTTGCGGCGCGGGAGCTAGGGCGGACAGCGGAAGTCATCACCGTACAATAGCCAGGAACGAGAAAAATATTATCAATTATAGCGCCTTACACCGCCAACACTTTAGCCGCAGGAACAAGACTGCCCCTATTGGGCGGTGCAAAAGACGGCGCTACGCGGCCGCGGACAGTTTTGAGACCGCTTCTAGATACCCGGCACAGATTGGGTAGACGCGCAACCCTGACAAATCTCGCCAATCACGGCTAAACTGAACAGAAATTCGACCGGAAAGGTCGGCACAGCTACCGGTTGCAGGAGCAATAGCCGGCGGATTCTCTGTGCCGTACGGGCTCCTAGAGTACAATTGCGCGGCCGTCGAGTTTTTCAGCCCGAAAGAGTTCGATCGTGACGAGGAGCGGGCAACCGTAATGTAAGGAACCGCAATGCCAATTGATACATTAATGATCGCGGCGGTCGAGCTCATGGTGATAGGAATGGGCACGGTGTTTATCATTCTTAGTCTGTTGATCGCCTCTATGAACGTAGTCCGTCTGTTGGGGCCTACTGAAGCTCCGATTGGCGCCGAGGACGATGAAAAGCCGATCATTGCCGCTATCCAGGCCGCTATCCATCAGTACCGGAATCGATCGCTCTAGTAATCAATATTTCTCTTGTTTTGTCTTTTATGAATAAGCCGCTTCAACTAACTGATCTCGTACTGCGCGATGCGCATCAGTCGGTGTTCGCCACCCGAATGCGTATTGACGATATGTTACCCATTGCCGAAAAGCTGGATAAGGTGGGGTATTGGTCGCTCGAAACCTGGGGCGGCGCCACTTTCGACGCCTGCATTCGTTATCTCGGCGAGGACCCCTGGGAGCGATTGCGCCTGCTCAAAGCAGCGATGCCCAATACGCGCCAACAAATGTTGTTGCGGGGTCAAAACGCGCTGGGTTATCGCCATTACGCCGACGATGTGATCGAAACCTTCGTTGAGCGTGCGGCGGAAAACGGTATGGATGTCTTCCGTATTTTCGACGCTATGAACGATCCGCGAAACCTGCAAACGGCGATCAAGGCCACCATCGCCACCGGCAAACATGCACAGGGCACCATCTGTTATACAGACAGCCCGGTACACTCAATGGACACCTGGATGGACATGGCCAAAAACATTGAGGACATGGGCTGCCACTCGATTGCAATCAAGGATATGGCAGGGCTGTTGAAACCCTATGTCGCCTTTGAGCTGGTCTCCCGGCTCAAGGCGAGCTGCGATTTACCCATTGCCCTCCACTCCCATGCCACGACGGGCATGTCCACTACTACCGTCATCAAGGCCGCGGAAGCCGGGCTGGATCTTGCGGACACCGCGATTTCCTCGATGAGCCTGACCTACGGCCATTCACCGACCGAGTCCGTGGTCGCCATGCTCAATGGCACAGAGCGCAGCACCGGTCTGGACATCGAATCGATCCAGGAAATTGGTATTTATTTCCGCGAAGTGCGGAAGAAATACGCCGCTTTCGAAGGTACTTTAAAAGGTGTCGATCCGCGTATCCTGATCGCGCAGGTTCCCGGAGGCATGCTGACCAATATGGAAAACCAGTTGCGCGAACAGGATGCCATCGACCGGATAGACGAAGTGCTGACCGAGATACCGGCTGTGCGCAAAGACCTCGGTTATATCCCGCTGGTTACCCCGACGTCGCAAATCGTCGGCACGCAGTCCGTCATCAATGTACTTTCCGGGGAACGATACAAAGTCATATCCGAAGAAGCTGCAGGCATTCTAAAAGGAGAATACGGCGCAACACCTGCAGCGGTAAATCACGAGCTGCAGCAGCGGGTGCTGGAAGGCGCTGAGCCCATCACTTGTCGGCCGGCCGATTTGATCGACAATGAAATGGCGACACTGACCGGTGAACTGGAGAAGATCGCCAAAGAGGAAGGTATTACCCTGGCGAAAGAAAAGATTGACGACGTCCTCATCTATGCGCAGTTCCCGCAGGTTGGTCTGGAATTCCTCAAAAACAGGGGTAATCCGGACGCCTTCGAACCCCACCCGGGCGAGGTGCCCGTAGCGAGTCCCACACCGGTTGTCGCGCCGGGCGGCCCCGAAAACTACCGCGTCAAGGTCGACGGGCGTACCTTTGACGTTCAGGTAGAACCGGTCACGGGTACGGTCATCGCCAGCAACGAACAGGCTCCGCGCGAAAGGAGCGACGGCGCTACCACGGTGGAATCGATCAAGGCGCCGCTCGCCGGTAAGGTCGTGGATATTCCGGTTGCACCGGGGGATCAAGTATCGGCCGGGCAGGTTATTGTGGTCATAGAAGCCATGAAAATGGAAACCCAGATCCGATGCTCCGTGGACGGTCACATCGACGACATCAAGGTCGCCAAGGGCGACACCGTGCGGGTCAACCAAGTCGTGCTGACCATCTCCTGACCCGTGGCAGACAGCGTACTGAAACTCTGGGGGTCGACCGGACTCGCCAACTTCACGCTCGGCCAGGTCGTTATGCTGGGGATCTGCGGTCTGCTGATTTACCTCGCGATCGTTAGAAACTTCGAACCGTTGCTGCTCCTGCCTATCGGCTTCGGGGGCGTGCTGGCGAACATTCCGCTCGCCGGCATTACCGAATTCGAGGGGTTGCTCGGGATCCTCTACAACCTCGGCGTCAGCAACGGTCTGTTTCCCCTCCTCATCTTCATGGGTGTAGGCGCCCTGACCGACTTTGGCCCGCTGCTGGCCCGACCCAGCCTGGCCATACTCGGCGCCGCCGCACAGTTCGGCATTTTTCTTACGTTGATCGGCGCCGTCGCGATGAATCTTCTGCCGGGTATTGAGTTCAGCTTGGCGGATGCCTCCGCGATCGCCATTATCGGCGGCGCCGACGGGCCGACCGCGATTTTTCTTGCGTCGCGCTTAGCGCCGGATCTGCTCGGAGCGATCGCCGTTGCGGCCTACTCCTACATGGCGTTGGTGCCGCTGATCCAGCCGCCCATCATGAAGCTGCTGACCACCGAAGAAGAACGCAAAACCGTCATGACGCAATTGCGCCCGGTGGGTCGATTCGAAAGGATATTATTTCCGTTGCTACTGATCGGGCTGGCGATGCTGGTGTTGCCCACCGCCACACCGTTGATTGGGATGTTGGCCTTTGGCAACCTCCTGAGAGAATCCGGCGTGGTCGATCGTCTCAGTGATACCGCGCAGAACGAACTGATCAACATCGTGACGATTTTCCTTGGGCTGGCGGTCGGTTCCAAACTTTCGGCCGCGATGTTTCTCAACGTCGAAACGCTGGGTATCCTGGCATTGGGGATCTTCGCCTTCTCCATCGGTACGGCGGCGGGCGTTATCATGGGGAAAATCATGTACCGAATGACGGGTGGCGGGGTCAACCCCCTGATCGGCGCCGCAGGTGTTTCGGCCGTCCCGATGGCGGCACGCGTTGCCAACAAGGTCGGTCAGGAAGCGAACCCGCAGAACTTCCTGCTCATGCAGGCAATGGGGCCGAATGTCGCTGGAGTCATTGGCTCTGCCGTGGCGGCGGGCGTGTTGCTAGCGATCGTCGGCGGCTGAGCAGCCCGGGCAAACCGGCCTCCTTAAACCCGGGTTTTTCCGCTCAACAAACCCTCGGCATGCGATGCTCTTCCTCTAGATAGCCGAACCGGTCGGCCTGGGCGATCTCGCCATCGTAACCGGTAAGCCTCAGGGTACGCTCCCATTCCTGCCGGTGATAGTCCATCACCCGTTCGACGTGTTCCTTGGCGCTCGAGCCGGCGCCGAGCAGGTGCCGAAAACGCGCCTGGAGTTCGAGGAAAGAATCGCCCGGATCGCGGGCGGTGGGATAGATCTCGAGGTAAGCGACACCTTCCTCGATGGTAACCGGGGTGAACAGCCCGCCTTCCTCCGAGAGATACGACAGGTCGTAAGTCAGACTGTCCGCCGCAAACTTCCAACCGGTCGTGCAGGGTTGGAGAAAGTGCACGAAGCTGCCCCGATCGCCATCCTCCAACGCTCGCGCGACCACCCGGGTAAGATGTTCCTGTCGATGGATGTTCATGCGCGCCGCCAGCGGCACGCCGTGTTCGGCGACAATCTCGACGATCGGTTTTTTCCGCATATCGTTGCCGATTGGCTGGTTCTTGCCCTGGGGGTTGGTCGTCGTGTTGCCACCGGGCGAGGTCGCGGCCGAATATTGATTGCCGGTATTCTGGTAGCCCTCGTTGTCGTAACAGACGTACAGCGCCCGCTGGTGCAGCTGATCATCGAGTTCATCTTTGCTCAGCTTCTGCAAGCGTGAGAACAACCCCGATACATTGCCGAAGCCGATGTCGAAGGTAGCGCCGTCGCCCGCCCAGCCGAGATGCAGTATCTTCGCCGCGTCACCGTTGACACGCTGCGGCTTGCCGGCGTAGCGCGCGCGCGCGCGTTTGGCAGCCAGCCCACCGAGCATCTCAGAGGCTACACCACCGAAGACCCCGTGCACCGACGGTTGGGTCTTGCCCGTATAGGGCCAGATGCCAGAATAAACTTCGAAACAACCGGTAGCTTCGTAGGTGATCACCTCCCCGTAGCCACAGGCCAGGGCGGATTTCATTACCAGCCCGTACAGTGAGTTCACCGGACAGCCGAGACAATTCCGGATCCCCGGCTGCAGGCAGGAACCGTGGGTAATCATGGGATCGAGATTGAGCTTCGTCCACGGTCGGCGCAGCGGATAACGCGGCGGGACACCGTCCACGGCCAAATCGACGATACGATTGAGGTCATGGCCGGTTGGGGCGATCACCTTTGCCGGCAGCGCCCGGATCTCGGGTACGACGCGATCGCTTATGACAGCCAGGATCCGCTCCGGCGAGTGCGGCATCCGAGTGTGGCGACCCATGAGAATAATGGCGCGACGGAATTCCTCGACGGAGATGTCCGCGACCGGCTTCACCGAGTTGTCCGCACATTGCACCGTGAGTTTCACTTTGTCGCTGAGTGCCCGCAAATCCTCCAAGGCCATCACAATTGGGGCGTTACGGAGGATCAATCCTTGGGTACCGAGCAGGGTTACGTAGGATTCGCCCGCGAGCCGGGCCCGGATCAGGGCACTGAGATCGACGATGGGTTCGCGATTCTCGAGTGTCCGGATCACCTGCAGCGTACTGATCGCGGCATCGAGAACCTCGGAAAAACCCTTTTTTTCGAGAACCGCCAGGCAGTAGAGGTCGAACACAAGGTCGTCTTCGGAAAGTTCGCTGAACCTCGGTTCGGCGACCGCTCCGCTACGGCCTGACGGAATCGTGATCTGATAGCCGCCCGCCAGTTCCTGCAGCTCCTCGATACGACTCAGGATCTCGTCGTCACGCGAATAGGCGGCCAAATCGCCGGCGGCTTTGATCCCGATGGACACAGCCAACCAGTTCAGGTTGTGCCGCAGACACACTAGTGCCCTACCCAACTCCGTCTCGCGCCAGCGCAGGGGATCGTCCTGTTTAACCACCGCCGGCCGTGCCACGACTTCGCGTTCGAGTTCGGTGAACTTGAAGCAGGCCAGCAACTCCCGGAGGGCGAGCGCCGGTGCCTGCTCGAGCTTTCGTTCCTGCTTCGACAAGCAGACGTCGATAAATCGCAGGAATTCTTCCGGCGCGACGTCGTACCTCTGTTCGGTCTCTTCGCTCACCCGATCCAAAGCATCGATGTCGATATCGCTAAGCTTCTTGTTGAACTTGCCCTGGTCGAAAATACACGCGGTGAAGCCGTTCGCCTCGAGTTGCTTCGCGCGCCCCAAGATTTCTGCCGCGACGACGCTGCGCGAGCCATCGAGCACCGTGTCCAGAAAACCACTCTGGTAGTTGTGAAACAAGCCGGAGAGATTGAGCGTCGTATCGCGGACCCCCAAAGTCTCGAACAACAGGATCGCCTTATCGAGGTTTCCGAGCAGGTACTCAAGAGAGATGTTCAGCTCCTTCGACAGTTCGAGTAGTGCCGTATAAGCGCTGTCTTGATCCGCGGGCAGATCCACCGGGCGGCAGCCTCTGTCGCGGAGAGACTGCAGGACCTCGAGCTGTTTGCCGAGATGGGTAAACGGCGATAACGCGCTGATCTCCGTTACCATCGTCGTGAGAAAGTAATCACCGCCGCGGACCTCGCTGCCGAGCCGCCGGATAAACTCGACAACGCCGCTGGCAAGTAGCATCTTCTCCGGTGAAATGGAGGCTACCAACCGCTCCCCGGTTACCTCGGTCACCGGGGTCGCCAAGGGACTATCCGAAACGAGAAGCCGGACACCTTCCGCGAAGTGGCTGCAGTCCTCGATGAGCCGAGCGGCAAGCGCCAGCGCCTCGGTGTGCTCGCTTACCTGGGCGCAGAAAAAGTCGTCCCCGGCAATGACATCCTTCTCGGTAGCCGCCCCGGGTGTTGGAACTGCGGTATTCACAGGCTTACTCCTACGTATTGCTTCTCCGGCATCAATTCCATCTCGCCCGCCTGACACCGCAGCGCCTTGACGATCTCGTCTCGAACAACCCGCAGCGAGGGCGTCCTTCCGCCCAGACCGTAGATCCTCGAATACAAGAGGGTCCCGGTCTGCGCTAACGCGAACTCGTTGACGACGCCGGCCAACTCCGTATACAGGCGTCCACCGACGGCGCCGAAAGGATCATCGCGGTCGTAGACGAACACTCGTTTGCCTTCCAGCACGCTCCGCCAGGCCTGCTTCGGGAACGGACGCAACACGTTGGGATGCACGACACCTACGTTCACGCCACTGCGCTGGAACTCGCGGGCGACCTGCTCAAAGGTGCCGTTAGCGGCGCCGGCGACGACGAACACCACCTCCGCGACGTCGACGTTATAAGAGTGCAGCAGTTCGTAGCGCCGGCCGGTGTAGTGCTCGAATCGCTCGAATACGGTTTCCAGTACGTCGATGGCCAAATCCATGGCCAGATGGCGCTGGTAGTCCGTGTCATGTCGGGAATCGCTAAGCTGGAGCGTACCCACGACGCTCCAGTTGGGGGTATCTGTATAGGTGCGAACGTAGGCGAACTGCGGATCGCCGTAGAGTTGCTCGGCCAACGATTCATCGAGCGCCAGGTAGCGCTCCGGCGCGTGACTCACTTCGAATCCTTCCGAGGCCACGATGGAGGGCAACATCACCGCGCGGTCCGGGATCATCTCGAGAGCGGTCTCGCCGTTCCCCGCTCCCGTGCTGACTTCTCGGTATTCGGCGTACATCGACACCAGGTACGCCATGAGATGGAAGTCGAACGCTTGCTGGACATCTCGGGTCATGAACACCAGGTAGCCGGCGTCGAGGCCGACCTTGTAGAGGTCGCTGTGGTCATTCTCCACGTCCAGCGGCGAATTCAGCGAACGCAGAACGTCCGAAATAAGCACGTTGCCCATCCGCAGCCCGGCCATGCAGTGAACGACCTCGCTCATTAACGCGAAGCCCTGCGAACTCGTAGCCGTAAAGGCCAGCACCCGGTCACGGGCCGCGCCGAGTATCGCTCCGCCGGCGCCGTGCTCGGACTCCGGGGTGACGCTCTCCGCGTTCAATTCGCCGTCCACCACCATCTTGGCGAGGGTCTCTACCACGGGTGTCTGCGGGGTAATAGGATAAGCCGCCACCACCGACGGAAACTGGTTGAGTACCAGCGCGGCCGCGCGGGCGATGGCATGATTGCCGTCGTCGAACAGAACCCGTTGACCGGTTGGCGGCGCGTCGACTGCGACCGGACCGAGGCTCGCGTAGCGCAGTGTCTCCGCCCCTTCCTTAGATACCTTCTTCTGCGCCTGCAAAAACACTTCCAGGTTCGCGTCCAGCTTGTCGCCGACACCGAACTTACCTTCCAAGGACTGCTTCACCACGCCCGAGAACGCCCCTTTGTCGACCGAACGGTCGTCGAGCATTCCCAGCAAACCACCGATCATCGCGTAGTTCGGGGGGATCCGGCGACCTCGCAGCAACGTATCCGCATCCATCGTGTGCAGCGAGTAACGCTCCCGGAAATCGGCGGCCGCGCGGAATTCGCTGGGCGTCAGCGCGGTGTTGACCAGGATTGCAATCCGGCGCGGGTCGGCGTCGCCGTAGTTTGAGAGCGTCTCGCGCAGCAAAGGAAACATCTTCTGGTCGAACAGCAGGATGATGTCGGGGGCCTCAAATGCCGTATGGGCGAGGATGGGTTCGCGACCGATAACGCCGAAGCCCCTTACCGGCGCGCCTTTCTTCGACGGATCGAAAAGAGGGAATGCTCGTCCGTAATACCCCGCCGAAGCGAAAGCCGCCACCATATCCTGTACCGCGGAGACGACGCCAGTTCCGGCGCTGCCGAGCAGGAACACCTTGAGCAATCGAGACTCGATAGCGGGGACGACGTCCTCGGCGATAAAAGGCAGGTGCTCCTGATAAAATGCTTCCAGTACTTCGCCGACCGGTCTGCCGTCCGCGCGCAGCGTCAAGAGCACCTCGAGGGGGTAGGTGCCGGGCCGGAGCGGGTGTTCGATGGCTTCGCCGAGAAGTTCGCTCGCTTGGTCCAGATCGAGGGACTGCAAGTGTTCCTCGTCCTGGTCAGCGAGACGTACACCGTTGACGGTGAAAGCGATCTGGCCGTGGCTCGCCGCCTGTATGGACTTAGCGAACGGAATGAGTCCCCCGGGCGCAGCCAGGATGCGAGGGTGCGTCTTGAGTTCGATGGTGTTCATAGGCCTTTCCTGCGCAAATCGTAGCTGCGATTCACGGGCTCGATCACGTCGTGGGGACAGCAGGTGATGCAAAGACCGCAGGCCTTACAATAGTCGGGGTCGACCTCGAACCGAAACGGCGTTTTGCCGCTGAGGTCCTCGTGATCGCCGGGCGCCTCATGGCTGCCGTCGAGTCTCAGCAGATACGCTCGCCCGCCGCGAACGAGGGTCGGCACAGTCCCTTCGGGTACGTCGAAAATCATGCGGATAGCCGAGTTCTCCCCGCCTCCGCCCTCCGGACAATGGGTAACGCACAGCCCGCATTCCGGTCCCAGGCATTTCTCCAGGTGGACGTAGTTCGGGATCTCATCTCCATAAGGGGTTTTCCACGCCAATGACGTGCCGACTGGGAGAATGCCGCCGATGGGGCGGCTCTTGGCACCCAGAAAACGCTCGTTGACGTAGGCGGCAGCGACGATGTTGGCCAACACCTCGCGGCCGCCTCCCGTTCGGATCCGGATCTCACGGTGAATGATCTCGTCGATGACGCGGTTGATGATTTCGCCCAAGCGATACTTACCTTGGCGCAGAGATTTCAGCTGAAAGAGCTCTTTATAGAGCAAGCTCACCGCTTTCTTGGCGAGTTCGGGTGAGCGGCCGTTCTCCGCGGCCCAGGTTTCGAGGTCTCGTTCCGGTTCGGGCGAATCGACGAATTGCCGGGCGTAGCCGCGGATCTCGAGCAACGGATGAAAGCCAGCGGCGTCCAGCATCTCGTTGGACGCCGGGAACTTCTTGCCGTTACGCAATTTTTTCTCCAGTACGACCGGCGCCTCGCTGGTCAAGGGATTGGCGAGCGCGAAATCTCCGGCCTTGCGCGCGTCTTGGTCGCCGAAACCATACTCCGGGGCGGGCAACACGACGAACACCGTGGCCTCGAAGACCGGCTCGGCGCTGGTCAAGCCGATAATGTTCTCGGGGCACACGTCCGCGCACTGGCCGCACTGGTGGGGACCGGTGCACTCTTCGGGTCGACGCAGGGTCCGGTCGGGACGACCGAAACCGTCGTCTACGTAGACCTGTTTGGGACACACTTGAATGCACAGGCGACAGGATTTGCAGATGTCGTAATCAATCTCCTGGGAATAGATCACCTCGCTTTTCAAGGAAGGTTCCTGCAGCAGGTGCGGCGGCGGCGTGGCCTCGGTAATGAACTCGATCCGCCGGGCTAAGCTGGCGAAGGAATCCAACGCCCCTGGGTTGAACAGCACCGTTTCCAAACGCGAAAGTTCGGCCTCGCCCAGAAATTCCTGCGCGAACCTGACGCCGTCGACCCGGAAACCGCTCTGTGCCGCCAGATGCAATAACCCATCCAGTCTTTGCGCGGTTTGGGCGTCACCCGCCGCCTCCGGCTGGGCATCCGTGCCGGCGCCGGAATTTACGGCCGTTGCCTGGGGCATGGCAGTGTTCTGCGCGGATGTCACGGTGTTTTCTCCTGGCGCGCTCATGTCATTTCTCTTGTCTTCATCAATAGCCGCCCGGCCGGTTCGCCGCCAGGCGATCGGCTTCTCGAAAACCCACCGCCAGCGCCTTGCGGTTGAGGGCCGGCTTCTTCTTGCCGACGCCTTGCATAACGGCAGCCTCGAGCGCCGCGCGCGGTACCAGATCCAGGTACCCGAGCGTCACGGCGAGCGCCAACACGTTGATGCCGAGATCGCGTTTCGGTGGGTTCACTTCGCGCGCGTGCAACTCACCGATCGGCGCGGCCACGACCCTGGGGTCGTTGTAGAGTTCGAAGACCTCACTGGAATTGACAATGATCGTACCGTCGGCCGCAACGCCATCGCGAAACTTATCGAAGCCCTCCTGGTTGAGCGCAACCATTACGTCGAGCTGATCGGTCTCCGGGAAATGAATATCCCCCTCGCTGATGATCACATCGGAATAGGCTTCGCCGCCGCGGGCCTCGGGTCCGTAATTCTTGGTGTAGAGGCCATTCTGCCCGGCCCGCAGCGCCGAACGGAGGGCAATCTCACCGGCGGTGATTACGCCTTGGCCCCCGGTTCCGGCAAAGCGGAGACTCGTCCTCTTGAATTCACCCAAGGGGTCGGTTTGCGCTGCCGGCACCTCCTCTAAGGCTTCGGCCGGACCCGGCGCCTGCGCCTGCATCACGGCGCGCTCGTAATGGTTCAAGTTCTGTAGATCAACGCGGTCTTTGCGAACAATGACACCCAGTGGAATGAGACTCGACTGCTCCGCCTCCGGAAGCTCCCGCCAGCGTTCGACCGGCAGCGTTCGTTTCTCTATGTACTTGCGGTAGTCATAAGCGTCGGCACGGCCGTTATGTTCGCCCCAACCGGTATGACAGCTGCCGCGAACGTTGACAAAAGAGAAACCCTTGTAAGCCAGCGCTTGAGCGATCAGATCTTCCAGTTGGTACTGGTGCTCTTGGGACATGGTTACGGCCCCCTGCGCGACAAATGAGGCGCCGGCTCCCTGGGCCAATGACAACAGATCGAAAGGCGGTTCGAATACGCCGTAAGGGACCGAGGTTCCCCGCTCGCCGAGCGGCGATGTCGGGGAATGCTGGGAACCGGTCATCCCGTAGGATTCGTTGTCGTACACGACCAGGGTTAGATCGGGGTTACGTCTCGCCGCGTGAATAAAATGGTTGCCGCCAATGGCGAAGATATCGCCATCGCCGGCCGCCAGTACCACGGTCAGGTCGGGTCGTGCCATCTTGAGCCCGGTGGCGAAACTCAACGACCGTCCATGCGTCGTATGCACCGTGTTCAGATCGAGGTGCCCGGGCAGCCGTGAGGTACATCCGATCCCGCTGACCATTGCAATGTTGTTCTTGATCTGCTCGAGTTCCTCTTCGACAGCAGGATTGAGCCCGTGGAGTTCGGCGACGTGATTCACGAGCACCCGGTTCAAACCCGTTTGCAGATTGCCCAACCCGCAGCCCTCGCACCAGATGCTCTTGCGCATCTCGGGTCGTGACAGATCGAAAAACTCCAGGTTGCAAGCCGGCACGTCGTTCATGATCTAAGCTCCTGTAAGACCTGCAACGGCGTAATGAGCTGCATATCTACGCGGTTGATGGGCACGACTTCCGGCGGTACCTTCTCGCGCCGCCGGGCGCTCTCGTAGGCAAGCCGCTGGACTTCGAGCACGTACTGACCGAGGTTCAGCTCCGGTACCACGATTTTGCCTACCCGGTCGAAGAGTTCGGGGAGGATCGCCTGTTCGGAAGGCCACAGGGTGATGGGGCGCAGCAACCCTGCGCGGATCCCCTCGCGACGGGCCTGGACGACGGCGTCCTTGGCAGCCCGCGCCGTAATACCGTAGGCGACTACAATGGTTTCCGCATCGTCGACGAAAAATGCCTCGGCTTTCTGGATATCGGCTTTGGCCTGCGGTGTCTCGAGCTTGGCATGGATGCGTAGCAGTTGCTCCTGGATCATTTTCGGATCTCTGGTCGGCAAACCGTCGCGCCCGTGATACAGACCCGTGAAGTGCGCGCGGTAGCCCTCGCCCATTGCCGCGAGCGGCGGGATACCGTCCGGCGACAACCCGAAAGGTTCGTAATCCAACGGTGTACTAATCGGTTTGGCGCGGTTGATCTCGGGGATCGCTTCTGGCTGCGGCAGCATTACCGGTTCCTTCATTTGGCTGACTTTGGCGTCGGTCAATACAATGACCGGAACCCGGTAGCGCTCCGATAGATTGAATGCACGGATGGTCTCCTCGTAACACTCCTGCACGGAATTCGGTGCGATGACAATGATGGGATGATCGCCGTGGGTGCCCCAGCGAGCCTGCATCACGTCGGATTGACCTACGTCGGTGGGACCGCCCGTGGACGGCCCGCCGCGCTGAACATTCACGACCACCAACGGACACTCGGTCAGACAAGCGTAGCCGAGATTTTCCTGCTTGAGCGAAAAACCGGGCCCGGAAGTCGCCGTGAAGGATTTGACGCCGCCGAGCGCGGCACCGATGGCGGCGGCGATGCTGGAGATCTCATCTTCCATCTGCAGATAGGTCCCGCCGTAGCGGAAAATATTTCTGGCCACGTACTCCAGCACTTCGGTAGAGGGTGTGATGGGGTAGCCCGCGAAGAACCTCGCGCCGACCTCCAGGGCCGCTTTGGCAACGGCTTCGTTACCCGAAAGTATGTTGCGCCGGACCTCGGTGATCACGCCGTCCCGGGCGGCGGCCGCGACCGGCGCCACCGCCGTGAAATCAATCTTGCGGCCACGGCGTGCCGGCGCTTTAGTAGGTGCGTCCGCGCTCAGCACCGGTGGAGAAGTAGCCATCATGCGTTTCCAGCGTCCTCGAAAGTTGGAAGAAAGCAAAGCAACAGATAATTATAAGGGCTTGGCCCGCACAATTACTGTTAAATCTCGTTGCGTTTGCGCCCGCTCTTTGCCGACGCGACAAACCGCGGCCGCGTCCGTAAACGGGCCGCCCTTTGATTCTTGTCAGTTCGTTCCGATTGAAGCGGTCGCGCCTCGACGACCGGTGCGGGTGCAACCGTCGGGAATCCTTCTGCCGGCGACCTTGCCGTGAAGTGGTATCCGCGAACCGTCGTTTCGCCTCACCTCTTCGTTCGCCGAATTAGAACACGGACCGTAAGCCGTCGGCCCGAAACCAAAACACTTCCGCTAACCCGCCGAAGACGTTGGTCTACGCCGGAAATTCGTTCCGCTACGATTCCTTAACCGTCCTTCGACGGCGTATAGATATCCCTTCTCCTGTCGATAACCTCGCGGCGTAGGCGCTCCCACTCCTCGAAATTGCCGGATTGTTCCCTTTCCAGGAGGCTGTTCATAGGCCACATTTCCGTCTCATAAGCCTTGCGGAAAATCTGCGTCGGCATATAAACCATGCGGGACAGAAACGCAGACTCTTCCCGGTATCGTCGGAGCGATTGTATGTTGATCTCGGCGGCAACACCTGTTTCGCCGTCCCCATAAGTCCTTGCCAGAACTCTACCCGTGTAGTCGACCACCTGCGATCCTCCGGCCCCAAGTCCTTTCGGAAACCCACCGGGCGCGTGGTAGTTCGCCCAGTTGGACTCTACGACATAACACATATTCGCAAACGCATTGTATCTGGTGCAGGTTCCCATCAAGTCTTGTGGTTCGCTCATGTACGGTTCTATCCAGGCGTTCGGCCGGATCAGAATCTCAGCGCCGTTCATCATCAGGCCTCTCGCGATCTCTGGATAGGTCCCTTCTGCGCAAATAATGAAACCCATTTTTCCCAGTTCCGTATCCGCCACCGGGAAAAACGCATCCAGTCCATCGCCGAATTTCTCGACAAACCAATCGAATGCATCACCGGGCGCGGTATCGCCGCCTTCGAGGTATTTCGTCGTAACAAGCTTATGGTGCTTCAGAATAACGTTTCCATCCGGTGCGACCAAAAAAGCCACACTGAAGGGTTTGCCCGGAAAATCCGGATACACGGTCCAGGCATGAGCGGCAATGTAAATGTTTAACTCTTTAGCCTTCGCCCCAAGCAATTCTGTTTCTTCGCCCGGAATGTCAATCGCGACACCGTTCCAGCTTCCGTCCGGCTTCTGGGTGAGCCCGTGAAGACCGAACTCGGGAAAGACCACCAGGCGGCAAGGAGCCGCGATCATCCCGCTCCAATAAGGCACCAGAA
>CAZFZX010000060.1:0-21804 GCA_964523765.1 uncultured Enterobacteriaceae bacterium
TTACCGGATTAAAGGGGCTTTGCCTTTCTTATTCGTGCAATATTCAGGCTAGCGGGCGTCGATCGGATCCGGGTCGTCGACGAGGCTCCTCGGTAATAATCGGCACCCAAATCGTGTCCTGATCCCTGTAGAGGTGTATCTTAAGCGGCGGCGAGCTAGTCGAGATGCTCGGTGAGCACGCTAGTAGTCTGGTGCGGGTCGTTTATCCAAAAGCGAGGAGAGAGATCATGGACATTTCAGGTCGATGCTATTGCGGCGACATCCAATACGCGGCATCCGGCGATGCGATCATCAGCGTTCAGTGCCACTGTCGGGAATGCCAATACTTGTCCGGCGGTAGCGCGAACGTGACCATCGGCATGCCGGCCGCCGGTTTTCAATACACTCAAGGCACGCCCAAGCAGTTTACGCGGACCGACCTTGAAAACCCCGTCACGCGCGAGTTCTGTCCCAACTGTGGTACCCAGGTGCTTTCGAAAGCGCCGGCGGCACTGCCGGATGTGATGCTGATCAAGGTCGGAACGATGGACGATCCGAGCATGTTCACGCCCGACATGGCGATCTTCACGGTCGATCAGCAGTCATTCCAACACGTACCGGACGGTATGCCGTCGTTCGAACGGATGCCGGGCTAAGCTCGACGTTCTCCCAAGAACGCCGTAGCGCCGCGTGCGAACTCGGCGGCGTCACGGGCCTGCGGAGAAACGACGGCAGTATCGATACCGGCATCGAACTCGCGGTTGAGTGCAGCCCGGCATACCGGCGCCGGGCCGAAGGCAAATAGTCGCTTTGCGATTGCCTTACTGCACGCGGCGGTAATGCGCGCGCGGTTACGGTCTTTGTATCCGGCGCGTATGGTCGCGACAGCGTCGCCGTAGCCGAGTTCGGTCAGGATCTGCTGGTAGGGCGGCGCGGAGGCGTATACGGCGAGATATCGGCGGAAGAATTCGAGTGCGTCCGGTTCGTCGTCGGTGACCAGAATCGCGTAACGCTTGACGATCTCCAACTCGTCTACCCGGCGGCCCCGGCGCTTTGCACCGGTATCGATCTGTTCCAGCGCCCAACCGAGGCGGTCGGGAGGGGTGAAATCATTGAGTACGACGCCGTCGGCGATTTCCCCGCAGAGTTGCAGCATCTTCGCCCCTAGCGCGGCGAGGTAGATGGGGATCGGCGCGGTAGGCCGCTCCTGCAAGCGGAATCCCTGGCTGCGCACGGTGACGCCGGTGAAGTCGCTCTTGTCGCCGGTGAAAATCTCGCGCAGCAGCGCCACCGTCTCGCGCACCCGCGTCAACGGTCGTTCGTAAGACAATCCGTACCAACGACCGATCATGTTCTGGGTCGAGGCGCCGAGGCCGAGTACAAAACGTCCCGGCGCACGCTGCTCGGCAGCGACGGTGGCGGTCGCGAGGGTTGCCGGCGGACGAGTGAAGACGGGAACGATGCCGGTGCAGAGACGGATCCGACTGGTAGCGACACCGAGCGCTGCCGCAAACGCAATCGGATCCTGCAGGCCCTCGCCGTCCGGCAACCACAGGTCGTCGTAACCGTTTTCTTCGGCCCACACGCCGCGGTCGAAACCGGCTTCGAGGCCCGGTGTCGGCCACAGCATCAACCCGATGCGTTTAGCCCGCGTCATCGCCGTATCCCATTGTGTTCCGTCCCGGTAAAGGAGAAACCGCGCGCGCGCGGGACCGCGGATGGGCGGACGCGGTGTCCCGTCGGTGAGAAATGCGGGCTAATGACTGGTGCCGCGCGATCCCGAGATCTTGTTATAGACATTATATTTACCTGACGGTTTCTTCATTGGGATCCGCTTGATTTCTTCGAGCGTAATCGCGTCATACACGATCAGGGCGCCTTCCATCTCCCACAGGCTCAGCAGCGCGTAGGCACCGTCCCGGGTGAATTCGACGTGTGCCGCGGTCTCACCAGGAGAGGGGCGCAGGGTCGCTTTGATCTCGAGGGTCTTTTTGTCGATCACATGCACCGCATCGCGGTTCGGCCCGAAGAATACATCGACCCATGCGTAGGGTGAATTCTCGTGGCTGCGCATAAAAAACCCCGGCCCGAGGGTCTCGATGCGCTTGATCGTTTGCCAGGTCGCCGTATCGACGACGCTGACCGCGCCGTCCTTTAAATGCGGCGTGGCCATCACCGTTCTGCCGCCATAATCCCACGTGATCCCGGAGGCCAGATGCGGCAGGCCCGGGAGGTCGACCTCCGCAATCTTGCGGCCAACGGCCAGATTGACAACTTGAGCGTGCTGCGCGTTGCGCGACGCTCCGACGAGGTGTTTGTAGCCGGGATCGAAAAAAAAGTCGTCGAGGTAGTCGTCGAGCACGATGCGTCGTACCGGAAACCGTTCGGCGCGACGCGGCGGCCCCTCGATCCGATAGTCGTGAACGACGCCGTAATAATCCGGAGTGTCGTCGTACGGGATCTCCCAGACTTCCTTCAAATCCTTTAGTGCCGCGATGAAGCTGTCTCGTGCAGGCGCGGCGTACACCGCGCTTACGCGCGAACTTTCGCCGCGTGCATTGTCGACTGGGATGATCTTCATGAGTGTGAGGGTCACGGCGTCCAGTACTACGAGCGTATGCGGGAGGTAGTTTCCGACCATCACGTAGCGTCCGTCGCCCGATACGGCAAGGTTTCGGGTGTTGAGCCCGGCGCGGATTTCGGCAACGACCCGGAGTCGATGCAGGTCGAACTTCGAGATCCAGCCGTCGCGCGACGCAAAGTAGACAAACCGCCCGTCGGGCGAGAACTTGGGACCGCCGTGCAGTGCGCGGCGCGACTTGAAGCGGTGGATAGGCTCCAGCCGGTCCCCGTCGAGTATCGATACGTGGTGGTCACCGGATTCGACGACCACGAAAAGGTTCAGCGGATCACCGATCTCCAAAGCGGCATCCGATGTCTCCTGCGTACGCACGTGACTCGCCGTGATCTCTGCGTGGCCCCAACGCGGTACGGCGGCGGGCTGTGTATAAATAAATTCGACCAGGGCGTCGATCTGTTCTTCGTTGAGTTTGTCACCGAAGGCCGGCATCTGCGTCGCCGGTAGACCGTCGCGGATCGCTCGTGCCGCGGCCGCCGGCCGCAAGCGGGTCAGGTTACCGGGTAGCAATGCCGGACCGCTCGAACCCAAGCGATTAGGCCCGTGGCAGACAGCACATTGCTGGTTGTAGGAGGGTGGAACACCGTCTTGCGCAACGACCGCGACGGTGAATAAGCACCCGGCGATGATAGCGGATCGACGCACGCGGCGATGCTTTGTTGCTTAGCCCGTGGCCGCAGCCGGCCGCCGTTCGGCTGCCCCGACCGCGATCTCTTCATCGTAGAGATAGCAAGCCGGATCTTCGGCCCAGGCGTCGCCGGTCAACCGGTGCGCCCGCACCCGCGTATTCCCGCCGCAGATGTTGAGATAGGCGCAACCGGAGCAACGCCCTTTGAGCGGTCGCGGCCGGGAGTTGAGGCCGGCCATCAACGGGTCGCTCCGGTCGGACCAGATGGCGGAAAACGGCCGCTCGCGCACGTTGCCGAGCGTGTGATGCCACCAGAATGTGTCGGGATGCACGCCGCCGACGTTGTCGATGTTGGCGACGTTGATGCCCGAAGCATTCCCGCCCCATTGTGCGAGCTTGGCACGCATGTGTGCGACCCGGTCGGGAAAGCGCCGGGCAACCCAATGGAGCAGATAGACGCCGTCGGCGTCGTTGTTGCCGGTGACGAACTCGCGTCCGCGACCTTCGACCGCATCTTTCCAGCAGACCTCGAACAAATAGTCCATGATCCGGCGCGTCGTTTGCAATGCGGCGTCGCTCCGTCGATTGCGATTACCGCGGCCGCCATAGTTGAGGTGCGACAGATAGAATTTGTCGACGTCCTCATCATCCATCAATTGCATCAACTGCGGTAGGTCGTCCGCATTGTCCTGGGTCGCCGTGAACCGCAGTCCGACCTTGATGTTGCTGTACTTGCACAGTCGCACGCCGTTCAACGCGGCTTTGAATGCACCCGCCTTGCGCCGGAAGTTATCGTGCGTATGCTCGATGCCATCGATACTGATCCCGACATAGTCGTAATCGGCCGCGGCGATTTGTGCGATGTTGGCATCGTCAATTAAAGTGCCGTTCGAACTCAGTGCGACGTAGAAGCCGAGTTCCTTTGCCCGCGCGGTGATTTCGAAGATGTCGGGGCGCAACAATGGCTCACCGCCCGAGAGGATCAGGACCGGAACGCCGAAGGTTTTCAGGTCCTGCATGACGTCGAGGACCTCGGAGGTCCCGAGCTCACCCGGAAAGTCACGGTCGGCGGAGGTCGTATAGCAGTGCTTGCAGGTCAGATTGCAGCGCCGCACCATGTTCCAGATCACGACCGGGCCCGAAGGCCGCCGTACGGGTTCGAGCGGCGTCGGCTGCGCGAGTTCCTGCATGAATTGCGAGACCCTGAACATCTAGTCGTTTCCTATGCGGCGATCCGCAAACCCGTCTTCTTCAGTATCGCTGTACTGTAAAGGACATCGTGTTCGCCCGCGCTATGTTTCAGAATATCGGCGATTTCGGCAACCTTTTGCTCGACTTCATCGCGATCGTGACCGTGCACCATGGCGAAAAGATTGTAAGGCCAGGCCGGCGGCCGCCGCGGACGATGGTAGCAATGCGTAACGAAGTCGAGCGCACCGACGACCTTGCCGGCCGCGTGCAGTTCCTCGTCCCGCACGTCCCATACCGACATCCCGTTTGCTCGATAACCCAGCGCGTAATGGTTCGGGATGGCGCCCATGCGGCGGATGACACCCGCTGCGAGCATGGTCTCTAAACGCGACATGATCTCCGCCGCCGAGACCCCGAGCCGCTCGGCGAGTTCGTCGTAGGGGCGCGGGCACAACGGTAACCCTTCTTGGGTGGCGACGACGATCCGCCGGTCGAGGTCGTCGAATGTTGTCGATAGCTGGTCCATTTTCCGTAACGCTGTGCGGCTCAATTGCAGTCGATCGTCGAATAGTATGCCGCTAGGTTTTCGATGTCCGCGGCGGACAAGGGCGTAACCATCGGCGCCATCAACGGTTCTTTACGCGCACCGTTCTTGTAATCATTGATGGCCTTGATCAGGTATGGCTCTTTCTGGCACGCAAGATTCGGATAGTTCGGCATGATGCTGATCCCGGCCGGTCCGTGGCACGCCGCGCACAATGCCGCCTTGGCCTTGCCGGCCGCCGCGTCGCCGGCAGCGGTGTTCGCCGCGGCCCCGAGTGCCAACAGAATTACCAGGACCATTGCCGTTATTCCTTTCACCGCGTTCTCCTCACTTTCTCAAGCGTCTAATTTAAGCCCGACATAGAATTCGTCGATCTTCGGGAAGTCGTAGACGGTGTAGCCCGTTGCCCGTTCAATCCGCGTTGCCGTTTCGGCGATACCGTCGGGATCCTCCGTCGCCAGCACAAACCACATGTTAAAGGCGTGATCGCGCGCGTAATTGTGTGCTACTTCGGGAAATGCGTTCACTTCATCGGCGACTCGATCGAAATCGTCAGCAGGCACCTGCAGTGCGCACAGGCAGACGGCGCCGCCCAGTCGTTCGGTGTTGAACAATGGTCCGAAACGGCTCAAAGTCCGAGCTTCGACCAAGCGTTCGACCCGGTCGATCAAATCTTGTTCCGCGATGCCGATAACGGCGGCCGCCGCCGCAAAAGGCCGCTCACAGACGGGGAATCCCCCCTGCAGAGTATTGACGATTGTACGGTCGATCTCATCCATCGGCGGTGGCCACGGCGTCGTCGATCTTTCCGTGCATCGACACATAGTGTGCGCCCCGTTGCTTGAATGCCCGGGTGCTGAACAACACCGCATAGCTTGCTTGTGCATCGCAGGAGCGTGCGAGTTGGTCGACATTATCCAATACGCGTGCGCGATCTTTGCCGTGAACCATGCAAAAGAGATTGTACGGCCACGCCGGCGGTCGGCGCGGGCGTCGGTAGCACAGCGTCACTTCGGGGTTCGATGCAAACTGCTTACCCACCGCGTCGACCGCATCGTCCGGAACGTCCCATACGACCATGGCGTTGGCGCAAAAACCGAGCGGACGATGACGCACGACAACGCCGAAACGACTGATCGTGCCGTCCTCGATCAAGCGTTGGATGCGTTCGATGACTTCCGTTTCGCCCAGCCCAACCTGCCGGGCGATGACCGAATAGGGACGCGGCACGATCGGAAGGCCGTCCTGAATCGCGGCGATCAATCGGTCTTCTACGTCCTGCGCCATAGCGGGAATCCGAGATCGATGTGGTAGTTGCGCTCGAGCGGCAGGTCGAGGGTACTGAGACCCGTCTCCCGTTCGATATCCTTCAGCAGATCGGCGATAAGCTCCCGGGTCTTGGCGGTGATCACAAACCAGAGGTTGAATTCGTGTGTGCGCAGATAGTTGTGATTCACTTCATCGAGTCCGCTGATGTATGCGGCTACATCCTCGACCCGGTCTGCCGGAACGGTCATGGCGACCAGTGTGCTCGCGCCGATCGTATGCGGGCGGAATACCGGACCGATGCGCGCAATCAAACCGCGGCGCTCGAGCGATTTCAGCGTCTCGAGTACGGCCGCCTCACTGACGCCCAGCGTCTCGGCAATGTCCGCATACGGCGTGGGGGAGAGCGGGAAGGCCCGCTGGTATTCATCGAGCAGGCTGCACTCCAGCGCACTCAAGGCGGGCGGGACCTCGTCCGGTTCGCGTTTGGCGGTGGGAATTTGGCCGTGCATTTGTGCTGTCCCGTGAGCGACCTAGAGTCCGATCCGATTTGCCCGAGCCGTAAAAAAAATGCCGCTCGGCTTGTCGGCCGCGAGTGTCGCAATGTTTTCCAGCGTGCGTGTGTCGTAGACAAGGACGCGGTCGTCGTCGCGGGCGGAGATCCAGACGTGTTCGCCGCGCGGGGTAAATTCCATGTGCAGTATCGCTTTGCCCGGGCTCAGCGTATGCGCGATGGTCAGGGTTTCCGTATCGATGATTTGTACGACGCCGTTATTCGGAAAGGCGTAGTTGACCCAGACGTGGCGGCCGTCCGGTTGTGCCATAACGAACACCGGTTGGCCGTGTACCGCGATCGCTGCGCGTGGGGCCCAATCGTCGGTATTGATGACCAGTACCTCGTGGCGGCCGATCGCCGGCACGAAAGCAGCCTGGTTGGCGATCGCCCATCCTTCGAGGTGCGGCATCTTGTAAACGGGCATTTTTTCTTCGCCGCGCCCGTAATCGCCGAGGATCCTTCGGACCCCTTTATCGAGGTGCCACAGGTCAACCAGGGCAAAGCCGTCTTCGCCGAATAAGCCTGCGATATAGTAGCGCCCGTCGGGTGTGAGCAGTGCGTCATAGGGTTGCTTGCCCACCGCCGGGAACTTATGCAATTGAGGCCGTTCGGCGGCCGCAAAATCCGCTATCCATATTTGGCCAGCATCGAACAAACTGAAAACGAAGCGGTTGCCCGGCGCATCGACAAGACCAACGACCTTGGACAGCACGCCACCGTGATCCGCCGGGATGTCGGCGACGAGTTTGAGCGTTTCGCTATCGAACACGCGGACGCCGCCGGGTTCGTAATTGGAGACGGCGATTAGCGTGCCGTCTTGCGAAATTGCGCCGCCGATACTGTTGCCCGACTGTAGCACCCGGTTGACGATACTAGCGGTCAAGAGGTCGACCTTGGTGAGTCCGCCATCACGACCAAAGACGAATGCAAAACGGCCGTCGCGTGAGAATACGACGGAGGCGTGCGAGAGGTCGCCGAGTCCTGGCACGGTAGCGAGCGCTGCCCGCTCGCTGGTGCTGATCACTTTGAGTTGTCCGGCCGCCCGTTCGATCACCACCCCGAGATCGCCCGTTCCGCGCAAGTCCTCGGCAGCGCTCGCAGCGCCCGGCAGCAACAAGACCACGATACTGCAGTACAGGCGGGGAATGCTAAGGTGCATCGAACTTTCCGGCGCGCAGCGCCTCGACCAGCCAGCGAACGTCATCGGCGCTTAGGATCCCGGCCCACGGCGGCATTGCCGTACCCGGATGACCGGCGAGTATCGTCTGCTGTAGGGAAATCGGCGACTTCTCTTCGAGGGCGGCACCCGTCAGCGCCGGCCCCAGTCCTCCCGTTAGGCGCATGCCGTGGCAGGAGCCGCAATCGTGGCGTAGGAGATGCTCCAGTTCCGTCGCGCGCGCGGGGGATACGTCGCCTCCTGCCAACGCGCCGCCGATCGGTAGCAGCGGTAGCAACGCCGCGACCGATCTACGCATTAGCGGAGGTGCGCCGTTTCGGCATTGGCGGACGGTCGGGCAATGCGCTTGGAACGAACCAGTCGAGTTCTAGCGCGAGCGTCACGACGTCGCCGATAATCATCGTCGCCGGCGGCTTTATGGCTTGCCGGGTTACTTCCGCCGCGACTTCCGCCAGCGTCGTCAGGATCCGCCGATGTCGCGGCGTTGTGCCGCTCTCGATGACGGCGACCGGAGTCGCCGACGCGCGGCCGGCTCCGATTAAGGCGCCGGTGATCTGCGCGATTTGCGCGAGGCCCATGTAGACGACGAGTGTGGTCGCGGGATCGGTAAGTTGGCGCCAATCCAGTTCGAGCGGCCGGTCTTCGCGGCAGTGGCCGGTTATGAACTGGACCGAATGGGCAATTCCCCGGTGCGTCAGCGGGATCCCGGCGTAGGCACCGCACGCGTTACCCGCCGAGATCCCGGGTACGACTTCGAAGCGGACGCCATGACGCGCTAGATACGCCGCTTCTTCGCCGCCGCGACCAAACACGAAGGGATCGCCGCCCTTGAGACGCACCACCGAGCGGCGGCTGCGGGCGAGGGTGACCAGTAGTTCGTTGATCTCTTCCTGTTCGAGTGTGTGGCGGCCCGTGGCTTTCCCAACGTAAACCCGGGCCGTCCCCGGTTCGACAAGCGCGAGGACTGCATCGGAGACGAGGCGATCGTAGACGACGACTTCGGCCTCGCGGATCAGCCGCATCGCCTTGACCGTCAGCAGATCGGGATCGCCGGGACCGGTGCCGACGAGATACACACAAACCTGTTTGTTCGCTTGCTGGGTCATGGGTCCCGGTAGCCGTTCATCGTTGCCGTTAGTACACGTCGTGCACCGTGTTGTACACGTTGAATTTGCCGGTCGGCGTGATCAGGCGCTTGTCTTTGATCACGTGCTTCAGCTTACGTGTCTTGTCGTCGACGATTACGATCGCCGATTCCTCATCCTTGCCGCTCCAGACGGAAAACCAGACTTCGTCGCCGGCTTTGTTGTATTCCGGTTGGACGACTCTTTTCGGCCCGTCGCCGAGGTCCGCCCATTCGGCTATCGGCAAAACTTCGAAGCCCTCGTCGAGCGCGTCGATACTGTAGACCGCGATCGATTGGCTGATCGGTTCGGCGGGATTCAGCGCCGTGTCGACCCAGAGGTTATTCGATTTCGGATGGCTCTTGACGAACAGCGAGCCACCGCCTTGCCCTTTCAGCACTCGGATAGCTTTCCAGGCCGCGTCCGGATGGCCGGCCGGATCGGTACCGATGAAGGTCACGTCCTCGCTGCCGAGAGCGCTCGTCACCCATACCGGTCCGTGCTCCGGGTCGACTAAGTTGGCGCCGCGGCCCGGATGCGGGATCTCATGGGCGTCGACCAAGGCGGTCAGTTTCCGCTCTTTCGAGTCGACGACGGCGATCTTGTTGGATTTGTTGGCCGCTGTCAGGAAATACCGTTTGCTCGAGTCCCAGCCGCCGTCGTGGAGGAAGCGGGCCGCCGGAATGGTGGTTACCTCCAGGTTTTCGATGTCTTCGTAATTGACCAGTAAGATCTTGCCGGTCTCCTTCACGTTGACGATGAAGTCCGGATGCTGATGCGAAGCGACGATCGCAGCGACCCGCGGTTCGGGGTGATACTCCTGGGTATCGACGGTCATGCCGCGCGTCGATACCACTTTCAGCGGTTCCAGGGTATCTCCGTCCATGATCGCGTATTGCGGCGGCCAGTAGGTTCCGGCAATCGCATACTTGTCTTCCCAGCCTTTGTACTTCGAGGTTTCGACCGATCGTGCTTCCATCCCGGTCTTGATCTCGGCCACCGTGGTCGGCTCCTTCATCCAGAGGTCGATAAGGTTGATCCTGGCGTCGCGTCCGGTCGTGAAAAGATAACGGCCCGAGGAAGAAAAGCGCGAAATGTGCACCGCATATCCGGAATCGATAATGCTGACGATCTCTTTGCTATCGCCGTCAATCAGCGCAATCTGACCGGCGTCGCGTAGTGTCACCGAGAACAGGTTCTCGATATCGAGCGTGTTTTCCTGCTTGGTCGGACGCTTGTCGACGGGGATATGCACTTTCCACGTGGCCTTCATATCGGCGAGGCCGAACTCCGGAGGCTGGGGCGGGGGATGCTGTAGAAAGCGCGCCATGATATCGAGATCGGCCTCGTTCAGTTGTCCCGAGGTGCCCCAGTTCGGCATTCCGGCGGGCGAGCCGTAGTTGATGAATATCTTGAGGTAGTCGGTGCCTCGTTTGAGCGTCACGTCCGGCGTCAGCGGCTTCCCGGTGGCGCCTTTACGCAGCACCCCGTGGCAGCCGGCGCAGCGTTCGAAATAGATCTGGGTGGCGCGGCGAAAGTCCTTGGGCGACAGTTCGGGCGCGCCGGCAGGGATGACCTGCTCCTGAGGCGCGATGTCGACCGGCGATCCCTTGTAGCGCATTTCGCCCGGCGTAGTGCCGGGATGCTCGGCGGTCTCCTCTGCGGCTACCGGTGCAGCCAAGATGGATAGGAACGCGATTAGCGGTGCGATACCCGAACGACTTCTCAGACACTTCATTGCGACAACTCCGGCGGTGAATTAGGCGCCTGATTATACTGAAATATTGGCGCGGGGGACGCATTGACAGAAATCAAGACGTTAGCGGATCCGCGGTTTCGGCGTCTGCCCTTGGCGCTCGAAGCGTTTGCGTCTTTCCGCCAGCGGTGGGCATTTGTGCGTGTTCCAGAAAGTCGTCTGGCAGTCCAGACAGTAGTGGCACTCGTTGGGGTTGATCTCGCCGGTCGGGCGGACCGCCTGTGAGGGACATTCTTCCGAGCAGATCTGGCACGGCCGGCCGCATTCCTTGCGCCTGCGGAGCCAGTCGAAGATCCGAAAATGGCCGCCGATGGTCAATGCGGCGCCGAGTGGACACAGGTATTTACAGAAAAAGTTGCCGTTGACCGCGGACACCAGGACCAGTCCGCCGGCATAGACGACGAACGGCCACTCGCGAACGAAACGCAGCGTAAACGCGGTCTTGAACGGTTCCACTTCTGCATAACGTACCGCGTAAGCCAGCGAATACAGCGACAATCCGAACAGCGCCAGCAGGATCGCGTATTTGGTTGCGAGCAGGCGGTCGTGGACCAGCGCACCGATCCGTAATTGTGGGACCGCCAGACGTTGTGCGAGCATGTTGGTCAATTCCTGAAGGGCGCCGTAGGGGCACAACCAGCCGCAGTAGATCCCGCGCCCCCAGAGCAGTAGCGACATGGCGACGAACGACCACAGAATGAATGTCATCGGCGCGATCAGAAAAATCTCCCAGTGGAATTCGGTCATGAACGTGCGCGCAAAAGTAAAAACGTTCAGAACCGAAAGCTGCGCAAGTGAATACCAGCCGATGAATACGACGGTATAGATGAGAAACCCGATCCGTATCCGACGGACGATCGTCGCATACTGTGTGATCCAGTCCTGCAACAAAAGGGTCGCCGTAAGCATGACCAGGGACACCAACAGAATCGCGATCCGGACCCTTCGTTCCCGCCAGACTTCGATCCACAATTCTTCCGCCGATTCCGTTGCTCGAATTTTTTCGGCCGCACCTTTGTCCCGGCTTACATGCGCCAGCTCGCTGAGGTCTTTTCCAACCCGCGGTTCGCCCGCCGGCGTTGGATCCGCCGCGATGCGCTTGGCGCCGGCAATGGTCTGTATGGATTTGCTGATCGAGGTGTTCAGGACCATTGTCGTGATCGTTGCGCCGCTGATGCCGTCCACCGTGACGTAACCTTTGCGTTCGCCCCCACCGATCTTGATTCGGTTGCGTACGCTGACGCCCGTGTATTGGTCGACGAATTCCGCGAGGTGCTGTTGCGTGACGCCGATGATCAGGATCGGTTCCTCGTGCCGCACGACGCGCACCCCACGGGTGATGCCGTCGACCCCTACGCCGACCAGCGCACTGATGGGGCTGCCGGAGTAGGCCGGTAGCGGCGTGATGTGATCGGTGAAAAAAGCGTGGCCTACGAGTTCGTCGCCGACATAAACGGGTGCGGAGGGCGGGTCGCCGTCGAGTTTGCCGACACGGTCGGCGCGTGGAAACATCTCGAACAGTATTGCGTCATAGGGATCGACTTCGCGTTCCGCGGCGAAGGAGACGTTGGCGACGGCTGCAAGCAATAACGCGACTGCGAAAGCTGACCTACCGGAACCAAATACGCGGCTCAGCACCAGACAAAGTCCTATCACAAGAATTCGTACGCTACTGTCGATGGGTATGGGCTTCCTTGATGCAAATCAAACACACGCGCTTTGCCGGGAATGACCAAGCTTCGGTCCTTCTACCCGGGCTTACCGTCGATACGCGGTTTGATCAGGATGGGCGCGTACATCGACACGAAACACAACGCGCTCATGGTGAACAAACCGCCGGAAACGGTGATGAGGGCAACGGCTTTTCCCGGGAGTAACCACGGTCCCGCAACCCGGCAAACGGCGGCTAGGTTGACTAAATAGAATGCCCAGACCGTGAGCGGCGCGGCTTGCAGCGGCCGGCCGCTGTGGCCTAAGGCGACCCGCGCCATCATGCCGAGCGTCGTTACACTGATCGTACCGGCGGTAAACGCGTGCACGGCCGACGATCGCGGTACTAAGTCAAATGCGGTGCCCGCAATCAAACTGAGACCGACCACGAGCCAGGCGTAACCGAGGTACAGCACCCACAGCAGCGGTTCGCGCCACAATTGTTTGCTGTACCAACCGGCAAGCCGGAGCGCGTGCAGCGTCGCGGCGATTGCTGCCAGGGCCGCTGTGATCGCGGCGGGCGCGCCGCCGATCCCGGCGATCGCTGCGGCGACGAACACGGTGATCGATGCGACTTCGAGCACGGGCCGCGATTTCGGTACGGCGCCTGGTAGGGCACCGCGGATAAAGAACGGGATGACGCGGCCACCGAGGATGATAATCAAGAGCAAGACTGCATAGAGACCGATATCGAGACCGCGGCGTGCCAGTATTTGATCGCCCGTGCGCATCGCGAAGTGCGCTACGCCGTTGCCGCACGCCATGAACGCGAGGATCCCGAGTAATCCCGTGTTCTGCCATTTGGCGCGACGTGCGAGCGGGATGCCGACGGCAAGCATCAAGGCCGGGAGAAAGCTGAGGTCCACCAACGCGGCGAGCGCGCCGGTCGAGCCGGGGGGGTATACCAGCAGGATTCGGGCAGCGAGCCATAGCGCGGCGAGTACGGCTAACGGTGCGCCGGTAGGCGTCGCCAGTCCTGTCCAATTGCGGACCGAAGTTAGCAGGAATCCTGCGATCACCGCGGTCGCGTAGCCGTAAAGCATCTCATGGGCATGCCAGAGGGAAGGGGAGAAATAGGCCGCCACGGTCCAATGCTCCGACCACATCGCAAGCCACAGAGGCATGACCACGACCGGCAGTGTGCCGGCCAGGAGGAAGAAGGGTCGAAAACCGAGTGCGAACAGCATCAGCGTGCTAGACACCGGCTGATGGCAGTCGGTGCTTTTTGCACACTCGCGCTACTTGAGCCGTTCGTGCAGGCGGGCATCGTGGGTGCGGAAATGCGTGGAGAACCAGCTTTCAAGTCGCCTGGACATGGCCGCCTCATCGAGATTCGGTTCCTGGTCGGAGGCATCCATGAGGTCGCGGAGGTCGTCGAGCAGTATTTCGTGGTCCTCTTTGTGTGCGTCGAGTTCGTCGTAGTGTTGTTGGCGCATCAGCTTTTCCTCGAGAGCGAAATGGGCGCCGATTTGCGCATGGACTTCCCCTAAGAACTCCTCGACGGCGGGGTCGATGCGGTCGTGCATCAGGGTCGCGTGGAGGTCGTTGATCAATGCGATCATCTCCTGGTGTTCGTAGTCCACGGCGGGTACCCCGACCGTGAACGCATCGTTCCATTGCAGCAATGTCATAGCGATCGTTCGCCTCCGCCGGTTATTGCAGAAACACGAAACCGCCGCGCGCGGTATCGAAATCGATTACGAAGTTCTGTGCCGCCGAGAGTTCGACCTCCTCCGAATACGCATGGTCGAAGCCATCGTCGCGGACGCTGTCGCGAAGCCGCACCGTCACCCGATGCGGACCGGCCGCGATCGGGAACCGCTGGTAAACGGTGGAAGCGCCATCGCGCGCCAGACCTGACGGCGGCAGGGCGCCGCGATAGAAAAGTTGCTCGTCCACGACCAATTCCACCAGAAGGTCGATGCGCTCGCGCGGGCACGCCATCTGTCGACGCATGTTAGGAGCAAGAGCCGCAAGTTCTTCGGGTGTTCGCCGGCGACATGCGACCTTACGTGCACCGGCGTGGCTGAAGCTCAGTTTGATCAGCGCGAGCTCGGGCGCGAGATGGCGATAACTCGGCGCGACCGAAAAATAACCGAGGAAAGTGACGAAGACCCCGTAGGCGATCACCTGGCCGAGTACGGCGAAAGGTCTGAGATTTGGCCTAAGCATCGCTATTAAGCTCTACGGTTGCGGGCGGCGCGGGGGCGGCCGTGCCGGACGTCGCCAGGTTCGTCCGGAACGCAGTGAGTTCGGCCTGCAGCCCCGTCAAACCGGAGGCGCCCGCCCAACAGGTTGCGATTCGCTCGCGCGGAACGCGCGCTCGCAGATAGGGATCGCGTGTCCGGGCGATACGCGCTTCGGTCCAGTCTATTCCCAGACGATGGAAGCAATCGACTTCCCGGCAACCGGTCAGCATGATGCCGTCGACATCGGTCCGCGCGAGCGCGAAATCGAGGAACGACGGCGGCAGCATGCCTACACATTGGACCTTGACGATCCCGATCCCAGAGCCCGCGAGTTTCTCGAGCGGCGGTCCGTGTTCGCAGCCGAAAACGAGCACGCGGACGTCTTCGCTGAGGCCGTCGGCAGCGGCGACCACGGCGTCGCGCACCTCGGCGATCGGTTGGGCCGGGATATCGATGCCGGGGATGAGATCGGTACGGCGACGGAAAGGCGTCGCCGTGGGACACGCGCCGACGCAGATCCCGCAGCCGACGCAGCGGCTCGGATCGACGCTGGCCTCCTGTTCGTAGGCCGTCTTGCCATCCGAGCGCGGTACCATCGCGATGGCGCTGAAGGGGCAGTCGGCAAAGCACCGCGTGCAGCCGTTGCAGTGCTCGACACTGACGACCGCTGCCCGGACAATCGGTTTGGCGGACAGCCATGGCAGCGCCAGCAGCAGGACAGTGGCGCCGCCTACCAGCCCCCAAATTGCGAGTCCGGAATAGATGTCTAGTAAGGGATACAGCGCGAGGTAGAACCAATCGAGACTCACCAGTACCGGCACCGCGGCGAGGTCGGCCGGCGGGTGGCTCTCGGCCGGGAACACCGCCGAGAGGACCAGCAGCGCGGCGATCGTCCCGATTGCCAGGCCCCGCGGCGGATTGACCCGCGGATGGTTGCTACGTTGAATATGCACCCACATCAAGAACAACAAGACCAGCGGTACGGCGATATGGATGAAGACCATGAGCGTAAAGAACCGACCGCTCAAGGTCGTCGGGTGAAGGAAATTGCGCGCGATGGGTTCGCCGAACAAGGGCAGCGTGTCGAGCCACTCCGTACTCGCGATCGCGATGTACTGCGAGAGGACGTCCCACACGACCCAATAGCCGGTAATGCCGGCGGCGAACACGAGCCAGATCAGTGGGATCCCGGTGAACCACGCAAACCAGCCGGCACCCCGATAGCGACCGATCCCGAATTCACGCAGGAGGTGCAGCATTATGACTACCACCAGCGCATCCGAAGCATAACGGTGAAAGCTGCGCATGACGCCGCCCGCGTACCATTGAACGTTGGTGAGGTATTCGACGGACTCATACGCTTGCGAGATGCCCGAGTCGAAAAAGATATAAAGGTAGACGCCGCTGAACACGACAATCCAGAAAAAGAACCAACCGAGCGCGCCCAGCTGATGAAAAGGGTTCCATGCGGAGCCGAAGGCGCGGTCGAATGGAACCTCCACTGCGTCAAAACTACGTTCGATGATGCGGCGGATTGCCCCCAAAATATTCGGCCCCTTAATGGTCAGTTGACGGGTGGCGGCGAGCCCTTCTGGGCCGAACCGTCGGCGCGGCGAAGCTGGCGAATGAGGAATACCGCAACCGCGCCCAAGGATAGAATACCCGAGAGCGCGGCGACGAAGATCGAATTATCGAATCGATAACGTCCGCTGCGCGGATCGTAGACGGTGCAGAACAGGCGCACCCGTTCGATGAGGTTGCCCACTCCGGAGCGGCGGTAGGTCACCCCGAGGGCCAGCTCGCGCAGCGGTTCGACGATCGCCGGCGTCGCAAAGTCCGGCCCGTAGATCTGTCGGTAGACCTGCCCCTGACCGTCGACGACGGTAATTTGGGCGAGGTGATCGAAGCCTCGTGCCGACGGAAAATAAATAAAACCCAGGTCCCCGGTGAGGGCGTCGACCGTGGCCTGGTCTGCGCTCAAGAACGACCACGACGCCATGTCGATACCTTGCTCGTGGGCGTACAGGCGCATGCGCTCGGGCGTATCGGCGGCGGTATCGAAACCAATAGTCAAGACGGTAAACGTATCGTTGCCGAGCGCGGCGCGCGCAGCTTCCACCGCTCGTTTGAGTCGTTGGGTGATGGCTGGGCAGGTATGGTAGCAACTGGTGAAAACGAGGTTGATGAGGGTCGGTTTACCGCGGAATTTCGCCAGTGCCACGGTCTCGCCGTCCTGCGTGGTGAAACTGTGGGGCCCCAACGTTCGGCCGATGGCGGCTTGGCTCACGGCAAGCGCCTCGCGTTCGTCGAACGGCCGTGGTTCCGCCTCAGCGCCCAGCGCGGGGCCGGTCGATACGGAAAAAAAAATCGCCGGCGCGGCGATCAGGCGCAGGAAGCAGCGGTAGCGGTTAAGCGAGCAGCCACGCATCGAGGATCGCTCCCAGTAATAGGAGACTCAATTGGACTAAGGACGCATGGAAGTTGCGCATTGCGCTTTCTCGCCCCGGTGCTCGGCGCAACTGAACGCTTGCCTTGGTAAATATAAAACCGCCGATCACCGCTGCGGTCAGATAGATCCAGCCCAACCCGTAGACCGCCGGGACCAACGACAATCCCACCAGCAATACCGTGTGCGCCAGGATCACGGTCGCCGCCAGTTGATCGCCGACGACGACGGGCAGCATCGGTACGCCCGCTCGGGCATAGTCCTCGCGGTAGGCCATCGCCAGACTCCAGAAATGGGGCGGGGTCCACAGGAACAACACGATGGCCAGTACGATCGGCGCCGGCGCCAGCTCGGGGTCGACCGCCGCCGCTCCGGCCAGCACGGCGAAACTGCCGGCGAGTCCACCGAGTACGATGTTCGTCCACGATCGCCGTTTGAGCCAAACGGTATAGACCACGCCGTAGAAAAAGGCGCCGAGAAAAACGTAAAGGGCGGAGGCGGCATTCACGGCTACCGCTACCGCGGCAACCGACACCAGTAGCAAAACGACGATGATCGCCAGCCAGTAACCCGTCGCTTTCAAGCGACCCGTTACGAACGGGCGCTCGCGCGTGCGTGCCATGCGGGCATCCAGGTCGCGTTCTACGTATTGATTGAACGCGCCGGCGCTGGCCGATGAGAACAGCACCGCCAGGGCGACTACCGTAATCTGCCAGGCGCCGGCATGGCCCGGCGTTACCGCCAGGCCCGCGAGCGCACACAAGGTAATGGCGAGCCCGATGCGGACTTTGAATACGGCAGACAGCAGTCTGATCGTATCGAGCATTCAGCTGTCTCCCCGATCCGCTAGCGTAACGGCCACACTTCGGCCAGGTATTTCCAGTTCACATAGTAGTAAAGGATGAACGACAGGAAAAAGACCGCTACGAGCGCCACCGTTCCCGGGATCTTTAAGGTCCCCGCACTGCCGTATGAGGCAACGGCTGCTGCTACCGGCGGGTCTGCGGGTGCTTCTGTGGTCGGCTCTATGCGCTTGCCGAACAGGATGGACGCGACCACAACGATCACGTACATGGCACCGCCGACCGCTGCGAGTATCGCGGCCATGCCGTTGAGACCCATCATCAGGAACGCCGCGCCGGGATAGTCGAATTGAATGGCCGAGTCGGCAAAGGTGATGTCCCAGTGCCGCCGCGAGACGCCGAGTGTTCCCGCGCCCATCATGAACACCGAGATCCCCGCGACGCCGATGCCGAATACGTAGGGCTGCAACATCGCCCATTTTTTCAGCACCAGTTCACGTTGAAAGATCATCGGTACGAGCAGGTAGGTCACGGCCATGAATGCCAGGGTCGTCCCCGCTACCACGGTCGCGTGGAAGTGTCCCGGCACGTAGATCGTGTTGTGTATGATTATGTTGATCTGCTCCTGGCCCATGACGACTCCGGAGATACCGCCGAGGAAGCCGAACATGAGCAGCGACAAGAACATCCCGGCGAAAGCCGGATTGTCCCACGGCGCCTTGCGCAACCATTCGAATAAACCGTTGGTGTAGCCCTTGGCGCGCTGCGCGGCTTCAATCGACCCCGGCACGGTCATGCCGTGGAGCATACTGCCGAGCACGGCGAGATACATGGCATAGCTCGTGTTGAAGATCTTCCACGACGAACTGATCCCGGGATCGACCAGCAAATGGTGCGCGCTGGCCAACTGTAGAAAAAGGATGTACAGCAGAAATGCCATGCGGCTGACCTTCTCGGAGATGGGTTTCGCGCCGAGCACGATTGCGGCGATCGCATACCAAATCGCTACGTGGGCGGAAACGTTAATCTGCTGCGAGGAGTGGCCCATCGCCCACCAAACCGTTTTGTACATCAACGGGTCGATGGTGCTGATTAGCCCCAGCGACCACAGGTAGGTCGGAATGAGAATGATCGCGCCGGATGCCAGGGTGAATACGGCGATAATGGCCGCAGTTAATGCGCCAAAAGTGACCAGCGGAACCGAGCCCTCGTAGGTTCGTTCTTCCTTGGCGATCACCAGCGTGCCGAAGAAGATACCGCAGCCTATCAATGCCCCCACCGCGAACAGGATCAAACCGAGGTAGAAATTCGGTTGCGCCTGCATCGGCACGTAGGAGGTAAACATGACGCTCGAATCACCCTGTAGTACGGCGACGTTCGTTGTCAACGCCCCGATCAACATCAAGGCGAATCCGGTCCAGGCCAATCTCGGCATTGCCAGGCGCGAACTCAATACGACCGAGGAGGCAAAATAGAGCACCGCCATTTCGAAAAAGATGATCCACACCAGCAGCACGTCGAGGCCGTGTGCGGTGAGTGCAAGGTAAAACCAATCGGCCGGGAGTATATGTACCGCGGGCCAGCGCGTTAGCGCTACTAGTAAACCGAAGAGCCCCCCGACTGCCAGGAATACGACCGCGACGACGGCGTTGGCCTTGATCAGGGACTCGGTGGACGAATAGATGCGCATGCCCGTGGCCGGACAGAAGCGAAATTTGCTGGTTGTCGTTGCCATTGCGAGGCCCCTTACTTATCGACGACGTACATTTTGCCGACCATCGTGTGATGGCCGATCCCACAGAACTCGTTGCAAACGATGCCGTAGTCACCCAGCTTGTCGGGTTCGACGGTGATCACCATGTCATAACCTGGGTGGACCTGGAGATTGATGTTTTCGGGCTGCAGGGAGAATCCATGCTGCCAGTCCATCGAGGAGATATGTAAACGATAGGACTGGTCCTTTTCGAATTCGATGATCGGCCACCATGCCCATAGCCGGGCAATGAGATAGACATCGCTTCCCGGCGGTGGGTGTACTACCGGTATTTCAATGTCGACACCGCCGCTCTTAACGGTTTCTTTGCGTACTTCGTGTTCGGCGACCATGGCGTTGGCCTTCTCCGCGAAGGCCGCCGCGGTCGTGCGGTACGACTCGTTACTGAAGTTCTGTTCGCCGACGGCGTGCCAGTAAATCATCATGAAGAACATGATGAGACCCCAGATGAAAGCTAGGATGATCCAGACGATTTCGGTTTTAGCGATCGGTTCGCGCCACCAGATGCGTTCACTAGGCGAATACAGGCCCATGATTCAACCCCCCCGAGGTTATGGTAGTGCTTAAGGAGCGATAGGGATCTGAGCGATCTCCATCACACCCCAGATGATATACAGAACGGTTGGTATCGTAACGCCTAAAAACAAGAGGAGAAACGGGTTGTCCAGCACCTTTTGCATGACCGGAATAGACTGATCCTCGGTTTCGGGTTTTTCAGGTGTCCCAGCGGATTCTGTGGCTTCTTCCACCATACCTGCGGCTCCATTGACGATTGAGTGGCGCGCATCATGGATCGTCTGTGCCATCCGTTACTTGATTTGGGTCAAAGATGCCGCAAACAGGGGGAAAGGCGGGTCGTCGGGTGACTGCGAACCCGGCTGCTGTACCTTAGATCTCGGTTCCCAAGCACCATACGGTGGGGCATGGCCAGCGGATCGATCGTCGCCGCTGGCTGATCAGAATGAAGAACGCCGGGAGTGGCGTCACGGCGCGAACTGGCGGATCAGCGTGAAAGTGAGGAGGGCGGCCGATAGCAGAATTCCAAAGAAAATGAGCGAACGGTTTTCCAGGGTCCGGCCGAGATGCGCTTCAACGCGCTGCAGCAACCAATCGGCGAACACATACAAGGCGATGGCGACAAGGGTAAAATAGACGGTTTCCATAATGCCTGCGAGACCGCGCGGGTCATTCGGGTTCCCAAGAGATTACCATGTCCCTATGTACGCGGTGTTGAAAGTCATCCACCTTGGAACCGTCGCCCTATCCATCGGCTTATTCAGTGCGCGTTTGTTCTGGGCCTATACGGCGCCGGCACGGCTCGCCCGACCCTGGGTTCGGACACTGCCGCACGTGATCGACACCGTATTGCTCGCAAGCGCGGTCGGTCTTACGTTGGTTCTGCACCAATACCCGTTCGTTCAACCCTGGTTGACCGCCAAGGTCTTCGCCGTGGTCCTCTACATCATTTGTGGGAGCGTGGCGCTCAAACGTGCGCGGACCCGCGCGGGACGGAACTTCGCGAGTTTCGCGGCGCTCTCCAGTGTGGGCTATATCATACTGGTCGCGACTACGCGTGACCCCTGGCCCTTCGGCTAGTTGGCGCCGGGCGGTGTCCGGTCGATGCTTCTGCAAATCGCTGCGGGGCTAGGATCCTGTCGGAAACCAGTTTGCGAGCAGCACCCTCGCATCGTCGATCGTCGGCACGCCGACCGAAATCGCGTTATCGTCAATGACCAGCGCGGGTACGGACTTCACTTCGAGGCGGTGGGCTAGCCTGCTGCCTTCGGGTTGCTCGATCGCAACGACTTGGAGCGTAAAGCCCAGTTCGGTGCCCAAAGCCGACCATCGCCGCTCCGCCGAACGGCAAGGCGCTGAGTCGTCGCTGACGAGCAGAACAATCTGCAAATTAACTTCTCCAGTGGCCGATCGGCCAACCATCGTGCCCAATTCGGACGAGTTACATATTTCCAACCGAACGCAAATGCATTACCTTGACTTCAGTCAAGCCCGCGCGGACCCTAGG
>CAZFZX010000061.1:0-21771 GCA_964523765.1 uncultured Enterobacteriaceae bacterium
ATACAGCGGCTTTCAACGACATTGTCGCTCGAGGAGCCGGATCGAGTTCCGATCTGCTTTGCGACCGAAACGTGGATAGCAAGTCACGCCGGGTTTACCGTCCAGGAGATCGCATACGACTATCCAAAGCTGATCAGCGCTTGCGAGAAGGTAATTGAAACGTATCCGCAGGACGCCTACTGGCCGCCTTTTGGCATCTGGCCGGCCCCGATTTTCGATGCGGTAGGGTCAACTCAATACACGGTTGCGGGTTCGGACATCGATGCGACATCCGCCTTTCAATGGCAGGACAGTTCGCCGATGGCGATCGAGGACTATCCGAAGTTTATCGCCGATCCCCTGAAATTCATCTATGAAGAGATGATGCCCAAACGTTCCCTGGAATTGGGAAAACCCTGGCCGCGCAACAATGTTGCATTTGCAAAAGGAGCCGTGGCTTTCGGGATGTATCTGGCGACGATGGGTGCGGCCTTCGCTAAATGGGCCGAGGTCTACGGCATGCCGGTCCTGGTTGCCGGCATATCGGATCCTCCGATGGATTATCTGTCGGATCATTTTCGCGGCTTCAACGGAATAATGATGGACATCAAACGTCATCCCGATGAAGTCGTTGCCGCCTGCGAGGCGATGTATCCTCTTGCGCTACGCATGGCGACTGCGAGCTTCGGCGGACCTCCCGCTCCGTTTCCGTGGATTTTTCTGCCGCTGCACGTTCCTACGTATCTGCGACCCGTAGACTTTGAAAAATTCTATTGGCCGACGTTCAGCCGTCTGATCAATGATCTCGCCGATGGTGGTTATAACAGCCTGCTGTTTCTCGAAGGAGATTGGGAACCTCATTTTCCTTTCCTGGCGCAATTACCGAAGGGACGCGTCCTCGGTCTGATAGAACAAAAAATCATCGAAGCAAAAAGAGCAATCGGCAACACGATGTGTCTCGCCGGGGGACTTTCGACTGACTTATTGGGATACGGCACGCCTGAAGAATGCGTTGCGCAGGCAAAGAAAGTGATTGACGCGTGCGCCCCGGGCGGCGGCTTTATTTTGGGTGCAGACAAAGCGTTGCTGTCCCCCAACGACGCGAAGCCGGAAAACCTGAAGGCCGTTACGGAGTTTGCAATGGAATATGGAGTATACCGTGGCTGATAGTACGCAAGTCGAAAAAACTGCCGACGAACAGGTACAGTTCATCATTCCCTGGGCAGAGAAGCGCAAAGAACTCGGCGGCAGCATCGCCAACGAGGAAATGGTTGCCCAGCATTGGGACATGAATGAGGAACTCGTTTTCTTTTACATCATGTGGCTCGGAACTTATTAGGGCGCGGCTCGCTCCCTATCGGTTGACTACGGCGAATCGTGCCAGTTATCGGTTCGCGCACACCTCCTGAAGGGTGCGACTTCAGCGGGCTTAAGATGGCGGAAGGGCCCCTAAATATCTGCATCTTGCGGCCGATACCCTGGTCTGGAGCGCCCTGATCATGGATTTCCCCTGCGATTGATCTCGACCTGTTTTGGATGATGTCGGCGTATCCGTTGCTTACGAGGCATTGCGGGAAACAAAGGTGAATAGAAGCGGTCTCAAAATGATTTGCGGTAGCGCCGACGCTTATTTTCGACTCGGTACGGCCTTGCTCCGGATACTGCTGGGACTGACGATCGCCGGAGGTGCACATGCCGCCATGTACCGGTGTACGGACGCAGCCGGGAATACGAGTTTCAGTGACAAACCCTGTCCGACGATGGAACAGAAAGTCATGAAAGAGCGCCGCTATCCCGCCCCGAAAAAAAAATTCCCCGGCGATGTGTCATTGCCGGAAATATCCGGTTCCGGCATCGAACCGATAAAGCCCTTGCCGGGGGGGCGGAAAGTCCGACGCAACAGCCCCCTGGCCAAAGCCTATCGAAACGCTGTTGCCTTGATGAAGCGTTGCGACCGGAGCGAGCTACAGGCGTTCGCTAAAAACCCTGAAAAGGAAAGCCCGGCCACCGATCTCGATTCGCTCAGCGAATCCGAGCTAAAAGAGCAATGCGTGCAGTTTGGAATGATTTTCCCCCGGGCCGACTTTAAGGATGCGACCGAAGTGATCAACGGTGATAAGGGCACGATCCAGTGGCTCACGGTCGAGACCACCCGCGAGGGCGGCGAAACGAGCACCATGCGATCCGAACAAACAGTGAATTTCATCAAGAAAGGCGGGGTATGGTGGCTGGATTAACCGAGGTAGCGGCGGCCTCGTGCATCGCCACATGAGAAATTCGGGTTTGCTATTTGGTGGCACGCATCAAATCTTTTACAGTGCCGCCTGACCGGGCGCGTTACTATTTGCAGCCGCCAACAGTCCACTGGACATCCACCAATTCGTTGCCGCTCGGGGTCCGGATGCAGCTCTCGAGTGCATCGAAACCACATTGACCCGTGTCGTTGAGACGAAACCCTTTGATCCCCTCGCGTCGCAGCCCTGAGGCAATGGCGCCACGGGATCGTCACACGGGGGCGAAGGACCGGTTCTTATAGCGGGCGCTCTGACAGCGCTGAGTTGCTCCGTCGCGGCGCCCAAGGACTAAAGATCTTGGTCTGGTTCGCCGCCACAGTAAAGTGGACACCGAAAATCTAACCGCGGCAGCCGCGCTGCCTTCTACCCGACCGGCATCTACCGTGGTACCGGCGAAAATCGATAGATTCACCATCGAGCGTTCGCTTGGAGCCGGATCACAGGGAACGGTATTGCTTGCCTTCGACGAACGGCTCTCTCGTCAGGTCGCATTAAAGCTGTTGCGGCCGAATGGCGCAGCACTCGAAGACAGCGAGCTCGACATCGAGGCACGCATTTCGAGCCAGTTACAGCACCCAAACCTCGTGACCCTCTATGAGGTTGGCACCTACCACCATCTCCGCTACCTCGTGTTCGAAATTGTCGATGGAGAGTCGCTCAAGGACCGGTTAGCACGCGAAGGCGGTGTGGATCCACGCGACGCCGTGATCCTGGCCAGCCAGATACTCGCGGGGGTCGCTTACCTGCACAGTCACGGAATCGTCCACCGCGACTTGAACCCGGCAAACATTCTGCTGACCAGCGACGGGATCCCCAAGATCACCGATTTCGGCATTTCGACCTGGTGCCAGACGCAGGATCCCAGCGCTCAGACCGGGGGTCCCCTACGCTACATGTCTCCCGAGCCTTTCGTCGGCGCTCCGTTGGGGCCTCACTCGGACGTCTTTGCGCTCGGGGCAATTCTCTATGAATTAGTTACCGGAGAACGGCTGATGCATTGGAGCAGCCGCGATACGATCGTTCACTACATTGTCAACGGCAATCCGGACGACGAGACCGGTGCGTTGGACTGTGACCCGATCGTCCAGCGGGTAATCAACAAAGCGCTGCAACGCTCATTCGCCATGCGCTACCCTTCGGCGCGCGAAATGAAGGAAGAACTCGACACGTTTCGCGTTGCGCGCGATGGCTCCGGCGCCAGTGAATCCGCTAATCACAGCACTGTGCAGTTCCTGATCCGCCGTATGCAGCACAAGAAGGGGTTTTCGGCACTGTCCGGGCATATCACCAAAGTACTCGAACTCACCTCACAGGAAAAAGGCGCATCCGCAGAGCGTATCGCTAATATTCTGGCTAAAGATATCACCTTATCCCAACGAGTCCTGACGTCGGCGAATTCAGCTTTTTACGGCAATACCGAGATCACTACGCTATCCCGCGCGATCGTCCTTCTCGGCATCGACCAGGTGCGCATGTGCGTTACGAAAGCACTCATCGAACAACAATTCACAGACGGAGCGCCGGAGCTGCACGATGCGCTCATTCGTTCTTTCTTCAGCGCGATCGTGGCGAGAATCATCGCCCAAGAAACCGGTTTTCGGCGTACCGCGGACGCGTTTACCTGTGCCATGTTCCGCGACCTCGGACGGACTCTTACAATCCATTACTTCCCGGACGAATATTTCGCAATCCTCGAACTGGCCGCCGACCGCCTCATCGACGAGCTAACGGCATCACATGAAATCCTCGGGATCGCATACTACGAACTCGGGACCGATGTCGCGCGAGTTTGGAAATTTCCCGCGAGCATCATTCAAGCCATGCGCCCGCTACCGCGATCCGAACTGCAGCCCGCCGCCGATGATGAAGCACAACTGGCGTTTATCGCAGCCTTCGCCAACGCGCTGTGCAACGTAGCGCTCGCCGAAGAATTGCAAACGGCAAACGAGCGGATTCGTGAGCTCATCGCGCGAGCCGAACCCTTCTGGAAATTCACCATGGAACAATGGGGGGCGGTATTCGAGGAAGCCAACAAGCTGAGCCTGAATTACGCGCGCCTGCTCAAGCTGGCAGCGGACGACCAACCGTCGTTGCGACGCCTGGCTCGCCCGTTCACCTATACGATCGACGACGCCTCTGCTTAAATCGTGCCGATCCGCCTCATATAATAGTGCTTCAGAGGTTGGATCTTAGCGCCTCAATCGTACCGCCGATCGCGAGCCTCCGTGGTGCGCTCCGACTCGAAGCCCGTCATATCGGGCGAGCATAGCAAAACCCCGGACCCAAAAGCGCTATCGCGGCAACCAACTCGCTACCGATAATAGCGGATTCAGGCAGGGTTCAGCCGCCTGCATTTACCCTGGGTGCGTGTTCGAAGACTTCGCCCGCGAACCGGCGTAAGGTAGGAAATCATGGGCAATTCGATAGCAAACAACTCCAGTCTGTGTGTGGACGGTGACGCTGGCCCTGGTGATGATCGGCATGGGTCTGGTCCGCAGTGCAGATACGCCTGCGGCGCCGCTCACGGTGGCCGGCCAACCGACGGAGTCGAACCCACCGATGGATGGCGCGGCGCTCGAGGATTTGCTCGCCCCGGTGGCGCTGTATCCGGACGATCTGCTGGCCATCGTGCTGCCGGCTTCAACGTATCCGCTACAGATCGTACAGGCCGCTCGATTTCTCGAGGCGCGCAAAGCCGATCCGAAGTTGCAACCGGAGGATGAATGGGACGATTCGATCGTCGCCCTGCTCAACTATCCCGAGGCCCTCGCCCTGTTGAACAACGACCTGGATTGGACTTGGCGTTTAGGCGAAGCAGTACTCAACCAGCAGCCGGATGTGGTGAAGGCGGTAGAACGTTTCCGCCAGCGCGCGCATACGGCGGGCAACCTCGAAAGCGACGAGCGTAAAGTTGTCAGTCACGACAACGGCGCGATCGAAATCGCATCAAGCGACGACAGCGCGACCTATATACCCTATTACGAACCGGCGCAAGTGATCTACCCGCAATCCGTTTCTACGTATCATTACTACCCTCGAAGCTATCCGGTCTATTACTATCCCTATGGGGCCGGCAAACCGCATTATTCGAGTGGCTTCTGGGGCGTGACGACGGCTTTCACAATCGGCTGGCTCACGAATCGTCTGCACGTGCATCACCACGGATACCGCAGTCACCCCTATTTCGGGATCCGTTATCAGCGGCCTTACTATCGGCTTCATAGGTCGCACTCGCCACGCCACTACCGCGGTACCGGGCGTCGTCACCATCGCGATTATCACGGCGACTACTGGCGTGCCGGCCGCCGCCACGGCCATCGACCGCAAAACACCCCCGGCCATCATCGTGCCGATACAACCGCAAAAGGGCATGGTAGGGCAGGCGCGATCCGGCGGGGGACTACGTCGAATCTGTCTGCGCTCTCCGGCCGAGGCGCGGCAACGCTAACAAAACGGCCGCGGCGGCGCGCGACCGCTCAAACGAATCCCGGCGCTTTCGCCCCCGCGCGCGGCGCAGCACGCAATGGGCCGCGGCGCGATGCAACAACACGGCCGGAGGTGGCCACGCGGAAGCGACCTGCCTCGCGCCCCAATGCAGGCGTCACCGCAAAAAGTCGAGCCGCAGCGCAAAAAAAACACACAAGTGCGCAGCCGCTGACAACGCAACAACTGCAATCCGTTATGGCGCAGCGAGTCAAAGCCGCGCGTCGATCGGCGGCGAATCGTGGCGCCTCCAAGCGCGCGCAAACCACGGCACGCGATACGCCGCCTACAACTGCGGCGAAACCCAAATCGCCTGCCCGCGCGAATCCGATGGGCGTCGCGCTCGCGGCGCGGCGATTCAACCGCTCTGTCGAAGCGGGGCGTACTGCAACCATATCCAGGTCGGCGGCGCGTCTCGTCCGCCGGTCCGGCAGGAATTCCGATACCGCACGACCCAGCCGGCGCGGCAACGACGCGGCCATTACGCAGCTAACTCGCAGTCCCCGATCCCGCAGTGCCCAACCTGCGATTCGCTCTGAGCGCGCCAGCGGAACTCGTGCGAAGCGGTCTGCAAAGCGGCACACGCGTGCGAGCGGTTCGTCGCGTAGGAGGCGTTGAACGCTAACAAAATCGCGCCGTCGACTGGCTAGGCCCCGCCCCGTAGCTCAATGCCTACGACCTTCGGTGGGGCGTCCAGCATTGAAGAATATGTCGTCCACGTCTCGCTTCCGACCGTTGCCTATTCGAACGAGTATTCCGCCGTCGGAAAGCTTACTTCTTTGACTTCCCTGACGTAGGTTTCGATCGCTCCCTGAATCGACCCGGCTTGCGCCATATAGTTCTTGGAGAAGCGGGTGCGTTTCCCGGGCCAGATATCGAGGATGTCATAAAGCACCAGAATCTGCCCGTCGACCTCAGGACCCGCGCCGATGCCGATGACCGGCACCTGCGCATTGTTCCTGATTTGGGCGGCCAATCCGGTCGGCACGCACTCGAGCAACAACACGTCCGCGCCCGCCGCTTCCAGCGCGAGCGCATCGTCGATCATCTTTTGAGCGGTGTCGTCCTCGCGTCCCTGAACACGGTAGGCCCCATATTTATGGATAGCCTGCGGTGTCAACCCTAGGTGCGCGCACACGGGGATCCCGCAATCGGTCAGGCGCGACACCATCGGAATCTCGAGCGCGCCCCATTCCAGCTTCACGATTTCAGCCCCACCCTCCTTCATCAGGCGCGCCGCGTTGTGCAGACAATCGTGCGCCGAAGAGTAGCTCATGAAAGGCATATCGGCCATCACCATCGCCCGCTGCGTACCGCGCGCGACCAATTGGGTGTGGTAAATCATTTCCTCGATCGTGACCGGGATAGTCGTCTCGCGACCTTGGACGACCATGCCGACGGAGTCGCCGACGAGGATGAAATCCACGCCTGCGTTATCGAGTACCGTCGCGAAGGCAGCATCGTAAGCCGTGAGCGAGGCGATCTTTTCTCCCGCTTCTTTGAGCCGTTTAAGGCCCAGTGTTGTTACCTTAGTAACATCTTTTTGTGTGCTCATGGGATAGAGGTTTTATCGTTAGGTACACCATAGTAGGAAAATCGGCCTAGGCCGACCGTGGGTTCACGGCCGCTGCTGCTCTTTACGTCCGAGCCCGACAAGGAACCGCTCGAACTCCACCGCCGCGCGCACGTGTTGTCCTTTGCCGACCGTATCCACACCATCCTCGACGACCACGTCGAACGTCACCATCGGGCCGCTGACCTCGGCCACGGTACATTTTGTCGTCACGCTGAATCCGACGGGCGTGGCCGCCAAGTGCTGGACGTTGACTAGCGTACCTACCGATATCCAACCGTCGGGCAGCAGCGGTCTGAGCGCCGCCCCGCACACCACTTCTATGTGTTGAATCATTTGCGGTGTCGCGTACACCATCGGCATTCCAGCGAGAACAAAACCGACGGTGAGTTCGTCGGTAACCTCAATCGTCTCCTCGTTCGTGGTGCCTACCGGCACGAGGTCTTCGAGTTTCATAATAATGACATCCTATTGTGCGTCGAGTTTCAAACGTAAGGAACCTCAAATAAAGGGGCTTCCCATCATCGACGGCGATACGCCGAAGAGATCTGCATGCAGGAAGAAAAACACGATAAACAAAACACCCCCGAGCGCGACAGTAAACGACTCGTTGAGCCACGGCAACGCTTGCCGTGATCGATGCAAGCCCCGGCGTTTTCCGGATCCGATCTCCAAAAAAACCAGTAGGCCGAAGCCGCCGAACATTGTCATTGCGGCCAGGTCGCTTTTTACGAGTAGATGCGCGATCGCCCAGAGCAACACACCCCAGAGAAACGGGCGGCACGCAAACCGCTTCAGGTTCGACGGCACGACTTCGGCGGCAATACAGGCGAACGCGATGAACATGAGCGGCAATACGAGAAGGTGCAGCCATGCCGGCGGCAACCACACGAACAGATAAGCGGCGTGCGCCCTGCCGGCGACGATCAGGGCGAGACCCGCCAGCGCCAGAGCGGCGAAACCGATCCGGTAGGCGGCCGCGCCCAAGGTTCCGACCAGCCGACCGCGCAGTTCCGGGTTGGACTGCAACCGCTGGAGACCCAGAAGCAACAACAACCCCGTAATGAGAGGCGGCACTTGTGCGCGCCTTTCGGACGGCCTCAGCAGCCTTGGAGCCAGCTTTTCACAGCTGCTGCAATTTCATCAGGAGAGTCTTCCTGCAGAAAATGCAGCCCTTTCACCGTTGCCTCGCTGGTGTTCTTCCAACTACGCGCGAATGCTCCCGGGCTGCCGTTCATAATCATGCCCGGATCGCCGACAATAAACAGCTTGGGAAAATCGGCATCCTTCATGTAGGCACCGTAAGCATCCACCGTTTCACAAACGTCGACCGGCTCGCCGCCGAGCGGGATTTGACGCGGCCAGGTCAAGGTCGGCCGCCGGTCTTCGCCTTTGTTGACGAACGGGGCGCGATAGGCGTTCATTTCATCATCGGTGAGTTGCCGTATGATGGAACTTGGCAGAACCCCTTCGATAAACACATTCTTCTGGAGTACGATTTCCTCACCCTCCGGCGAGCGAAACGCGCGGAATATTTCGGTCGCCGCTTCCGGCCACTCTTTCCAGTCGAGACGCTGCACCACGGCCTCCATGTGCGCCACACCTTTGACCGCGCCGGGATGTTGACGGCACCAGTCGAAGCCGAGCGCCGAGCCCCAGTCGTGGATAACGAAGGTGACGTTCTTTTGTACGCCCAGCGCCTCCCAGGCACTGTACAAGTATTGCTGGTGCTCTTTGAACGTATAGCGGTCGGGACCCGAATCCGGCAGTTTGTCCGAGTCGCCCATGCCGATGAGATCGACCGCGAGGCAGCGGCCGAGGTCGGCGAGTTGGGGCATGATATTGCGCCACAGGTAGGAAGATGTCGGATTCCCGTGCTGAAAGACGATCGGGTCGCCCGTCCCCATCTCGACGTAGGCCATCTTGCGGCCCTTGACCTCGACAGTCTTCTTCTTTTCACGCCAGTTTTCGATATTCATTGCAAACTCTCCTCAGGCAATCACGCCGCTTTGACGTAAGTCGTTAATTTCATCCGGAAGGAAACCCGCCTCATTGAGCACGGCGTCGGAATCGCCACCGATTTTCGGTGCGGCCCGCGGCACAGCGGCCGGCGTCCGGCTAAAGCGCGGCGCCGGCGCCGGCTGCAGAACGCCGTCGACTTCGATGAAGGCATTACGCGCGACGTTGTGCGGATGCTGCGGTGCTTCGTCGAGATCCAGCACCGGCGCAAAACAGATGTCGGTACCTTCCATCAAGGCGACCCACTCTTCGCGTGTCTTCGTCGCGAATGCCGCCTTGAACTCCGCTTTGAGCGCCGGCCACGCCGTTTTATCGTGCTGGGCGTCGAACGCCTTATCGTCGAGCCCTAACGTCTCGCGCAACAATGCGTAGAATTGCGGTTCGATAGAACCGATGGATATCCATTTGCCGTCGCTGCATTCGTAGCAGCCGTAAAAATGCGCTCCCCCATCCAGCAGGTTATCGCCCCGCGTGTTGGTCCACAGACCGAGATCCTTCATGCCGTAGATCATCGCCATCAGCATCGAAGCACCATCCACCATCGCAGTGTCGACGACCTGGCCCTGGCCCGAACGCGCCGCTTCGAGCAAACCACAAACCATCCCGAAGGCGAGCAGCATCGTACCGCCGCCAAAGTCGCCGATGAGGTTCAGCGGGGGGATCGGGCCACCGCCGCTTTCGCCGATCGCATTCAGGGCTCCAGTCAATGCGATGTAATTGATATCGTGGCCCGCGGCGTTCGCGAGCGGGCCGTCTTGCCCCCAACCGGTCATGCGCCCGTAGACCAATCTCGGATTGCGCTCGAGACAAACTTGAGGACCAAGTCCGAGACGCTCCATCACGCCCGGCCGATAGGGTTCGAACATCCCGTCGGCGCTTTCAATCAGTCGGAGCGCGACCTCGATACCGCGCGGATCTTTGAGGTTCAGCGCCAGCGAGCGGCGGCTGCGGCTGCCCGCACCCGGGGCGGCGCGCGATTTGCTCCCCGCCCGGTCCACCCGGACGACGTCGGCACCCAAGTCGCCGAGGAATGTCCCACACAGCGGGCCAGGCCCAATACCGGCGAATTCTACGATCCGGATCCCCCGTAGCGGTCCCATGTCTCAGCCTCCCGCCTGTCTGGCCAATGCAAGCACGCGCTCGGCCTGGGTCAGGTGCGGTTTATCCAGCATCTTACCATCGAGACTCAAGGTCCCCGCTTCCGGATTGGCCGCGAACAATGCGATCACCGCTTCGGCGTGCGCGGTTTCTTCCGCACTCGGCGTGAACGCGTCGTTGATAATGCCTACCTGGTTTGGATGAATGGCGATCTTGCCGGTAAACCCATCGCGCCGCGCGTAGTTACTCGAGGTGCGCAGACCTTCATCATCGCGGAAATCGGTGTAAACCGTATCGACCGCTTGCACGCCGGCCGCGTAGGCCGCCATCAGACATAACGATCGAGCGAGAACGTAAGGCGCGGCCATGTCGCCGTTTTCATCCCTATTGGTCGACGCGCCGATCGCGGCACTGAGATCTTCCGCGCCCCAAGCCAACGCCGACAGTCGCTCGTTGGCGTCCCGATAACCGTCGAGGGTAAGCATTGCGCCGGGCGTTTCGGTCGCTATGGGGAAGGTCTTGGTGGTACCTTGCTCGATGCCATTGGCGATCTCGAGCGCATCGAGATAACACGCTAATCGATGCGAGTCTTCGACCGTTTCCGCCTTCGGCAATACCAATCCGTCGGGCTTCCCGCCGATAATGCCCGCGAGATCCTGCAATGCGTCCTTGCTGTCGAGCGGATTGATACGCACGTAGAGTTGACAAACGGACCGGTCCGCGCCCTCCAGGTATTCGCGCGTCATCTCGCGACCCACCGGGCGGCGCGCCGCCGCAACGGAATCCTCGAGATCGAGGATCAGAGCGTCGGCGCCGGTACTTTCGCCTTTGCCCAGCTTCTTTTCGCTGTCGCCGGGAACGAACAACCAGGAGCGCACCATCATGATTGCGGCCGCTTCAGCATGAGCCCGGTGCGTTTGCAGTTGGCCACGAGTTCGTCGTTTTGATTGTAGGCGAAGTGGGCGAAGGTCACGATGCCGTTGTTCGGCCGCGACTTACTCTCACGCTTATCCGCGATTTCGGTACGGAAATGCAGCGTGTCGCCGTGGAAGACCGGGCGTGGGAAACGGACCTCATCCCAACCGAGATTTCCCACCGTCGTACCGAGCGTCGTGTCGTATACCGTGACCCCGACCATCAGCGAGAGGGTAAAACAGCTGTTGACGATGCGCTGCCCAAACTCTGTTTCATTCTTACAATACTCTTCGTCCAGATGCAGCAGCGCTGGATTGTGCGTCATGGTCGTAAACAGGACGTTGTCCGTCTCGGTGACCGTGCGCCGTATCGGGTGGTCGAAGACCTGACCGATTTCAAATTCTTCGTAGAACAGACCGGGCATCGCGGGTTCCTCTTGCGTAATATGGGTTTAATCTTAAGGAACCTCTGATTAATCCTGGGACAGCCGGATTGTGATTCAAAATGGTTCGACTCAAGGCGCGGCGCGCGGGTAATAGCCAGGACTATTGGCAAGCGCCGAGACGGACGATTTTGAACGCAAGGCGGCGTTCCACGAATTAATCAGAGGTTCCTTAACTGGCAGAACACCGTATTATACGGCTTGGGAGCCCATCGCGACGCACCCATCGGCGTATTTCGAATTCCGAACGAAACGACCCCCGCCCCCCGCCGGCCATTATCCGGCACCCAGCAGATCGACGTATTGCTCGCGCAGCAGGTTCTTCTGCACTTTACCCATCGCATTGCGCGGCAGCGCGTCGACCCCGACGACGCGTTTCGGCAACTTGAAATTCGCTAATCGTTGGCCCGTAAACGCGAGAACCTCCCGTTCGTCGAACGTGACGGCCGGCGCGGCGATCACGACCGCGACCACGGCTTCGCCAAAGTCCTCGTGCGCAACGCCGATCACGGCAGCCTCCTGCACCAGAGCGCATTCGTTCAATACCCGCTCGACCTCCACCGGATACACGTTCAAGCCGCCACTGATAATGAGATCTTTCGCCCGACCGACGATCGACAGGTAACCATCGGTATCGAGGTTACCTTGATCGCCGGTGTCAAAAAAACCATCGTCGGTAAAGTCTTCGACCGTTTTCTCCGGTTTCCGCCAGTACTCGGTAAACGCGTTGGGGCCGCGCACTTGGATCCGCCCAATCTCGTCCGGCATCGCCGTTTTACCGCCGGTATCGACGACGCGAAGCGCTACGCTCGGCAACGAAACCCCGACGGTACCGGCTTTGCGCGGGCCGTCGATGGGATTGCTGGTCAGTATCCCTGTTTCGGTCATACCGTAACGCTCTACAATCCGATGACCCGTGCGCGCCTCGAATTCGCGAAACGTATCCTCGCGTAACGGTGCCGAACCCGAAATGAATACGCGAACCGAACGACAGCTGGCCCGATCGAAGCGCTCTGATCGTAGCAACCGCGTGTAATAGGTCGGCACACCCATCATGACACTGGCCCCGGCCAATCCGTCGATGACCGCGTCGACATCGAAACGCGGCAGGTAACGGATTGTCGAGCCGCTGATCAGGGTGCAGTTCAAGGCAACGAACAAACCATGAGTATGAAACATCGGCAAAGCGTGAAGCAACACATCGCCGCCACGGAAGCCCCAGGTGGTACTCAAGTCGATGGCGTTGACGGCGATGGCGCCATGACTCAAGGGTATTCCCTTCGGCTGCCCCGTCGTTCCCGACGAATACAGCAGCGCAGCGATGTCCGCCGCGCGTTGCGGCACGACCGAATCCGCCGGTGCCGTTTTGGTATAGCCGTCTCGGAACGAACCCGCGCCGTCCGCAGCCATCGAAACCGTCCGCTCGATGCCAAGCGCGGCCGCGACCTCCTCGCCTTTGGCGGGATTCTCAGGGTCGCAGACTACCAGCGCCGGTTCGGCATCGCCAAAAAAGTACTCGAGCTCGGCGCTCGTGTAAGCCGGATTCAAAGGGTGGAATATGAACCCGCCGTGCAAACAACCGAGGTAGAGCCACAGATAGTCAACAGACTTTTCTGCCTGCACCGAAATTCTGTCGCCGGGCCGAACGCCGGCCTCGCCGAGAAACCGCGCGACCCGGCCGCTCAGCGCGAGTGCGTCACCGTAAGTGTAAGTCTCCCCGCCGGGCGTCGTTAGCAACGTTGCCGCCGCTTCCCAATGAGCCGTAAACCGCGTCAACAGGTTGCTGTCGTCGTTCGTCATCCTCTCCTTGTCCCCTCATTCCCGTGCGAAGCGCACCCGCGGCTGTCCGCGCCGGCGCTCCGAATCGGCGCCGTTCCACTACCGCGCACCGGATCGTAACAGGCTGTCGAAAAACTTCACTCGGGATATTACGGACGGCAGACAAACCGAGACCCTCCGCCGTGCGTCGATGAGTCGTGCTAATCTATCGCTCGATTGCCCAGAACACGAAAACCCCGACAATAGAGGAGGAACCCAGTGAGTACTAAATTCGTCAATCCCGACACCCTTTTCCCGACGGCCGACTTCGGTTTCAGCCATGTAGCAATTAGCGAAGGTAAGAAGTTGGTGCAGATCTCCGGCCAGGTCGCGGCCGACAAAGAGATGAATATTATCGGCGACGGTGATTTCCCCGCCCAAGTTACCGCGGCATTAGAAAACCTCGGCCACGCCTTGGACGCTGCCGGTGCGAGCAAAACCGACGTATCGAGTGCTCGTTTCCTGATCGTGGATTATTCACACGAGAAATTGGAAGCGCTCGTTGGCGGCATCAATAGTTTCTTCGGCGCGCACAAACCGGCAAGTACCTGGATAGGGGTGCAGGCCCTCGCGCTGCCTGAACTCATGATCGAAATCGAGGCGCTGGCAGTGATCGATTAATAACGGAGCGTGACGGCTTCCCAGCCTGCATATTGCACCAGCATCGCGAGATCCGGCGGAATTCGCAGCCAATGTGGGGCCGGTTTGGAGGGAGAGTGATAGCCGTAGCTATCGCTTGAGCGAAAACCGAACCACAGTGAGCGAGAAACCGTCTGAATCGCGATAGAACAACGCCGCAGTGAGTCTGCCACGGTTCGAACCTCGCCGTAATTCCGGGAATCGGACCGACTATCAACGTATTATCTAGCAGGCGTTGTTCGGCTGGCGCAATATGTAGGCTAGCGGCAAGGACGCCGCCTGCCTGGCTTGTCGATACCCGCCCGGCCGGGCGTCATAAGGAACGCGAAATCAATTCCTTCATGATCTCGTTGCTGCCCGCGTAGATCATCTGCACGCGCGAATCGGCAAAGTAGTGGGCGATCGGGTATTCCATCATGTAGCCGTAACCGCCGTACAATTGCAGGCATTCGTTGACTAAGTCGAACTGCGTCTCAGAACACCACCATTTGGCCATCGATGCCGTCTCCGCGTCGAGTTCCCCGGCGATCAGCCTCTCGATGCAGTGGTCTATGAATACCCGGGCGATCTTGGTTTCCGTCTTCTTTTCCGCCAGCTTGAACTTGGTATTCTGAAACTCGATGATTGCCTTGTCGAACGCTCTGCGCTCTTTCGTATACTCGATGGTGGCTTGGAGCGCCGCTTCCATGATCGCGACGCTGGAAAGACCGACGATGAGACGCTCGCGCGGCAACTGGGCCATGAGCTGATAAAAGCCCTGCCCCTCTTCCGAGCCGAGCAGGTTGCCTACCGGCACCCGACAATCGTCGAAAAAGAGTTCGCAGGTGTCCTGCCCCTTCATTCCGATCTTGGCGAGCGGTGGGTTGCGACTGAACCCAGCGAGACCCTCGGTATCGAGCATCACGAGCGATATTCCTTTCGCCCGCTCTTCCGGCGCCGTCTTACAAACGACGCAGACCAGGTTCGCATTATAGCCGTTGGTGATAAACGTCTTGGACCCGTTCAGTACGTACTCGTCGCCATCACGCATGGCGGTTGTTTTCACGGCCTGCAGATCCGAACCTGTCCCGGGTTCGGTCATGGCGATCGCGCTTATGATTTCACCGGTGGCCATGCCCGGAAGCCACCGCAATTTCTGTTCTTCGGTTCCGTACTTGAGTAAATAGTGCGATACGATGCTTTGGATCCCGTTACCGAAGCTCGAAATGCAGCCGCGCTGCAACTCTTCGAACGTTACCGCTTCGAAACCAAAGTCGCCGCCGGCACCACCGTATTGTTCAGGAACGTCGGAACACAACATCCCGACCTCGCCGGCTTTCCGCCAGTACTCGGGTTCCATGTGTTTCTGTTCTATCCACCGTTCACGGTTGGGGACGAACTCCGCCTCTATGAACTTGCGAACAGAATCCCGGAAGATTGTATGGTCCGCTGTCTCCCAGGGTGACTGATAGGCGTGCATCGCTCGATGTCCTTGTTTTCTTCGTTACCTTTACAATTACAATTAGGGAGCCGCTGATCAATTCATGGAAGGTCGCCTTGCGACCAAAATCGTCCAGTTCTGCGTTGCGGCGCCTTGACCGGAACAATTTTGGGCGTCAATTCGATTGCCCCAGAGTGAATCAGAGGTTTCCTAGGCCGAATGCAGTCCCAGTATCGACACGCTCGCGACATTGCGGTTCGGGGCGCCGCCGAGGTTATGGGTCAAGCCGATGGAAGGACTGTCGATCTGGCGATCGCCGGCGCGGCCGAGTAACTGCAGATACATTTCGTACGCCATCCGCAGGCCGCTCGCGCCGATGGGATGTCCGAAGCACTTCAGTCCGCCGTCCAGCTGGCAGGGCACTTCCCCGTCGCGATCGAATACGCCGTCGAGCACATCCTCGATCGCCTTGCCTTCGGGCGCGATCCCCAGATCTTCCATCACTACCAATTCGGTTACCGAGAAACAGTCGTGCACTTCCATCATGTCGACTTCTTTACGGGGATTCTCGATCCCCGCTTCGGCGTAGGCTCTCTCCGAAGCGATCCGCGTAGTCAATAAGTAGCTCCCGTCCCACGCCGTGTTGGACATCTCGAGGCCGTTGCTCGGAGCGAGTTGGATCGCCTTCACCGTCACCATGTCCTTGATACCCATAGCCTTCGCCTTTTCGACACTGGTCACGATCGCGCAAGCCGATCCGTCACTGACGCCGCAGCAGTCGAACAAGCCGAGCGGGTAGGCGATCATCGGTGCATTCAAGGCTTGTTCTTCCGTTATTTCCCGGCGCAGGTGCGCTTTCGGATTGAGTTTGCCGTTGGCGTGGCTCTTCACCGACACATGCGCCATCGCTCTTTTGAGGTCCTCCATCGGGCGTTTGTGCTTGGCAGCGTAGGCGCTGGCGAGTTGTGCAAAGTTGCCCGGAGCCGTCGAACTCGGCAGCCACAAATCGTCGAAGGTACCTTTACTGCGTTCGGGCAGCCCGCCGTAACCGGTGTCTTTCAGCTTCTCGACGCCGATCGCCATGGCGACGTCGCAGGCGCCCGCGGCGACCGCGTAGACCGCGCCCCTGAGCGCCTCGGTCCCCGTCGCGCACATATTCTCTACTCTCGTCACCGGGATGTTGGGGAGTCTCAGCGTCAAGCTCAACGGTAGCGCCGACTTACCGGCACTCTGCTCCTGGAAAAACAGTCCCAGCCAGGCCATTTCAATGTCTTCCTGCTCAATGCCGGCATCGGCGATGGCCTCCTGATAGGACTCGACCATCAATTCTTCAGGACCGCAATCCCAACGTTCGCCGAAGCGACTGCACCCCATGCCGATGATTGCAACTTTGTCTCGTATACCGTTAGCCATTGACCGTCTCCTCGTCCTGCACCGACGCCATCACCGGCGCGGGTTTCCAAAAATATCGGTGAAAATTACGTTTCTTATCAAAGTCCTTCACTCGGAACACCATCCGGACGCTCGACCCGACCTCTACCTGGCCCGGCTCGAAGTCGGTGAATTCGAGCATGATGTTGGCCCCGTCCTCGAACTCGACGTTACCGTAGATGTAGGGCGGGCTCCGTGTGTATGCCATCCAGTCTTCCGTGAAAGATTTCACCGTCCCCGTCAACCCGGAAAGGCTTTCCGGCGTTTGCGTATCGTGGGCTCCGCACTTGACGCACATTGGAGCGTGCGGGAACTGCAGCGTATTACATTGTGTACAACGACCGCCCATCATAGCGCTGATGTCCCCGCGTTTGCGATACAACGCCGATAGGGCCGTACGGTTGTCGCGTTCGGCTCGAATTCCGAAATCCATCGACAGCTGATTACGGATGGAAAGAAAAAAGGTGTAATTATCGACTACGCGTTTTTCGGCCAGATATCGCGAAGGACCGCGACTGCCCTGCAAATCGGCAAGTTTCGGCGTAGTCTCCAAAACGATAGCGTCCGCGCCCTGACCGAAACCCAGCACCAGTATCTGTTCGCCGGGCACCGCCGATTCGAGCGCCGCGGCGAGCATCAACAACGGCTGGGCGGCCCCGCAATCGCCGCAATTCGCAGACAGCGGATCGGCGAACAATTCGGCGTCGGTTCCCAGTCTCTTCGCCAACCCCCGGGCGACGTTGCTCGAGGCCGGTAAGACGATGCGATGCACTTCACCGATACTCGTTCCGGCCTGCGCTAAGGCCTCCTCGATGGCGGCCGGCACGATCTTGAAATAGCCCTCCTCCCGGACCCAGCGTTCCTCCAGCGCGTAATCGTACTCGGCATCGGTGCTACGGTATTGGTCGACCAGGTCTTCGTGGATCGAGGCGACGCCTTTGAATCGTGCGATCACGTCACCCTCACCAACTAGAACCGCGGCGGCGGCATGCCCATACAGCATTTCCTGGGTACTGCCGGGCCGCGTATCTCGGCACTCGCTCGCCACCAGCAGCGTCGGTCCGTCGTCGCAAAGAGTCTTGGACAGTCGAGCCAAAGCCGAAGTTGCAGCCCGCCGACTACCGCTCAGGTCCTCGGTATGAACCGCTTTACCCGATTGCAATGCATCGGCGACGACTCCGCTGTTACTGCGGTCGAGAAAGGGCAGCGTGGTTGACGCGAGCTGTACGCCCACTATGTCCAATGATAGGTCTTTGATGCAGTCGCGTGCGGCCTCGGCGGCCATGGTGATGACATCTTCGTCCCAATTGCCAAGGGCGCGCTCGCCCTTGGCCAGCCCCTTGATCCCGGGAACGGCCCAGGACACGGCATCCGCGATCGCCCGGCGCGACATGCGCAGACGCGGGATGTAGGCACCAAAAGACAGAATTCCGGTGTTTGAAGAGTTTTTTGTTTGATTCACGTGCGTTGCTTGATCCCGATTCATTAAGGTTCAGACGCCATTATAGGGCTACCCGGGTCGAACCATAGTCCCTGCGCGCCGACAGCTCGCAAAACCACGAACGGCCTCGCGGCTAAATGGCCCCTGCGCTCCGCAAATGGGCGATTTCGTCGCCGCTGTAGCCGATCTCCTCGAGGATTCCATCAGCATCGACTCCGATCCCGGGTATTCCTTGACGCAACCCGGGCGCAGATCCGCTCATCGTTACCGGGAAATCCACCACCTCGATACCGTCGTCGAAACCGGGCATCGATACGCGTTTGAGAATCTCCATCGCCTCTACTTGCGGGTGATGCAGCGCCGCCGCCGGTGTCAGCACCGGACCGCACGGGACGCCCGCGTTTCCCATCGCCTCCAGCACGGTCTCGGTGCTCCGCTCCCCGCACCAGGCCACGAGGTGCTCACACAGGCGGTCGCGCGAAAGGCCGCGGTCATCGTCGCTCTGCAGTGTCGGATCCTCAGGCCAGTCGTCCCGCCCGATACCCCGGCACAAGCGCCCGAACATGCCGTTACCGACCACATGCAACAGAACGTGGCCATCGCTGGTGGCGAAAATATCTGATGGCGCGGTCGTTTGCGCGCGATTGCCGGTCGGAACGCGATCGGCGGCCACCGCCGCCTGCTCGATCAGCACCGGGCTGAAAAACGTCATCGCGGTACCGAGCAAAGATGCCTGGACGTGCTGCCCGCGACCCGTGTCGCGCCGTTGATACAAAGCCGCCAAGGTTCCGAAAGCGCTGTAAAGCGCCGTGCCGAAATCGACGTACGGCGCCGCCGACTTCCTCGGCTCCCCGGTCGCCTCGGTACCGGAAAAATAGGCCGCACCAGACATTACCTGCCCGATCCCGTCGAACCCACCGCGCTCGGCCCAGGGGCCGTCATGCCCGTACGCCGTCTGCGTGGTCACGATGATGTCTTCTTTGATGGCTTTGAGCGTCTCGTAATCCAGACCCAGCGCCCGCAAGCCAGCCGGCGGGTGATTGACGATAACGATATCAGTGTTCGCGACCAGGCGTTCGATGATTTCACGGGCGCTCTCGTGCTTGAGGTCCAGACACAGGCTCCGTTTGTTTCCGGCGCTTTGGGCGAATATCGCTCCGCCGTCCGACCCCAGGGTAACGACAAATCGGTCCTCGCTGCCGCCGGGTTTTTCCACCCGGATGACGTCGGCGCCCAGGTAACCGAGAAGTGCGGCGCAATACGGACCCGCAATGTAGCGCGAAAAATCGAGGACCCGGATCCCGCTGAGTATATTTTGGTCCTGCATATCGATCGAACCCCGCTAAATTTGCCGCCAAATTAGCACACCATGTTACCCGGAATCTGAACCTGCTCCAGTACACAACCGAGTCGGTACGGCAACGCTGCCGGCAAGCAGCTACTTCGGCTGCCCAACCAGGTAGCCTCACGCGGCCCGCCCCGTTTGCAACAGCATTTTCGCACGGACCAATTTATACGATTTAACCTTTTTTGCCGTCCCGGCGGCGGTCCCTTTACCCGACGGCGGCCGATTCCGACAGCCGGCAACAGACCTCAAGTACAGTATAATATATTGCTATAATAATGCGTCAAATTATCTATTTAACAAGTATTTTTAAAGTATTTTATACATCTCACACGACAATACGAAAATCAGTACGTGCGTACTTTACCGATCGGGATCCCGGTATCTCGAGTCGATCTAAACCGTTTAATATTATACTATATCTAGAAAAAGCCACTGGCGGAAAAAGAACCGTGGGACGTACCGCGACCATTAGTCAGGCCGACGTAGCCCGAGCGCGTACCGAGTTGCGAGCGGCCGGTCTTCCCCATGGCATTACGGCGATCCGCAGGCGGATTGGACGAGGATCCCCGCAACTGATCGCCCAAATGAAGGACCTGATAACGGTTAGAAATCGAGAATACGAAGAAAGTGAAAGTACTTAATCTCCGCGCTCTTCGTGTTCTCCGTGGTTGCAATCAACCCTTCAAAGAACGGCCAAAGTCTGCTGATTTCATTTCCGTTCATAGTTCGTCTATTTGCGTATAGAAGAAGTATGAAGCCCGTATTCGGTGCATTCGAGCTCGATTGGGGGACGAGTGATGTCGGTTCTGGATCTGGAATCGGGGTGCAAAGGCGGTAGCTTTTCGTCGGACAGCCCCTCCCGTCGTCCGTCTTGCGCCTGAGCGGTGTCGAGGCGTCCGGATCCACACCGACGACGGGTTCGCCGGCACGCTTTTCGCCACGTGCCAGTCGCCACCGTGGCCGCGCCGCTCGCATCAAGGTGGGTGAGGTTCTTCTCGATCACTTCGGGATCCTCGACACACGCGATGATCCGCACCGATCCACCGCAGGCCGGGACTCTCGCGTACGATATACCGGAAATAGTTCCTGTTCTAATGTAGACGTTTCCGCTAGGTTGGATTTAGCGGCGAGGTATGAATTGTAGGCGTATCTACCATTTGTTCGATTTATTACAAATGATAACTTAGAACGCGCTCGAGCGATGGGGGATCGAATATGAACAAGTACAGCAATTCCAACGTGGTCCGTTCCCGACTTGTCAGTTTTCCACAGTTGGCGCTACTCGCTCCGATTATCTTGTAGTTTAGTGTTGCCCTTTCTTGCGTCGACCGGTACCTACGCCGGTGTGCTTGTCGTCGGTACAAACGCTTGGCGGTTACAGTTGCTCATCGGCATCCGACCACGATTACGTTGATTTGGGATCCCCGCTACCGGGAAGCGCGATTGTGCTTTGCTCACGACTGTTAACGATGCGATAGGAGCACGTTGCGGGAAACGAAGGTTCATGCGTTACGTGACCTAATTGGGGATAAAGAATGTCGAATAGGTTTACATCCAGGCAGAAACTCACCATGCAATCGCTCCCGCGATCCGCCGCATACCTCCTAGCCTTCCTGCTGACGGCCGTTGGTACGGTTAACCAGGCCAGCGCGATCAACATAGTGATCCAGCTCCAGGACGAAGGCGAAAACCCTTCGTGGGACTCGGGCGGCGGACACCTCAGAGACATCTTCGAAGCCGCAGCCATCATCTGGGAGCGGCTTCTGCCCGATTCGATGACCTACGAGATCGACGTCTATTACGAAGACCTCCCCGACTGTAAAGCGGCATTAAAAAATGACCCACCAGAAAAGGGCAAAAAAGTCAGTTTC
>CAZFZX010000062.1:0-21696 GCA_964523765.1 uncultured Enterobacteriaceae bacterium
GCGCTGAATTGGCTGCCTCATTGAAATGACAAAGATCCGATCAAGAGACAGGGCTCGACCCGGGGTCCAGTTAAACAATGTCCGTCTGCAGCAGGCTTCATCTACTGGATACCGGGTCCGTCACGCCGAACTTGATCCGGGGTCGGTATGACGGTGACGATGCCAACGACCCTTATTCCGAAACTGATCGATAATTTGGAACAGCTATTTGGATTTTGTCCAAGTGATCGAGTCCGACAATACGGGTGATATCAATACCCGAGGCGTTGCAGCGCGGTTTTAGTCATGTACTTTTCGACGATGTTCTCTTCCGGATCGAGAGCAGAAACTCCGTTACCGCGACACTTTTCCGCATGATGAAGTCGCGCGACGTTGTTCCTCACGACATCGTGACTCATCGACCACCACCAACTCCATTCGGTACGGCCGTCCTTGGTCCGCAGCTCGCTGTCGCCGGCTTTGGCCGGGCCGCCGCCTCCCTCTAAACCTTTCCACATGTCGCCCTTGCGATCGAACGTTATCGCCATGCCCGGACCCATGTTGCGTGCGTCCAAATAAATCCGCCGCTTGCTCACAGGAGATTTCGGATAGCTGACCGGTTCACCTTCGAAAACGATGACCTCCGGGATCAGCGATTTGCCCACATAAAAATAGGACTGATCCTGTTTGCCGCCAATCAATGGCGGCCGCCAATTCTCGTTGTCGGGTGTCCATTGAAAATGAGAGGATCCGAGAAACGGACCGCGATGAATGATTTTGTAGTTGCCCCAGGTCAACATCGGGTCACCGGATGCCCACGCGTCCGATAAGAACAAGTTCATGCCCGGCATGTAGGGTTCGAATCGCTGATTCGCCGGATAACGCCGCACGCGCTTAGTACTCGGCAGATAACCCCATAATTTTGGTACTTCGCGCTGGTCGTATTTCCAATGACTCAGGAATGCGCTGCCCCGGACATCCGGGGTGTAGGTAAACCAGATAACCTGCATGCGCGTCAGATCCTCGAATCCCGGCAGGTAGGGCCCCGGGGCATCCGGGCCGACCAAGCCCGTGCATTGTTGCTCGGCCCAGACCCAGTCGTATTGATACTTCGCACTTCCGTCGGGCCCGATGGTAACCGCCGGCGTTGCATACATGGCGGTATCGTGGCGCCCCCAACTCAATGTAATGTTAGCGATCGCCTCGTTGCCGTTTTGCACTTCGGGGAAAGGGATCCCGCCGATCCAAGGCTGGCCGTCTTGCGTGCGTACGTTGCCGGCATCATCGAACTTGGCCTTGCCCTGGTTGCGTAAGGTTGCATCCAGAAAATATGGCGGGTACATCGTTTCGACGTCCTGCACTTCGGGTTGAATGAATATCTTGCGTCCGTCCTGCGCGATCTCCTGATAGGTGATCGGATCCAATAGATCTTGGACCACTTCGACGTTGTCGGCATCGATTATGTCACCGACCTTAACCGCACCCTTGGTGTAGGCCTCGATACTCAGCAACTCTTCCGGATAGGCTTTACTCGCGTTACCGGCGTTACAAAGTTCGGACCACAGGGAGCCCAAAACGCCCGCACCGCCGAGGCCAAGCGCAGTCTTTTCCATGAAAAAGCGTCGACTGTAATCGTAATCGTATTTGCGAATATGCATGACGGTTTCTCCTCTGCTCCTAATTATCCTGCGGCCACCCGGTGCAAGTTGGTCACGATGTCCCGGCGCCAGAGCAAGAAAACGACGATCGCGATATTAACGAAATTCCAGGCGATACCATTAACGAAAGCCGCCGTATACGACCGCGTCCAATCGTATATCGCGCCCGACAACCACCCGCCGAGCGCCATCCCGACCAGACTCGCCATGATGAGCAGACCAATCCGCGCGCCCGCTTCCGATGGCTTGAAATACTCTCGAACGATGAGCGCATAGCACGGCACCAGCCCGCCTTGAAACAATCCGAACAGCGCCGAGACGACGTACAGAGACACGAGGCCGCGGACCGGCAGGAAAAAGAACAACGCGATACATTGCAGGCTCGAGGCCAATAGCAAAGTGCGCAGACCACCGATCCGATCCATGATGACGCCGAAACTCAGGCGGCTGACGATGCCGCAAGCGAGCATCAGCGCCAGCATCTCGGCACCGCGCGCCGGGCCAAAGCCGAGACCCGCGCACATCGAAACCAGATGCACCTGTGGCATCGCCATGGCGATGCAACAAGCGAGCCCGGCGATGCATAACAGCACCTGGAGACCGTTGGCGCCAATCCCGAGATGGTGTGGCGCTCGTGCACCGTCGCTCGCCGCCGCCCCGCCGCCCGCCTCAGCGTTGAGTTGCCGGCGCATTATGAAGCTCAACGGCACCATCGTAAGAACACAGAACACACCGATACCAATATAGGTGTCGCGCCATCCGACGGTAGCGATGAAATGCTGGACGACCGGCGGCCAAATGGCACCGGCGACGTATTGTCCGGTTGCGACGAGCGCGATCGCGATCCCGCGGCGGCGATCAAACCAGTGGGAAACATCCGCGAGCAGCGGCGCAAACAACGAAGCCGTGCCTATTAAGCCGATCAAAAGTCCGTGGGCCGCCGCGAACAGCAATAGACTCGAGGCATGGCCGGCAAGCGCGAAGCCCGCACCGAGACCGACCGCGCCGATCACGATTGGGATCTGTATTCCCAAACGATCGAACAACCGCCCCATCCCGATCGTGCCAATGGCCCAACCGAGCATAACCGCCGCGTACGGCACGGATGCCTGTGCGCGGGTCGCGCCGAACTCCGTTTCGATGACCGGCATGGCGACGATCACGACGTACATGCCCGCACCGCCGATAGTAATCAAGGTACACGATGTAGCTAGACGCAGCCAGGCGTAACGGGATTCGATATCGCTATCGGGGGTCGTCATCGTATCGGGATCAGACAAAAATTGATCGGCGGGAAGGACGGCCATGTTACACCAGAAAATGACCGTCGGCTTGGTTCCCGGCGCCTTCTAGCCCACGGCTTTGAACCGCATAGTCACTCGCGGCACCCAATTAGCCGGACGGTTTTTCAGTGGCTTACGGACAACCCGGAACCCCGCACGACGGAAGAGCGGCTCGGTCCCGAAGTAGGCACTGTCATCGCCCGTACGGGCGGCGCCCGCGCGCGGGTAGGCCTCGATTACCGGAGCGCCTTGCTCGGTGGCATAAGTTACGGCCGCGCCGATCAAGGCGGCCGCGATGCCGCGGCCGCGGGCGACTTTACTCACCGTGACACAGGGAATGACCCAGACAGCTTCATCATCGACGCGCGGCGTCGCCCGCGACTTATCGACGCGAGTGAGTTCACTGCGTGGCGCTATCGCGATCCAACCGACGGGCTCCTCGCCCTCGAAAGCGAGAAGGCCCGGTGCGCGGCGGCGGCGGGCCAGTTTCTTCATTGCGTCGTAGCGGCGTTGGCTCTCGGAGCCCGTACCCGGCAGCTCGCGCACCTGTGCATCGGTTAGGCGCGGATACATGCACCAACAACCAGCGCCCCAGCTCCCGCGCAAAACCTTCCCCAACGCGTCCATGAGCCGCGGGGTCAAGGGCCTGAAAACAAGCGGCGGGGCCTTCACTGTCCGCTTGGGCTTTTTGGCTTTCGACGATTTAACCGGCATCGTAATCGCTATGGTACGGCCTCGCGGTCGTCCGCTAAAGCGGCGGCGCACCCAATCCTCCCGGGGGACTTGGTTAGTGGCACGGTACCCCTGCCGCTTCGGACCGTGATAAGTTGGCGGTGTCTATCCATGAGAGCCGGCATGACATTGAACGCGCTGCGAACGCCCGAAGCGAACGCGAGTAGGTTCTACCACGCCGGTCGCCGCTGCGCCCGCCCGGCGTTCGGTGCAACCTGACAGGCGGCGAGACAGGATGTGATGCCGAAGGCTTTCGATACGATCATCCGTGCCGCGCTGATTCATGACGGAATCGGCAACGCCCCTCGGCAGGCGGATGTCGCAGTCGACAACGACCGCATCGCGATGATCGGCACTCTGGACGAGCGCCAAGCCGCCCTGGACATCGACGCGACGGGTCTAGTCGTTGCACCGGGTTTCATCGATGTCCATACGCATGACGATTTCGCCGCCATCAACCACCCTGACATGGCGTTCAAATCGCGCGGGGGCGTGACCAGCTGCATCGTCGGCAATTGCGGTTTCGGTCCGGCTCCCTACGAGCAAGCGATGGAAATGTTCTCGGCCATTGCGCCCGGCAAGCCAATCACGCGTTATGAGGGACACAAGGGATACGCCGCCCGGATCGAAGAGGCGCCGCCCGGCGTCAACATTGCCGTGCTGGCTGGTCACGGCACCTTGCGTCTAGCGGCGATGGGCCACGCGGATCGCCCACCCGAAGCGCGCGAAATGAAATACATGAAAGCCTTGCTTGGCGATGCCCTGGAAGCCGGCGTATTCGGTCTGTCGAGCGGACTCATCTACGAACCGGGACGCCACGCGCAAACCGAAGAGTTGATCGAGCTGGCAAACGAGATGCGCGGCACGGGCGCACTCTATACGACGCACATGCGCGACGAAAGCAGCGGCCTGCTCACCTCCGTCGCCGAAGCTATCGAGATCGGCGCGCGGACCGGCGCGCCGGTACAGATTTCCCACCACAAAGCGTCGGGGCGTGAGAACTGGGGTTTGGTCTCGGCCTCATTGAAGCTCATCGAAGCCGCGCAAAACCGCGGTCAAAGCGTCCACGCCGACCAGTACCCCTATACCGCGGGCAGCACGACCTTGCAGGCGATCTTAGAAAACGGCGCGTTTTTGAAGGATAGCTCCGCCGGAGGCATCGGCGCGGTCACGCCGGGCGACGTGGTCGTCGCTTGCGCGCCGGGACATCCCCAATGGGAAGGACAGAGCATTGAAGCTTTAAGCGCCTCGCTCGGCCTCACGGCTCGCGAACGGGCCGCGCGCATCACCGAAGAAGCGCCCGGCACCACAGCGGTGGTACGCATGATGAGTGAAGCAGACGTCCAGACCGTATTGCGCCACCCTTCCACCATGGTTGGATCGGACGGGATCCCGACCCTCGACGGCAAACCCCACCCGCGTCTTTACAACACCTTCGCACGTGTCATCGGTCACTATTCTCGCGATGTCGGATTATTCGACCTGTCGACCGCGATCCACCGAATGACCGGCCTAACGGCGGAGAAATTCGGCCTGCACGAACGCGGCAGGATCACCGAGGGTGCCTACGCGGATCTCGTCGTGTTCGATGCCGCCACGATCGTCGACACGGGTACTTTCGACGAACCCAACCGGTATCCCACGGGTATTAAGGATGTCTTCGTCAACGGCGCGGCGGTCGTTCGAAATGGCGAACCGACCGGCGCCAGGGCCGGTCGCCTGTTACGCAGGTAAAACGATCGCGAAAGCGAATGCGTCACCGGGAACGCTTCTAGTCGGATCGTCGCGGCGCACCAGAGTCATCGCTTTTCCTCTTGCGATTCGGGTTGAGATGATACGGCTGGTTTTCGCTCGGGGCGCGGGCTCAGGCCCACGTCTTTTACGATAGACGGGATCAGTGCCTGCTGGCGATGGGCCATGATATGGATCCCGGCAACACCTTCGATCTCACGGAGCTGCTGGATGATCTCCACACAGATCCGGCGCCCTTCTTCTTGCTGCCTTGCCGCCGGCGTTTTGCGCATTCGCTCGACGATTTCATCCGGAATGTGAACGCCGGGAACGCGTGAGCGCATGTACTCGGCAGCCTGCGCCGATCGCAGCGGACCAACTCCGACCAGATAGTACGCCTTTTGGTGCAGACCAAGGTCGCGGACCCGGCGCATGAACTCACGGAATCGCACAATATCGAAGCAATACTGACTCTGGATGAAGTCTGCACCGGCTTCGATCTTTTTCTGCAGCCGATAAGGGCGCCAGTCGTGCGGCGGCGCGAAGGGGTTGGAGACGGCCCCAAGGAACAATCGAGGTGGTTCATCGAGGCTGCGCCCGCTGAGAAACCGACGCTCATCGCGCATGATCCGGATGGTATTCAGAAGCTGGATGGAGTCGAGATCGAACACCGGTTTAGCTTCCGGCTGGTCGCCGGCGCCAACGTCGTCGCCGGTGAGGCACAACACGCTCGACACCCCCATTGCCGCAGCCCCTAGAATATCCCCCTGGATCGCGATGCGGTTGCGGTCGCGGCAGGAGATCTGCATAACGACCGAATAGGCGGCTCGCGTGAGTAAGGCGCAGATGGCGACACTCGACATATGACAATGCGCACCGGATCCGTCGGTCGCATTGATCGCATCGCAGGAATCTGCAATGAGCGAAGCCGCTTCAAAGACCTCGGCGGGATCCGCGCTGTCGGGCGGTGCCAACTCCACCGTTACCGCGAAGTGCCCGGCGCGCAGCACCCGTTCGAGATGCCCCGCGGATCGAAAATCGGAACCGAGACCGGCTTCAGGCATCGCGCCTGATCACCGTAGGCTGTAGCGACCAGATCCGGGGCGCTTCTTTATCCCTACCCTCGAGGGTGTTTATCCACGCGCTGGTTCCCTCGAGTTGCCCGTTCACCGGCCGTTGTACCGTTTCGATCTCAAGGCCGTAGATCTCCAACCGCCGCGCCCGCTCAAAAGCTTCGACCCAGATACAACGCACCGCCGGTTCCACCTCGCAACCACCATCAGCGCGCACGCCACCGCACGCGCCGTTACGGAGCTGCTTTGGGCATGTCATCGGACAGGTCATGCCGGTCGATCGCAGAATACACTGCCCGCACATTCTACAGTCGAAAATGATCTGTTTGACTAGACGCTCTGGCCACCGCAGCCAACGGTCGGCACGCGAGTATCCGAGGCGTGCAATGAGTGGCTCGGCCCATTGGAAGACATGCGCGAACACCTGGTAGACACGTTCCAGTAGTCGGGGATGGTTCCGCAACCAGCGCCCGAGGCTCATCAACAGGTCTCGATCGGCGCGGCGCCATCGGCATTCGCCGAACGCAGGCCGCGGCAGTTGCCGAAACAATACGGTTTGTTGTCGGAGCGCTCGCAGCCGGACAACAAATCGGTATGGGGGACGGGACCACCCTGTTGGCCCGAGGGGAGCGCGGGCGATCGATCGAATTCACACGACTTGCTCATGCCTTCACTTTCGGCGACACCCCGAACAGACCTTTCCTGTAGGCCTGGGTATAGTTGCGGCAGTGCCGGTCCTGCCCGAGCAGGACTTCGGTCGCATACAAGGTCGCGCGGAGCTCCACGTTCAGCGGATCCAGCACGGCGCTGTCGAGCCCAGCCTCCATACACAAGGTGAGAAACGCACGGTTAAGAAACTTGCGTGCCGGCATACCGAATGAGACGTTGCTCAACCCGCAAGTGAAATGAACCTCCGGATAGGCTTCGTGAATTGCGCGGATCGTGTCGCGCACCATGTGTACGCTGTTGTTGTCGGTGGCGATGGCGAGCGCCAAAGGGTCGATATATACATGATCGTCCGCGACGGCGGCTTCGCGGGTTTTTTCGATCAATCGATGCGCGATGTCGATGCGCTCTGGCGCATTTTTCGGGACACCCGATTGTGCAATGGTCAGCGCAATGACTTCGCAACCATGCTCGGCGACGATAGGCAGCACCCCTTCAAGGCGCTCCGTTTCCATGCTGATCGAATTGATCATGGGGGTGTGATTGACGTGCTTTATCGCGTGCCGCAGCGCTTCGGGATTGGGGCTGTCCAGGCACAAACGCGTGTCGACGGCGGACTGCACCAAGTCGACCAACCAGGCGAGATCGTCCGGTTCGCGGTCCGGCTCGGTGCCCGCATTGACGTCCAACCAATCCGCGCCTGCCGCAGCCTGACGTTGGGCCAGATCGATGATGAAATCGGCGTCACGCGTCTCGACGGCGGCGCCGACGCTCGGGATCGTTCCGTTTATCTTTTCTCCAATGATCTTCACGCCGTATTCCTCGGGTTGCTGGTCAAAAATGAAATGTTCGAGCCCGCCTTCGAACCGCGTCGCGTCCACGCCGATACCGACTAGTTCGCCGATCGCCCGGGGCCCGACCGCGTAACCGTCCGGCATGCTCCGCACGACTCGTTGTTCGGCCGACCCCTCTGCCGGCCGCCCGGTAGAAGTCCGTCAGGCGGCTTTAGGGACGTCGCGAAAGTCCTTGGCCGCCTGCAGATACGCTTCAAAATTCTCGCGCCGGGTGTTCACCGGTGCGTCGCAACCCGGGCACAGGATCAGCCCGGTCGGCCCCCAGGTCTCGACGATACGTTTGACGTAGTTATACGTGGACTCCGGCGGTGCGGCGGAAAACAGCGGCGACGGAACATCACCCATAAAGGAATGATAGCCGGCCAGTTGTTTCGCCGCTTCGTCGAGATCGGTCGCACCATCGAAATTCAAAATGCACGAGCCCTTAGGCAGTTCGCGCAAGCGTCCGAGGTCGCGCGTCCAGTCCGCATCCCAGTGGAGGATCGATTTGGCGCCGTGCTCGTGCAGATAGTTGACGGTCTCCACGAAATAGGGCCACACAAATTTTTCCCAGAGTTTCGGCGCGAGCATGTTGCTAGCGCCGCGCCACCCCCCTACCCAGACGCGTGGGATGCCGAACAAATTGATCATCTTCAGGGCCGCTTCGCGGAAGTAGGGCTGAGCGACGTCGAGCGCTTCTTTGACCTTGTCGGGCATACGATATAGATCGAGAAAAAAAGGTGTCATGGACCGCGCCCCGCAGATCGGCTCCAGCGGGATGGTTGCCACGCCCCAAGTCATGTTGACGTAGCCGTGCGAGCGATAGAGGTCGCGCCGCCATTCGATTTTATCGAACAGGAACGCCTCGTCCTCGGCGATTTCGCTCTTGTCCATAACCTGGTCAAAGACCCTGGCGCGGAACGCACGGTAACCGTGCTCGATGATCTCATCGTAGCAATCCGGGGATTTGACCAATTCCTTCTCCGCGACCTGCCAGACCGAGTTTTCCGGCAACTCGCGGCCGGATCGTTCGATCCGCGACAGCCAGATGTCCGTGAGCAGGTAGTCGATGCGGGTCGCGGGAACTTGATTGAACCCGTCGATTTCCCCGTGTGCGATTTCGTCGGCAAACTCGATCACAAGACGATGTGTATTTTCGATCGGCCCGGTGTGATATTCCGAAAGCGGCACGCCGAGCATTTTCGGCATGGCGGCAATGCCCATCCACAGCACGGGAATACGGTCGACCGGTTGCAGGTTGGTCGCTTTGGTGATCCGTTCGTTGCGTTCCTGAAACAGGGCTTCTTTGTCTTGTTCAGACATTGGAGAACTCCTCCATATATTGATCGGCCAGCGTCACACAGGTCTGGGCGGCGTCGCCCCAGTTATCGGCGTTGCAGTAGTCCTGCACCTCGGCGGAAATCGGGCCACCGCCGATCATGATCTTCACCTGCGGTCGCAACCCCGCCTCGCCGGCCGCCGCGACGGTGTCGCGCATGGAATCGAAAGCCACCGTGAGGAGCCCCGACAGCGCCAGGATCCGGGCGCCACTCTTTTCCACCGCATCGACGAAAGTCGCCGCCGGGACGTCCACACCAAGGTCGATGATCTCGTAGCCCGCGGCTTTCAACAAGGAGATACACAGGTTCTTGCCGATGTCGTGGATATCACCTTTTACGGTACCGATCACGATCTTGCCCTTTTTCGCGGTAGCCGCCTTCTCGAGTTCCGGTTCTAAGATCGCGTTGCACTGAGAGAACAACTCGCTGGACATCATGAGATCGGAAATAAAGTAATCGTCTTCTTCAAAGCGCTTTCCGACGATCGACATTCCGGCGCGGCACGCGTCGAAAATGGTCATGGCGTCAGTGCCGGCCGCCAGTTCCTCGTTCACCAGTACCGCCAGGTTCTCTTCCTCTAGGTCGGCGATTTGTTGCGTGATCTTATCGAGTTTGCTCATACTTCAACCCTCCCATTCTTCGCGCTCTATGAACTGTGCTGATAGACGGTGCGGCGCTGGACCTGTCCCTTGAATGAATCGTTCGCGCCACCCATTTTCAATGTCGTCGAGCGCTGCACGGACCAGCTCGCCGAGATGGGCGCTGCCCGCGCCGTACACAAGCACGTTCAGCGCGATATCGATCTCGCGGCAGCTGTCTGCTGCATCGCCGCGCACCTCGACGTCGGGCGCGATGCCGGCGGCGACCGAGCTGACCTTAAGATAGCCGCCGCCCGGAAACCGGGAAAATCCTTTGATGTGGCCGATGAGGAGCTCGGGATCGACCGCGCAGCGAACAGTGACGATGCGAATGAACTCGCGCACGAGTTCGCCCCAATTGGCCGCGCTGATCGGCACCTCGACACCGAACCGCAGCCAGGTCGCGAAGGGCTCTAGGGTCGGTCCGAGGTCTCGCGAATGTTCTGTCGCACGATTCATGATTGTACACCGACGGCATCCTCGACCAGCCCCCGCCGTCCGTCATGGGTGCGCGAGGTCGTTGGTTGTTCCCGTCCCTCCATGATCGCCACCAGACGTCTTTCGAGATCTCCGTATCCGACCGCTTTGTGCTCGAGCGGGAGCTCGATGGAAGCGGCTATTTTATGCGCTTTAGCAATCAAATCTTCGTTATGCTCCTGCGAGAAATAGACGACGCGTTTGTAGCCCTGAAACAGCATCTCCTTGACCTGCGGATGTTTGTCGAGACCAGTCCCTCGTAGGAACAACTTGTCCCAGCTTCTGATCATAAAATCAGTGAGAAAATACGTCCCGGGCTCCGCCTCCAAAGCCTTGCCGAATTCATCGGCCGCAAACTGTTCGTAGCAGTGCGGGCCGAGCGGACGCACGGCGTCGTGCTTCTCCAGGATCGCGTCGAGATCGAATGCGCCGCACAGACCGTAGACGACGACGCGCCGCTCATAGTGACCGACAGTCTTTTCGAGGCGTTGTTCTACCGCCGGCCCGATCTTCTTCGGATAAAAATGCAGCGCGGCATCGACCGCTTCGAAATCGGCATTCCAGCCGTACTTTTTGATGATCGTTCGAACTTCGCGCGCTAGCGCAGCGCAAGCGATAAACACAGTGCGCGGCCGTCCCGCCGTAGGGTCTTGTTCGTTCACGGTTTGATGAGGTCTTCTAGCGGCCATTGGTCAGACTCTGTCGCTGCCAGCACATAGATCCTGGCATCCGGGTTGATCTCGGCGCCGATCCGGCGCGTCGCCTCGATTTCCTCCTCCGAGCCGAGATCCGCTTTGGTGATTACGAGCGTATCGGCGTTGCGGATCTGGGTCGTGATGAGCGGCGTAGCAACCTCGAACAACATCGGCAAGCGTAGCGGATCGAGAACGATGCTGGTCGAAACGCTTTGGAGCACCGGCCCGTGAAAATTCGGCAGCATTGCCAGTACCTTCCCGGGATCCGCCGCGCCCGACGCCTCGACGATGACGATCTCGGGCGCGTGATCCGCCGCCAACTGCTCGAGGGTCTGCAATAGATCGCCGGCGAGGCTGCAGCAGATACAACCGCTGCTCAACTCCCAGACGTCCAGACCGACGCTGCGCATCAGTTGATTGTCGATCCCGATCTCCCCGACCTCGTTCACCACCACTGCAACCCGGCGCTGCTTGCGAGCTAAGGCATCGGCCAGACGAATAATGAGCGTGGTCTTGCCGGAACCGAGAAACCCGCCGAAAAGCAGCAGACGCATCGTCATCAGCGGCGTCGGTCGGCAGCGGCGAGCGTAACAAGTTCGCGGTGCGACACAATGTGGTCTGATCCTCCCTGTTGCACGAGATTGAGACATTGGCGCTGTACCCGCGCCGCTTCGCTGTTGTTCGTTTTGACATGGGCTTTACCCGTCAGCTTACCCAGTTTCACAATGTCGGGTACGGGCGCTGAGGCTTCGCCCGTAAGCGCGACCGGTTCGCCACGATGGCCCACGATCTGCTCCATCGAACCGTCGCGCGGACCCAGTGGCCTCGCTTTCGCCGTCAAAGGTACAGTCGCAAAAGGTACAATCAGTCGAAGGCTCATCGGTGACAACCCGTGTGGTGGTCGGCGTCCTCAATCGAGCTGAGGGGCTAAGCCGTATCACCGACTGCCCGATACACCGCCGATTCGAAATCGACGTAACCGGGGTAGCACGCGATATCCTGAAACGGCAGGACCTGTGAACTCCACATCCCGCCGATGCCGTTTTTTCGATCGATCCAGTAATAGGTATTGGCGAGCCCCGCCCACGACAGTTGACCGGCGGGGCGGCCGGTCGGCGCCGGTTCGTCATTGACTTGAAAGCTGTAGGCCCAGGATTTCGACAGCCCGGGAAAGAAATCGCCGCTGTTGGCGAGCGCGGGCTGGCAACTGATCCAAGCACCGCTTTTCAACGCGCCGAGACCGTTCTCGGCCATACGGGCTACGGTTTCGGCTTTTAACACGCGACCGTGTGGACCGGCGCCGTCGTTCAATATCATGCGGACAAATTTCATGTATTCGCCCAGCGTAGCGTAGAGACCGTGACCGCCCATATCCATCTCGGGCGGTTGGGGTAACACAATATCGGGCTGCGGGGTGAGCTGGCCGTCGGTATCTCGCTGATGAATCGTGGCAAGACGCGCGCGCATCGATGCCGTCATCTGGAAGGCGATGTCGCTCATGCCGAGCGGCGCAAATACGCGCTCCGCCAACACTTCCCCAAGCTGCTTGCCGCGCAAGGCTTCGACCACACGTCCTACCCAATCGATCCCGCAACCGTAGGTCCAGCGCTCGCCCGGTTCGTGCAACAGCACATCTTGCACCGAGGCAAAGGTACACGACAGTATCGACGGGATTTCGCGCTGCGTACGATAGCGCAGCAACTCTTCGCTGAAGAAGTCGTAACCGAACCCGGATGTATGCAGTATGAGTTGGTTGAGGGTGATGTCGCTGCGCGGCTTACGCAAGCGCGGCTCCCCGTCGGCATCGAATCCCTCGAGCACCTCGATGGCGCCAATTTCCGGGGCGTATTCGCGCGCCGCATCGTCGAGAGAAACCAATCCTTCCTCGACGAGTTGCATCAGCGCCGTCCCGGCTAGGGCTTTCGTGCAAGAGGCGAGTAACATCACGGAATCGGCGGTCATGGGCTCCGGTTTGCCGAGTTCGCGAACGCCCGCCGCACCCTCATAGAAATTCGCGGTCTGATCGGTGGCCATGGCGACAACCCCAGGGGCGCCGCCGGCGCGGCCTACGGTAACCGCGAGAATTTCATCGGCTGTGGCGGTGATTGCTTTGGGCATGGTTTTCTCTCGCTCAACGGGTGGGGTCATCATAGCCCGGCTGCACTCGGGCTGCACGATAGACGGACGTTTACCCCGCGTGTGACGCCGCGTCGGCACCGGCTAGGACGCCCCTGATCGCCGCTACGACTCCGAGTTCGCGCGGACTGCCGCGCAGCGCGTCGCTCAGTTCGATTTGCACGCCGCGTCTCTCCTTGCCCCGATTACAGATGTTCCTCTCGTGAGTGCCGGGATAGGGATGACGGTCGGTCGATACACCGACATCCAGGGGTTCGAGAGCAGCCGCAATCTGCGTAATGAGTTCCCGGTCCAGACCACCCAACATCACCAGGTCTTCGTCGCCGCCGCAACCATGCACGGCAAGGACATGGCTGCACGGTTCGAGCAACCGCAAACAACGCGGTTCGTCGAACCGATGACTCGTGATATGCAATACCTCGTAGCTGCCCGACTCGTCGAGGCCTTCGAACAAGTAGAGCTTGAAATCGTCTCCGGCGATGGCGCGGGCGATCGCCGAGGTACGGCGCTCGATACTGCCGCCGTGGGGTGCGATGACCGCCACGCGCGAGCGCTTTCGCTCGACGACACTGATACGGTAGTCGGTTCCTTCGGCTTCCTTCGCGGCCAGGGCCCGGAAATCAGGATACCGATCCGCGTAGCGCCTCCCGGACTCTGCATCCATCGATCGGACCCTATGCGCGGCGGAATTCGTGAGAACCTAAGGCCAGTATACCGAACTCGGGCAATCGGGCGGACGGCCAACGATTTCTCTCCGCCGAATTCCGTATACTGTCCCCGTACCGCGATTTCTAGAGACCAGCCACCATGGAACCACTCAGCGGCATCCGTATCATCGAAGTCACTACAAACGCTGCCGGCCCGATGGCGACCGGCATGCTTGCCGATCAAGGCGCGGACGTCATCCGCATCGAGACGCTCGGCGCCGGCGATCCCTCGCGCCACGTCGGCGGCGCGCGGGGCGGTGTCGCCGCGTATAACGCCTATATGAATCGAAACAAGCGGTCGATGGCAGTGGATTTGAAGAATCCTGCGCTCCGGCGCCCGATACTCGACCTCGTCGGTACCGCCGATGTTTTCGTACAAAACTCGCGTCCCGGCGCGCTCGACCGATACGGCTATGGGTACGAAGACTTGCACGCCGAACATCCGGATTTGATCTATGTTTCGATCTCCGGCGTCGGCGCGACCGGACCGGCCGCGCACCAACGCGTCTACGATCCGGTGGTACAAAGCGTGGCCGGGTTCGCGGCCGCGCAGGGCGCCGCGGGCGTACCGGCGCTGGTCAAAACAATCGCGAGCGACAAAATCGCCGCAATTACTGCCTCGCAAGCGATCTCCGCGGCGCTGTTGGCGCGCGCGCCCTGATCGGCGGGCATCACGTCGAACTCTCGATGCTCGATGCGACCCTCGCATTCTTGTGGCCGGAGGTGTACTGGAACCACGGCTTCGCCGGTGGTGAAAGTTTCGAACCGAAGCCGCTGATTGCGGATTTCTACCGCCTGCTCGAGGCCAGCGACGGCTATATCACAATTATCGTCGTCGGCGACGAAGAATTCGAAGCTGCCTGTCGGGGACTCGAGATTGAATCGACGTTGTCCGATCCACGATTCGGCACGCTGCCCGATCGATTCATGAACTACGACGCATTGTTTACCGAATTCGGGAAGGCTGCGATCGGATTCACGAGGGCAGAACTCGTAGCTCGCATGGACGAGGCCGGCGTACCCTGCGCGAAAGTGAACACGCTCGACGAGGTACTGACCGATCCCCGCGTGACCCATCGCGACAGCATTATCGAATACGATCATCCTGACGGCGGCCGGTTGCGCCAGGCCCGGCCGGCCGCGATTTTCGACGGCGAGCCGAACGAGATCCGCCGGCCGTCACCGGCACTCGGCCAACATACCGATGAGTTGCTGCGCTCGGTCGGTTGCGCCGACGATGATATCGCGGCGCTGCGTACGGCAGGCGCGATCGGTTGACCGGGGCGCGAAGGGGCCGGATCGCCGCTCTTGGAAGTGGGGCCGTTTTCTGTCGGAAGCGACGCGAATTTCCGTCGTGACATTCGAATCGTCGTTGTCACCGCCGCCTCGGATTAGCACACCTGTCCACAGGCGTGAGTTACAGACGCGACGACGAAGAAGCATATCGAAATGCGGCCAGCTGTCGTTCGTTGATCGTGATGAAGAAACTCTTGACCTACAGATCCCAAGAGAATACACAGGAACCTGTCTATTGATCGTCAAATTAGTCACTGACGTCTAAATGCAGAGAATTGCACGAACTTCGGCGCAATTTCTTGCATCTCTCGACGGCGAGATCCCGAAAAGGATCTCGTACTAAAATGGCGTCAGGTGTGCGAAGTTACTTTCGGAGACTGTAATTATGTGGCAAGTAGGAATCGACGTCGGTGGCACGTTCACGGACTTTGTCGCTTTCTCCCCGGATTCACGCGATCTCCGGGTATGGAAAACGCTTTCGACGCCGCGCGACCCAAGCGAAGGCATCGTCAGCGGGCTTGCCAAGGCGGAGGGCATCGAAGCCGTCGATCACCTGCGTTTCGGTACGACGGTCGCGACCAATGCGATCCTCGAACGCAAAGGCGCTAACGTTGCGTATGTCACGACCCAGGGTTTCAAAGATGTTCCGTTCATCCAACGAGGTAAACGCAAAAGTCATTACGACATCACTTGGGTCAAATCGAAACCATTGGTCAAGCGGCACAACTGCTTCGAGATCGAAGAACGCATCACGCCGCGGGAAGGGGTTTATAAACCGCTGAATGAGGCGCAGGCGCGCGACGTCGCAATGGCAATCGCAGCCAACGACGAAATTGAGGCGGTGGCGGTTTGTTTGCTTTGTTCGTTCGTAGAACCCGATCATGAACGACGGGTCCGCGATATATTCATCGAGTGTTGTCCGCACAAACCCATCTCGATTTCCTACGAACTACTGCCCAAGTGGAAAGAACACGAACGTTCATCCACGACGATCGCTGATGCCTATGTGAAGCCGCTCGTGTCGAAGAACCTTGCCACCCTGGAGCAGCGGCTTACCGACGAGTACGGCGTCGCGCGCATCGCGGTGATCAAATCGAATGGCGGCGAAATGACGCTGGGAGCGGCCCGTGAAACCCCCATTCAATTGAGCCTTTCCGGCCCGACCGGTGGTGTCGTCGGCGCCAAGCAGGTCGCGAGGCTCATCGGCATTGAGCATCTGGTTACGTTGGACATGGGCGGCACGTCGACCGACGTTTCGACCGTCGTCGATGGACGCGAGAGTTTCACGACCAGCTTCGAAATCGAGTTTGGCGTACCGATCCAGATCCCGATGGTCGACATCCGCACGATGGGCGCGGGCGGCGGCTCGATAGCCTGGATCGACAAAGGCGGCTTGCTGCGTGTTGGTCCGCACAGTGCGGGCGCGGATCCGGGTCCGGCGTGCTATGGCCAGGGCGGTCGTGACGCCTGCGTGACCGACGCTAACGTCGTACTCGGACGCATCAGCCCCGATAACTTTCTCGGTGGAGAAATGGTCCTGGACGCCGATCGTGCCCGCGAGGCCGTAGCGCGTGCTGCCGATCAGATCGACAAGCCGATCGAAGACGCGGCACTTGGCATTGTTCAAATCGCAAATAACAACATGGTCGGTGCGCTGCGTATGGTGCTGACCGAGCGCGGGCTCGACCCGCGCGATTTCACCTTGCTCGCGTTTGGCGGTGCCGGCCCGGTTCACGTCTCCGATCTGATGGCGCTCGCCAATATTCCGAGCGGTATCGTGCCGAACTATCCCGGGCAGTTCTCTGCGTTCGGTTTCATCATGACCGATGCGCGCATCGATCTCGAACGCAGCGCACGCATGACCTCGAAGGCCTTCAACCGCGAGCACGCGAATACCGTGATGGCCGCGCTGAGCGGCGAGGCCATAAAGGCCCTTGAGGCGCAAGGCTACGACAAGAACATCGAGGTATACCGTTCGCTCGAGATGCGTTATCTCGGCCAGAACCACGAATTGGAAGTGCCTATCGGCTTCGAGGAATTCGACACCGAGACCATCGCCTCGGTCTGGGATCGGTTCCACGCCACGCACCGAACCCGGTTCAACTTTGACATACCGGGCGAGACGATCGAACTCATCAGTATCAAGCTTACCGCCGTCTCGATCGGTGAAAAGCCGGCGCTTCCGATCCTCGATCCCACATCTGGGGAAGCGAAACCGAGTGCCGAGCGCAGAGTCTTTTTCGACGACGGTCCCCACGATACCCCGGTAGTCCAGCGCGACACGCTGCGCGCCGGGCACACGTTCACCGGCCCGGTGGTTATCGAGGAGCCCACCTCGGTCACCGTGGTGCGGCCCGGTCACCCGGTGCGGATTGACGAGTACGGTAACATTCTGATCGGTAGAATTGCTGAGACATAGACGGAGGGCGCGAGACGATGCGTTTTTCAAACAACGGTTATTACGTCGAACGTTACATCAAATGCGACAACTGCGGTCTGCTCATCTATGGCGAGGGCGTTAATGCCACGGTCGCCGGTACCGAGGGTTTGTTCTGCTCGCAGTGGTGTATCGATTGGGCGGGGGCGCGTGCCGATGGCATCGACGAGCCGCGGATCCCATTGCCCGGCGGAGGCATTCACAAGACACACTGATCCGCGGATGAGCCGATAGCTCGCACAGGAGGACGGCAACGATGGATATGGTCACGATGAGCATTGTCGAGTCGACGATGGTTGCGATAACCCGGGAAATGGGGATCAACGTCCAGCGGACGGCGTACTCCACGATATTTAGTGAGGCCGAAGACTTTACTTGTGCGCTGGCCAGTCCCGAAGGCGAACTGATCGCGGTTGCGGATTTCTGCCCGTCCCAGATCGGCGGCGTCCCGCTGTTGGTGCGATCAATGGTGAAAGAAATCCCACTCGAGGAGATGGACGAGGGCGATGTCATCGTCCACAACGACCCGTATCGCGGGGGGCTCCATACGCCGGAACATACCGTGTTCAAGCCTATTTTTGCCAAGGGTGAGATCATCGCGTTCGCCGTGTGCGTAGGACATTTCGTCGAGGTCGGCGGTATTGCTCCGGGCGGGTTCCCGGGTGAAGCGACGGAGATATTTCATGAAGGGCTGCAGATCCCGCCGGTAAAGATCATCGAACGTGGCCAGGATGTGCCGCAGGTGTGGAAGATCGTTCTTGCCAACGTCCGTACCCCGCGGGTGAATTACGGGGATTTGCGCGCGTTGATCAGTGCCGTCGATCGTGGGGAAGAGCGAATGGCCGATCTCATTGAAAAATACGGTGTGGAACTGTTCAAGCAGACCGTGTCCGATGTCCTGGACTATTCGGAGACCCGTATGCGCGCGGAGATCGCGTCCTTTCCGGACGGCCGCTATACGTTCACGGATTATGTCGAGGACGATGGTATCGAGGATAAACAATACACGATCGAGGTCGCGGTTTACGTGCAAAACGACGAGGTCGTGATCGACTACACGGGTTCATCGCCCCAAGCCAAAGGGCCGATCAATGCGACCCTTGGGGTCGCCTGGTCGGCTGCGCTCAACGCGATGCTGCATCTCACCGATCACAGTATCCCGAAGAACTCCGGTTGCTTTCGGCCCGTCCGCGTAGTCGCACCCGCCGGCACGATCGTCAACGTCGACTATCCGGGTGCCGAGGTTGGCGGCAACACCGAAACGCACCCGCTAATGGTTTGCGCGATCTTCGGCGCCATGGTCAAGTGCGTGCCAGATCGTGTGATGGCATCCGAGGGCACCACCCACGGTTGTTTCACGTTCGGCGGTTACGACGAATTTAACGATGAACCGTTTGGCGGGTTCGACTTTGCCTTCGTCGGTTATGGCGGACGTTCCTTCGCCGACGGTAACGACGCGACCGATTCGATCAACGGCAACTGCGCCAATACACCGATGGAGGTGTTCGAAACCCGCTTTCCCTGGATTGTCGAGGAGTGGGCGCTGCGGCCGGATACCGGTGGTGCCGGGCGCCATCGCGGCGGGCTTAGCACTTCGAAGACGGTGCTGTGCACCGGCGAAATGAAGATCAATCAGATGAGTAACAAGCACAAACTATCGCCCTGGGGCCTCGAGAACGGACGCGCCGGCCTGCCCGGGGCGACCTTATATCAAGCCGCGGGAACGACCGAATGGAAGACGATAACCGAGGCGTTCGGCAAGATCAGCCCCAGCAAATATTCCAACGTGCCGGTTAAGCCGGGCGATCGCGTGCGCGTACAGGCGCCGGGCGGTGGCGGATTTGGTGATCCGAGAGAGCGCGAGCGGGAACGGGTGATCGAGGACGTCCGTGAGGGCTATGTGACACCCGAGCAGGCCACGGTGCTTTACGGCTTCGACGAATCTTGGTTGTAGTCTGCAGTTCTGACCGAACTGCGCGGTTCGAAGGACGGGCGAGGTATCCTAAGTCACCACTCGATTGCGCCGCGCGATCGAGACGCGCTGAAAAACGCTCCACTTGGCCCGTCGTCCGGTAGCGTCGCGAGCCACACCGCCGTATCCGCACCTTCAGCCGCGCTCAACGGCGCCTCGTCACCACCCATCGCCGTACGCGCCCAGCCGGGCGAAGCCGAATTGACCTTGATGTTGGTCTGTTTGAGCTGTTTAGCGAACAATACGGTCAAGGCATTGACCGCTGCTTTCGACGCCTGATAGGCCGGCGCCCAAACGGCGTATACCACTGAGTCCGGATCGTCGATCGAACCGATTGAGGCCATATCCGAAGACAGGTTAACGATGCGGCCGGCCGTACTTTTCTGTAGCAGCGGGAGGAACGCCCTCGTCATCTCGAACAAGCCGAAGAAATTCACTTCGAAGGTCGCCCGCAGCTGCTCCTGGGTAATGTCGCCCGGCAACGTACCCCACGACTCCAGGAGCACACCGGCGTTGTTGACCAGCACGTCGAGGACGCCGAAACGCCCGTCGATCGTCTCGGCGGCGGCGGCAATACTGACCGGATCCGTGACGTCAAGCTGAACGACATGCAAATCGGCAGCTTTGTCGCGGAGCAGTTCGGCGGCGGCTTCACCGCGAGCGAGGTCGCGGGCGCCCATGATCACAGTAGCGCCTTTCGCGGCCAGTTGGCGCGTGATTTCCAAACCCAATCCCCGGTTGGCGCCGCTCACGAGCGCCACGCATTGATCCGACATTGTCGTTCTCTCCTCCCTAGACCTTACTTCTCTGCCGTTGAGTCCGCGGTAGCGTAACCGCGCGGTACTTGCGGTGCCCCCGCGTAGTGTCTCAAGCAAAAGGGGGCAGTGTCACCTTCTCCCGGCCCCCGCACAGGAAATTGGGGTGTCAACGGTGAGCTCGATAGAGCTCGAACTCAAGATCGAGGAGAGATTAAGAAGACGCTCCTACAACTTCGCTAATCGCGCCGATAACATCCCAGTTCATCTTTTGCCCTCTACCTGGGTACGAAGCTGAGCAGGCGGCGAAGGCCCGCTCTCGGCCGGTCTCGTCGATAGTGGTCGCCATGCTTTGAGGGGTTCACTCCACCGAGGGGGATGACCGGCGTCGAAAAATGACCCACCTTCAACGATGCTCCGGTCTTGGAATTCAGGTTGGGGGCGAATCTGCAGCCCCTCACACCGGGCACCGGACAAATAATCGGGCGCGAGATATGGTCAGCGGGTCGAAAACGACGCGTATGATGGAGTGGGCGTTGTGCTTCTTATACAGTACCGACATCGCTATGAATCACGTCTCGGAGAGAGAACATGGATATCGGCGTATTTCAAATCGCGGCCGATCGTAAGGCAGATGCCGTTGTGGTGGCAAAGCACGCTGAAGATTTGGGTTTCGAATCCTATTGGGCGCCCGATCATACGATCATACCGGTCGAATACAGTGTGGAATATCCGGGCGGCTCACCGGGTGAGCCCGAGCCTGAATATCTGTGGCAGGTTGCTGATCCGCTGATAGTGCTCGCCAACGTTGCCAGTGCGACCACCAGAATCAAACTCGGTACGGGGGTGTTATTGATACCGGAGCGAAACGCCATTCTCACCGCAAAGATGATTGCGACCCTGGACCAATGTTCTAACGGCCGCTTTTTGTTCGGCATTGGTGCAGGTTGGAATCCGGAAGAGTGCCGGATCTTAGGCGGCGATTTCGAACACCGCTGGGCGCAAGTCACGGAGAATATCGAGGTAATGAAAGCCTTGTGGACCGAGCATGCGCCTGAATTCCATGGTAAGTACAACGACTTTCCGCCGATCCGGTGCTATCCAAAACCGACCCAAGATCCACATCAATGCAAGTGCCAGACCGTGCGGCAATGTCAAACGGGCACGTCGTGGCACGGCGTGCACCCAAGCATACCCGAAAGACAAGAAAGGCCTGATGCGCTCCAGGGGGCCAGCGGAGAAACCCAACCGACCAAGCACGGACTCAAACTCATCAACGGCAACTTTG
>CAZFZX010000063.1:0-21566 GCA_964523765.1 uncultured Enterobacteriaceae bacterium
CTGATTCATTCTGGAACAGTTGGATCGTGATCCGAAATTGTTCAGCGCGCAGCTAGCCTGCATATTGCACTAGCATCGCGAGAGCCGGCGGAATTCGCAGCCTCTGTGGGGCCGGTTTGGAGGGAGAGTGATAGCCGTAGCTATCGCTTGAGCGAAAACCAAACCACAGTGAGCGAGAATCCGCCGGAATCGCGACAGAACGGCGCCGGGAACAGTTCGCTACGGTTCGAACCACGCGGTAATTCCGGGAATCGGAACGATTATCAACGCATTACCGCGCAGGCGTTGTTCGGCTGGTGCAATATGCAGGCTAGGCACGCGGGTAACAGGTATGATTATCGGCCTGCGCCGCAACCTCGAGATGGACGATTCTACTGATGCGCTCCCCTTATCCGGCAACTAAACCCCGTCGCGCCGAGCACCTTGATGTCGGCGACGGACACAGACTCTATATCGAGGAGGGAGGGAGCGCCTCCGGGATCCCCGTCGTTTTCCTGCACGGCGGTCCGGGATCCGGAAGCAAACCGAGTCATCGGCAGTTCTTTGACCCGGACAAATACCGAAGCGTTATTTTCGATCAACGGGGATCGGGCAGGTCGACGCCGTTCGGTGCCGTTGACGCAAATTCGACCCCGGAACTGGCTGCGGACCTCGAACGCATACGTCAGCATCTCGGCATTGAGCAATGGGTCCTGTTTGGTGGTTCATGGGGTGCCGCACTGGCCTTGCACTACGCCGAAAATCATCCGGCACGTGTCCTCGGATTGGTGTTGCGCGGGACGTTTCTGGCGCGTCGCCGCGATGTCGACTGGTTCTTCTGCGAAGGCGCGAACCGGATGTTGCCGCGAGCTTGGAGCGAATTCAAACAAGTCGTCGGCGCGCCGCCGGACATGATTCAATACCTGTACGAAACCGTATTCGGGGACGACGCCGACGCCTCGGAGCGCGTAGCGCGTGCCTGGGCGCGCTGGTCCGAAGAAGTCGTTACCTATGCTATCGATAACGTCGGTGCCGAGGGCGAGGAAACGTTGTCGACCTTGATGGGCAAGACGCGTATCGAATTCCACTACGCCAGGAACCGGTACTTCATGCGTGAGAATCAGCTTCTCGACGATGCACATCGACTCCCGGGCGTGCCGGTAAAGATCATACACGGCCAGCGGGATTTAACCTGCACCCCGGACGCGGCGTGGGCACTCCATCAAGCGATCCCGGGGTCGGCGTTGCGGATCCTGCGCACCGCGGGCCATCTCTCCGGCGAGACGGCGATGACCGATGCGCTGCTCGACGCGGCCGACGAAATGTGCAAATTGGTCGGCGGCGCATAATGGGCGCCGAGCATTGCTCGAGCGGCAAATAGCGACCCCTGATGAAGCCACTCGAATTAGGCGGTCGGCCCCTGCTCATGGGGGTCTTGAATGTCACCCCAGACAGTTTCTCCGACGGTGGTCGCTTTCTACGGCGCGAGGTCGCCGTTGCACATGCCCGCCAAATGGTCGAAGACGGGGCCGCTATCATTGATATTGGAGGCGAATCCACCCGTCCGGGCGCCGTGAGGGTTCCTGCACCAGAGCAGCTTCGGCGGGTACTTCCGGTTATCTCGGAGTTGTGCTCGGTGCTCGATGGCGACGTTTGCCTGAGTATCGACACCCGCGATGCAGAAGTTGCCGACCGGGCGATCGCCGCCGGTGCCGCCATGATCAACGATATATCCGGTGCCGAAAGTCCAGAGATGCTCGCGGTCGCCGCGTCGCGCGCAGTACCCATCGTGCTGACGCACATGCAGGGAACGCCTGAGTCGATGCAGTCGGCACCGACCTACGTCGACGTTATCAGCGAAATTGGAGAGTTCCTCCGCGGGCGCGCCGAACAGGCCATTGCGTCGGGCGTTCCGCCCTCCGCCATCGTCGTCGACCCAGGTATCGGGTTCGGTAAAACGAGACTTCATAACCTCGAAATCATGCGGGGTCTTCAGGCGATCGCCGCGATCGGGTACCCCGTGATGCTTGGGACCAGCCGTAAACGGTTCATGGGGGCGATCTGCAGGGAAACAGTTTTTGAGCAACTCGTTGGCGCGACCTGCGCGACAACCGTGATCGGCGTTCAGGCGGGCGTGAAGTTATTTCGGGTACATGACGTACGCGAAAACCGGCAAGCCATGGAAGTCGCCCTCGCAGTATTGGAGCAGGCCTCAGAAAGGGCCGGCTAGCGGCAACGGCGGCGAATAGACCAGGTGATCTACGAAGCAGTGATATCGACACGAAAGCCGGACGGGCTCCCCCATTTTTCGCCGATGGGTTACCGACTGGAGGGAGACTACGTCGCGATCGCGCCGTTTGTCCCTTCGACGACGCTCGATAATGTGCGGCGTGAACGCGCGGCGGTACTCAATTTCACTGACGACGTTTCGATTATCGCCGGTTGTTTGACCGGGCGCCGGGATTGGCCGGCGACCGCCGCGCAGCGAATAGCTGGATGGCGGCTGGCCGACACGTTGGCGTACCGTGAACTGTCGCTCGTAGATTGCGACGAGGACGATGAGCGGCCGACGTTCTATTTTTCTACCGAACTAGCCGAGATGCACACCCCGTTCAAAGGATTCAACCGCGCCCAGGCAGCGGTCGTCGAAGCGGCAATACTGCTAACTCGCTTGGACTGGTTGGCGCCCGAAAAAGTCGCCGAGGAAATTACTTACTTGAAAATCGCGGTCGGTAAGACAGCAGGGCCCGTCGAATTGACAGCGTGGGGTTGGGTGACCGAAGCGATCCAGGCACACCCGGCACACGACATCGTCGCCGCTTTGAGCGGTTGACTCCGCTTCTAAGCATTCTTTTCGTCGCCGCGTCGCCAAAGACCGGATTGTCCTCCTGATTTTTCGACCAGCCGGATCTCCGACATGGTCATACCGCGATCAACCGCTTTGCACATATCATAGATTGTCAATAATGTGATTTGCACGGCGGTTAGTGCTTCCATTTCGACCCCGGTCTGGCCGCGTGTTTCCACACTCGTCCGGCAGTAGACAGACGCGGTCCCGGGATCAGGCTCGCATTCGATCTCCACTCGCGTCAAGAACAAGGGGTGGCATAGCGGGACAAGATCGGCGGTGCGCTTAGCGGCCATGATCCCGGCAATTCTGGCGACTCCGATGACATCCCCTTTTTTGTGCCCGCCGGCAACGATCAGATCCAGCGTAGCTGGAGACATCGAGATCCGGCCTTCGGCGACCGCGCACCTCGCGCTCGAGGCTTTCCCTCCGACATCGACCATATGGGCACGACCTCGATCGTCGAAATGGGTTAGTTCAGACATAATTTCTCAACTCAGAGGCCGTTGCGATAACATCGTGTTTCTGGTGAAATTCGATAAACTCGAACCGCTACGGAAACAGACGTGAGTATCAAGGTTAAGTTATTTGCAAGTTTAGCCGAGTCTCTGGGCAGGCGCGAGGCGACCTTGGAGTATACGGACGGCATGAGCGTTGCTTCCGCTTGGGCGATGGTCAGCGAGGACGCCGCGGTCCCGCCCGGCCTGCTTTTTGCCGTCAACATGGACTATTGCGAATTCGATACACTGTTACACGATGGTGACGAAGTGGCCTATTTCCCACCCGTGACCGGGGGCTGAGCCTTGTCGGTCGAGATCCGTGAGCGGCCCTTCGATCCGTGGCGCGAGGTAGTCCGTTTTCAGGAAGGACACCCGGCCTTGCTCGGGAAAGCCGGCGCAACTGCCGTTTTCGTCGGCTCGATGCGGGATTTCAACGAAAGCCAGAACGTCCACACGATGACGCTCGAACATTATCCGGGCATGACCGAGCGTCATCTCGAGAAAATCTGTGAAGATGCCGGCAATCGTTGGGCACTGCAAGAAATCCTAGTGATTCACAGGGTCGGAGCATTGCGACCGGCCGACCCGATCGTACTCGTCGCGGTGTGGTCCGCCCATCGTGCCGCGGCTTTCGAAGCCTGCGCGAGCGTGATGGAAGCACTCAAATCGCACGCGCCGTTCTGGAAAAAGGAAGAACTGGACGAAGGTCATCGCTGGGTCGCGAGCAATACCCCCGGTACAACGGTGAACGGTCGCTAACCCGGAACTTCTCCGGACCGCTTTTCGATTACATCATGCCGTAGAAAGGCTGCACGTCGACTGCGGCGCCGGGTTCGACCCGCCCACCGTCCATCGGTAGCACGACGAAGCAGTTTGCGCTGGACATGGAGCTCAAAATCCCTGATCCCTGGTCTGCGTCCGTGCTGACCGTCAGTTCTCCGTTTTCATCTCGCTTCAGGTAGCCGCGCTGATATTCCAATCGTCCCGGTCGCTTCTTGAGCGTGTTGGCTGCTTTCGCCTTGACTAACAGCTGTGGTCGCGGTTCGGCACCCATTAGCTTCAACAAAGCCGGCTGCACAAACTGGTAGAAAGTGACCATTACCGAGACGGGGTTGCCTGGCAGACCAAAAAAGATCGAACCCTCGATCGTTCCAAATGCCAGCGGGCGCCCGGGTTTCATTGCGACCTTCCAGAAACGTACTTCGCCGATCTCCGTCAGTATCTCCTTGATGTAGTCGGCTTCACCGACGGATACCCCGCCCGATGTGATAACGACATCGGCGACTTCGGCGGCCTCGAAAAGCGCGGCGCGCACCGCTTCGCGTTCGTCCTCTACTACTCCGAGGTCGACGATATCCGTTCCCAGACGTTTCAACATACCGTGCAGTGTGTAGCGGTTGCTGTCGTAGATTTCGCCGACCTCCAGCGTCTCGCCGACGCCGCGGAGTTCGTCGCCCGTCGACAGGAATGCAACTCGGGGGCGGCGGCCGACTTCTACTTCGCCAATGCCGAGCGACGCTATTAATCCGAGGTCGGCGGGTCCGATTAGGTGCCCGGGACGCAATACGGTCGAACCCGCAGCAATATCTTCGCCGGCCGCCCGTACATTTTGTCCCGGCTTGTGCCGATTATCGATAACGATCTGCTCGTCTTCCAATTCGGTGTCTTCCTGCATGATGACGACGCCGGTTTCCGGCGGTACCACCGCGCCCGTCATGATTCGGATCGCCTGATCCGGGCCGACCGTCCCACGATACGGCTTTCCGGCGAACGCAGTACCGATGACTTGCAGGCGCTTCGTCCCATCGCCCGGTAGGTCCTCGGCGCGCATCGCATAGCCGTCCATCGCCGAATTGGTATGCGACGGGACGTCGATCTTCGAGATCACCGGTTTCGCCAAAACGCGGTCCAAGGCTTCCCGGACCGGTAGGGTCTCGGTCTCCGAGACCGACGAGACGGCTCCCAGAATTCGGGCCACGGCTTGGTCGCAGGTCAGCGAATCGGAATCATAATCGTCGTCACAGCTCGGCTGCGACGCTACAACATCATTTGGCATTTGAGTTCATTCACAAAGTTCGGGTTAAAGAATTCGGCTTTTCAGGACAATCCCCGCTTGTTTCGCGTCTTTGCGAGAGGTCGAACGGCGCGGAGCCAGAATCAATCAGTCTCTATTCTCCCCGCAATCGCGCGCTATTTCCATCGTCGTTGGGAATTGGCGTCACGGGTTCACGGACGCATCGCAGTAGTCGACGAGAAAATCCGCTAGTTCTTCGACCCGTTCGAGGTCGATGGTCGGGAGCTCCTTTTTGTGCGTGTCGACGTCATCCGTAACGATCGCGATGATGAAATCGTCGTTCTCGTAGAACAAGCCGCGATTGAGCGATTTTCGATGGACTTCGATCTTCGGGAACGTCAGGTGACGGAAACCTTCGACGAGGATCAGATCCGTATCGGAGATCACCAGATGCTCGAGAAAGTTCGTCAACAGGGGCTCCTTGCCGGAGCGCTTCTCGGCGACCATCGCCCAGCGCTCACCCGAACCCACCAGCACCTGATTCGCGCCGGCACGCCGCAATTCGTAGCTGTCTTTGCCCGGATGATCGATATCAAAATCGTGGTGCGCGTGTTTGACAATCGCCGTGCGCTTTCCCCTTGCCGCGAGGCAGGGGATCAGTTTCCGCATAAGGGTGGTCTTGCCGGTACCGCTGAAAGCGGCAAATCCGACCACCGGGATGCCGCGGTAACGAAACGTTTTCATTGGCCCCGTAGACGTCCGGCCGCCGTTGCCAGGTCGCCGGGAGCGTTGATATTCGCGAACGGCGATTCATCCGGCCCGAAATCGACTGCGACGAGGCGGCGTTGTCGATACCAGGTGAGGATCTTTCTGCCGCCGTCGGATAGGTACTCGGACAGCGAGTCCGCGAGCCCGGATGAAATCAGAGCAAAAACCGGCTGCGGGCATCCGCCGCTGGTGGCGACACCGATTTCCGCGTTCGCCGTTTCGAGTGCTGCCGCGAGCCGTGGGACCAGATCCTCTGGCAGAAACGGTGAATCACAAGGAGCGGTGGCGAGATACTCTGCCTTGCAAAGGGCGAGTACCGCAGCAATTCCGGCCAGCGGTCCAGCAAAACCGTCCACCGTGTCCGCCACGACCGGGTAGCCGAATTCGCGATAGCGTGCGGTGTTCCTGTTCGCGTTGATAAAAAGTGAACTGACCTGTGGTACAAATCGCTCGATCACGTAACTGATCATGGGGCGGTCCGCTACATCGACCAGACCCTTGTCATCTCCGTCCAGCCGCGAGCCGCGCCCGCCCGCCAAAATTACGCCGGAAATATCACCGCGGTGCATAGCGAGGTAGAACCGTCTCGGCTTATCGTCGTGTTAGCCGCCGATCGCGTTCATGTGGCGAAAAATAATCGGTTTCTCGGTCAGATTGAAGTCGTGACCGCGGGGTTTGGTCGCCATCGAATTACGGATGGCCTCTTTTAGCGTTTCGATATCTCCCGGATGCGAGCGCACAACCTTGCGCAGATCGGTCGAGTGTTCCTGACCGAGACACAAGAGCAGACGCCCTTCGGCGGTCAGACGAACTCGATTACAGGTGTCACAGAAATTATGGCTATGCGGTGAAATAAAACCGACCCGTGTGTCTGTTTCGGAAACGTTGAAATAGCGGGACGGGCCGCCCGTCGTCGCGGTCGTTGGAACCAGGGTATAGCGCGTTTGAATATCGCGCCGAATTTCGTCACTGCTGTAATACGCCTCTGCCCGATCGTGGTGCTCGATCGCGCCCAGCGGCATTTCTTCGATAAATGTGATGTCCATGCCCCGGTGACCGGCGAAGTCGAGGAGCGGGAGCACCTCTTTGTGGTTCCGGTTCTTCAGTATCACAGCATTGATTTTGATTTTGTCGAACCCGGCTGCGCACGCTGCGTCGATGCCACGCAGTACGTGCTCCAGCTCCGCCGTGCGGGTGATCCGGCGGAACAAGTCGGGGTTCAGTGAATCGAGGCTGATATTCAAACGCCGGACCCCGGCCGCCCGAATCTCGCCCGCCAAGCGCGGCAGTTGCGAACCGTTGGTCGTGAGGGTGAGCTCTTTTAGACCATCGAGGTTTGCGATGTCTCTCATGAGCTTGACGATATTGCGTCGAACCAGCGGCTCGCCGCCCGTAATGCGGATCTTTTCGACACCGAGTTGGACGAATGCCGTCGAGATCTGCGCGAGCTCTTCGAGGGTAAGGATCTTTGCCCGCGGGACGAAGGTCATGTCCTCCGCCATGCAGTATACGCACCGAAAATCACAGCGATCCGTCACCGACAGTCGGACGTAGGTCACCTCGCGACCGAAGTTGTCTACCAGCTTTTCGCCGACGCTTGCAGTTGGCATCCGTATTCCATACTCGTACTGGATTTTGAGCGAATTAGTATAACACGCGCCCATCGGGCGTCTGGAAGCCTGGTGGGCGTTTCGACGAGAGGTCGATGCTCCCGCCGGACACCCGGCGTTGCCGGACCGGGTCGATACCGCCGGTAGATCAAGAGCAGAAAATGCGGGTTAGCGATCGCCGTCCGTGGCGGGCCAATCGCGGTAGGGGTACTCGACCAGGCTGACGTTATAGTACTGTCGATCGTTCGATACCTCTCGACCGGCCCAAGCCGGTTGCGAGAATGCTTCGTCGACCGCGCCCAGTTCGATTTCTGCCACGACCAACCCTTTGTTGGCACCATCGAAAACATCGATTTCCCAGGTGTGATCCGCATAAGGGACGTAGTGACGAGTTTTGCTGACGAGCTTGTCGCGGCAAAAGGTTTCGAGCAGGGCACGTGCTTCGCCCACGGGTATCGGGAACTCGAATTCCGACCTTTCGATCCCTAGTATCGCACTTTTGATATTGATGTTGGCATCGTCCCCGCTGACACGCACCCGCACCGAGCAGGGCCCATCGGCAGCGAGGTAGCCCTGTGCCATCGACCGTGAATCGACGGCCTGGCTGCGCCAGTCGTCATTCGTAACCAGAAATTTGCGTTCGATTTCGGTACCCATCGGGGCCATCATACACCGAGTGCTCGGCGCACAAGCGGCGGAGAGGGGCGCGGTCCGGTACATTGGATACATGGCGGAGGATCGATAAGACAATGAAACGTTCGAAGCGCGGGCAGTGAGCGGGCCGCAGACCGAAGCTCCGGTCGCGGCCGGCCGCTGCGATACTGCTGGTAGCCGCCGGCGTCTGACCGTGGTTACCTTGCTTGGTTTTTCGTCTGGTCTGCCGTTGGCGTTGACCGACAGCACCCTCCAGGCTTGGCTGACGGTGTCCGGCGTTGATATCACAACCATCGGTTTGTTTTCGCTTTTAATGGTGCCCTATGTTTTCAAATTCTTGTGGGCGCCGCTTCTGGACCGGTTCTGCCCTCCCTGGTTAGGCCGGCGGCGCGGTTGGATGGCGGCAAGCCAGTTTTTGCTCATTGGGTTGATGTTTGCGCTTGCGGGTCAAGACCCAGACAGCCACGTCATGCTCGTGGCCTGGTTGGCTTTAGGGCTCGCGTTTCTATCCGCGACCCAGGATATCGCGGTCGATGCCTACCGCGCGGAGATATTACTGCCCAAGGAACGCGGAATCGGCGCCGGTTTGTCGGTCGCGGGATACAAAATTGCAATGGTGGTGTCTGGTGCCGGCGCTTTCGTTCTCGCCGATAGGATTGGTTTCAATGCAACCTATGCCGCGATCGCCGTCGTCATGACGATTGGGGTCGCGGCGACCCTCATCGCACGCGAACCTCGTTCTCCCGTTGCGATCCCGCAGAGCATCGGGGACGCGCTAGTGCGACCGTTCGTCGCTTTCTTTCAGCGGCGCGACGCGCTCGCACTGCTGGCCCTCGTCTTTCTTTACAAGTTGGGGGACGCTTCGGCGGGTCGGCTAAGCGTCGCGTTTTTCGTCCGGGCGCTGGACTTCAGCCTCGCCGAAGTCGGTGCGATCTACAAAGGTCTCGGCATCGTCGCGTCGCTCCTTGGCGGCATATTCGGCGGCACTTTGATGATCCGTTGGGGCTTATATCGGTCGCTGCTGGTTTTCGCGGTGATCCAGGCGCTCACCAATTTCGGATTCCTAGTGCTCGCGATCAGCGGGAAGTCCTACGCGACGATGGTTATCGTGGTTGCACTGGAGAATCTGTCCGGCGGAATGGGAACGGCCGCTTTGGTCGCTTTGCTGATCGCGATCTGTGATCGGCGATATACGGCCACGCAATTCGCGTTACTAACTGCCGCGGCGAGCCTGGGTCGGGTTCTGAGCGGACCGCCGGCCGGCTATTTCGTCGACGCCTACGGCTGGGTAAGCTTCTTTGGCGCTACCGTTATCGTCGCTCTGCCGAGTCTCGTGCTGCTCCGCCATTTGAGAAACACCATAGTAGCGTTTGATGTCGCCGTCGCCGAGACGCGCGATGCCCGATGAGGTCGAGCGGCCGGGTACTCGATCCCGCGGCGAGCCCCTGTCCGACAGGCTGCTAGCCTGCATATTGCACCAGCCGAACAACGCCTGCATGGTAACGCGTTGAGAGTCGGTGCGATTGCCGGAATTAGGGCGAGGTTCGAACCGTGGCAAACTGTCTCCGGCGTCGTTCTATCGCGATTCCGGCGGTTTCTCGCTCACTGTGGTTTGGTTTTCGCTCAAGCGATAGCTACGGCTATCACTCTCCCTCCAAACCGGCTCCACAGCGGCTGCGAATTCCGCCGGCTCTCGCGATGCTGACGCAATATGCAGGCTAGTGTTCCCGGACGACGCGTATGCCGATATTATCGTTGCTCGAATCGTAACGGAATTTGGAACGCGCGGCCGAGCGCAGTGCCTTCGGCCCGCTCGAATAGGCGCCGCCGCGGACGACGCGGACCGAGCAATCGCCGCCCTCGAAAACGGTCCCGTCTGAGGGCGCGCCCTCATAGTTCCTGTTGTAGCAGTCATACGTCCATTCTTCGATGTTTCCGGCCATGTCGAACAGTCCGAACGCGTTAGCTTCGAAGCGGCCGACCTTAGTCGGATGTCGGGGGTCGAGCCCCGTCTCGCAAGCGAAGCAGTGCGCGTGGTCGCTGCCCAGCCGACGCCCCCACGGATAGGCGGTCGTGCTGCCGGCGCGTGCAGCGAATTCCCACTCTGCTTCCGTCGGTAAGCGATAATTCTTCCCGGTTTGCACAGACAACCATTTCGTATAGGCCACCGCGTCATTCCACGACACAAAAAACACGGGGTGATTCTCCGTGCTCAAATCGCCTGTCTTCGGTGCCTTACGGCCACTCGATCGGGCAAATTTGGAGTACTCGGCGATCGTGATTTCATACCGGCTCATCGCGAACGGTTTGACCTTCACCGTATGCTGTGGTCGTTCGTCGAATTCCGCGCCGCTGTCACGGCTGCCCATCGCGAACTGGCCACCAGCTATCCAGACCATAGAGGGCGCATTACTGCCGGATTTCATCTTATCGGTGAACGTTTCTCCTTTCGCTACCGAGGGTGTTTCGGCGACTTCGGGCTCAGGTTCGGGCTCCGCCGCGACCTCCGGCTCTTCCACGACCTCGACTTCAGGTTCGGTAGCGACTTCTTCGCTCGTGTCTTCTGCGACGATTTCCGCCGGTTCCGTCTCGTCCTCCACGGTCAATTCGATTTCAGGCGCCACCTCCGACGAACCCGATGTCATAAACCAGTAAGCCCCGGCCGCTACCGCAATCAACAGCGCGACGCCAATGGCGATCAGTAAACCGCTGCCGGCGCCGCTCGGCCCATCCTCTTCGACCGCAAATGCGCGCGGCGCGGACTCTTGCGGTGGGACTTCCGGTTCTTGCACAGCGGCGGGAATAGTTACCGCGGTTCGTAACGCCGGTTCCTCTTTAGCCGCTACATCGATGACCACGACGGTTGTGTTGTCCTGGCGCGGCATCTTTGCATCTTCGACGCCCTGCAGCAGGGCTTCGACACATGATTTCGCGGATTCCGCCTCGGCCGAAAAAGACAGAACCTTCCCGTGACTCAAGGTATCGAGACCATCGCTCGCGACGATAATGCGATCGCCGGCTTCAAGTTCGAGCGGCGTTTCGGGACAGTCTATTTCGGCGATCTCTTCCCCGGTCAGGGCGCTCATGAGCATGTTGCGCGAAAAGCCGGCTTCCGGTTCTACCGGCGTGCCTTCGGCCGCCATGCGATCGAGAAAACCGCCATAACTGTGATCGGCGTTTTTCTTCTTGATTTCTTCGGCCCGGATGAGGTAGAGGTGGCTGTCGCCGACGCTGACCCAGCGGACGGAGTTGCCTTCCAATACCGCGGCCACCAGGGTGCAGCCCATACCTTTCAAGGCCGCTGTTTCACGTACCGTCTCCGTGATCGAATTGTTCGCTTGCTGGACCGACTCCCGCAGCACCTCCGGCAGGTCGTCGTTCGGGAAATTACTCGTGATATGTTTATTGAACGTCTGTACCGCCATGTTGCTGGCGACGTTCCCGGCAGCGTGGCCCCCCATGCCGTCGGCGACAATGACCAGCGACCCGCCTTCGCTTTCGCTTTCGGAATCACCGAGGTGCGTGATCAGGAAGGCGTCTTCTTGGTAGTCTCTCGCACCATCTATTTGCGCGCCTGAGATATCGAAAGTCAGCATAGTAGGTTGCTTTTATAGCGATATTCTTTATATGGTACAGTAAGTTATCAGTTTATCTTATCATCGGACATTAGAATAGGAAAGCCTTTATGACCGGGCCCGGAAAAGAAGCAGCTGATATGCTCCATGATCGTCGGCTCATAGTCATTTGCCAAGCTAAATTTTGTGTCATACGGATGGCGTTGCAGGGCGTTTGGTGAGCGCGAATAGCCGGAGACTGTCGCTCCTTGCCGGGCCGCTCGGTGGAATACTGGTATACGCCTTGTTGCCCACAACGTTTTCGGACGGCCATGAGGCAGTTCTGGCAATCGCACCCGAGGTGCGTGTAGTCATTGCCATCGCCTGCTGGATGGCGATCTGGTGGATCACCGAAGCTATCCCGATGGCCGTCACAGCGCTGCTACCGATCACTTTGTTTCCGATCCTCGGGATCGCGCCATTCAAGGTTACGGCGCAGGCTTACGCGCACCCACTTATCTTTTTGTTTTTAAGTGGGTTTTTGATTTCTATCGCGCTCCAAAAATGGGGTCTGCACAGACGTTTTGCAGTGTCCTTGTTGGGGCGTGTCGGTGACGCGCCGGTACGCTTGGTCGGCGGTTTCATGATCGTTACGGCGTTCCTCAGCATGTGGTTGTCCAATACCGCAACGACGATCATGATGTTGCCGATCGCGTTGAGCGTGATCGGCAAGGGCGAGGGCGACGGGCAGTTCGCAAAATGCCTGCTCTTGGGCGTAGCCTATAGCGCATCGATCGGTGGTATGGGAACGATCATCGGGACCCCTCCGAACCTGTACGTCGCTTCATATTTCAACGATGTTCTCGGCACGGAAATCGGTTTTCTGAGGTGGATGACCATCGGGATCCCCTGTGTTTTGGTTCTGCTCCCGTGCGCATGGTTTTATCTGACGCGCGTCCACTTTTCGCTGCCGGCGGCACTGGATGCGGGGTCGCTGCAGATCGGCGGCCGCCCATTGGTGTGGCGCGAACTCGAAAGGGGCGGACGGGCCACCTTAATCATTTTCGGCACAGTGGTGTGTGGTTGGCTTACGCGGCCGTGGATCGCCGATTTGACTCTATTCGGGCAAACGCCGTTTTCGTACTTGACCGACGCGGGTGTGGCGTTGATGGCGGCGTGCACGTTGTTTGTCATTCCCGTTGACCTCAAAGCGGGTAAGTTCGTTCTCGACTGGCCCGACACGCGCGAGTTGCCATGGGGCACGCTGATCTTATTCGGCGGCGGTTTGAGTCTCGCGGCGACTATCAATGCGACGGGCGCCGACGAGGCGATCGGTGTGTGGGTATCGGGGTTGCCGTCGATATCTCCGATCATATTGCTCACCGTAATCGTCGGCTTAGTCGTACTTTTGACCGAACTCACCAGCAATATTGCGACTACCGCGACCCTCGTACCCGTATTGGCGGCGGCCGCGCCGCTTCTCGGGCTCGATCCCGAGCGGGTGATCGCCATGGTCGCCTTAGCCGCCAGTTGCGCGTTCATGCTACCGGTGGCGACGCCGCCTAATGCAATTATTTTCGGTAGCGGCCGGATCAGTGCGCCCGACATGGCGTCGGCCGGCGCGATTATGAACCTACTGAGCCTGCTGGTTATCACTGCAGTCGGGTACGAACTGATCCCCTGGGCGTTGCGGTGACCTACTTCGTGAACATTGTAGGTTGGGTTAGCCCGTAGGGCGTAACCCAACATGTAGGCTGAATTGTTGGGTTGCGGCGCTCATCAAGCCTAACCTAACCTACGGTGCATGTGTGTTCGGTCTTTGTGCAAGTCTCAATAGTGCACGATTCGGATCCCCCGGTTTGGTAGTGCAGCGGTGACACCGGGCTTCCCCGGGACCAGCGCTGCCGGACAGCAGTCGACTGGTGAGGAACGTCGGCGCGGCGTTAGAATATTGCCTACCGAGCGACGCAGGACTGTTTCCGTTTCGCGCCGGTGCGGGAGCGGCGATCGACGCGTGGTTCGGGTGGTCGACAATCTCTCAGGTTGCGACGGTTTGCGAGCAGACAAAGCCGACGACGCCGCGGGCGGGAACTGGCATGATACAGGCTCCACGACATCGGTCGTACCGGTGGCGACGTTCGAAGGCGGGGTCGTCATCGGATCGTGGTGAAGAAGGAGGAAGTGTGAGGCGAAATACCCCCATGTTGGCGGTGAGCTCGCATTTGGCGAGGCTCCTGGCTGCGAGGATGTCGTGATCGCCCTCTCGACCGGCGGTGTATCGATCTCCGAGCGGGGCTCCACAACCTTCTCGCGGACACGCGGTATAGAAGAATCAGAGACCTGGACGGACCGGCCTCGTTCAACGGCGCATTGGTAGCATAACGAATTGTACTCGATCGAAACATTACTTCATGGTGATCGCGAGGAACTCGGAAGGATTCTTGCGTCGACTCGAGTTGCACCGCAGGGCGACCAGGCCGCCCGGCGCACCCGGATCGCCCAGGCTCTTGGTCTGAATTCGGCGCAGCTCGTTTGCGGATTTGGTTTCAACGCGGCGATAGAAGATTACGGTACCGCGATCCATTTTCTAGGGTTTTCGTCGGTCGAAGCGATGGCGGGTGAGCGCAATTATACTTTGGTCCACGACCGCTACAGTGATCTAAGCGTCAGTGACATTCTTGAAATCTACGCGGTACTGGGGGCCGATACGAAACGCCGGGCGATGTGGTCTGATCTGGTGAGCAGTCGGCTTTTGACGATCGAAGCGCAGCTCGAGGAAACGATAAATCCAATTTTGATCGGCGATTACAAACTGGAAATCCGCGGAGTTTACGAAAATAGTCTGGCTTCTCCAGCGTTCGTCCAACTACGTTTGGATCCGAACTATGCAGTACTGCGGGACATCGCCAACGAGTGCGCCAATATGCTGGTGTCTAAATCGATTTCCCCCGAAGATTTCATCCGCAGTCCGGGGGTCGGCGCCGGAGAAAAGAGCCGCATGATTTCACAGGGTCTACTGGATAAGGGCATCGTCGACCGTTATCTTGTCGAGATGGGAGACGCGCCGGACGCTCAAAGTTTGCGCCAAGCGCTGACCGCCGGCTCCTAGCCTGGATCTTTCGCGTATCGGCGGCAGTATTCCTCGCTTCCCCCGCGCAACTCATCCCGTTCGTCCAGCGACAGACCTTTCTCGGCGAACCGGTATCGGTAATGTAGTTCGAGAAGCCGAACAAGACGTACCCCTGCAACATCCGCATCTACGTTTCGGTTCAGGAAGGCTTTTAGCGTGTCTCCCGGACGCAACGTGAAGCCCCTGGCCCGAAGTAGCCCGGAAAAACCATACAGCTCTGAATCTAGACCCTGTTCCCCTCGAATCGCAGGGCGTGTTTGTTGCCGGGCGAGCACTGTTCGCGCGCGCGAGCGCAACCGCCACAGGAGCAATAAGAACAGCGGCGGAACTAGCCAAAGTAGCGTTCCATCGACAAAATCGCGGTCGGTTCTCTGGAAGCGCGCATAGCGGTTGCCGATCCACGACAATAGATCCTGCACGCCTTGCCAGTTCGACGCATGCGCTTGCTCCAATCCATACCACTCGCCGGGTGTCGTATCGACAGTGATCCAACGGTTGTCGATGAACGCTTCCGTCCAACTGTGGGCATGTCTGGCCCGGGCGACGAACGCCTTTTCCAACGGAGAGTATTCGCTTACCACATAACCAACGGCATACCGAGCCGGTATACCCGCTTGGCGAAGCAGTAGGGCGGTTGCGGTGGCGAAATATTCGCAATGCCCCTTGCGGTCCTGGAGTAAGAAATGCGCAAGCGCGGTGCGTCCCGGGTAAAAGCCCTGCTGAATCAGTGAGTACTTGAAATTGTCCCGAAAGAAGTCTTCCACCCGCGCGAGCGCCGCCGCGTTTGTGTCATCGGGCATCAGGCCAATCTCGGCAGCGATTTGACGCAGGACCTGGGAATAGTTCTCGGGGATCGCCGAATCGGCCGCGGCGGGCGGTGGACGCGGGGCGTCTCCGTTCGTCCAGGAAACGCTATACTCGAGTTGACCCGGCAGCGCTTCCACCAAAGTCGTGCCATATTGATTGCGTTGGACTTCGATCACTTCGGCGCCGAAGACCCGGGTCGTGCCATACGGTAGCGGTGCGACTCCGACATCGCGAGCGTGATCAATGACGAGACTTGCGGTACGGGTACCGCCCGCCACGATTTCATTTTCGAGGATCCAGACGGGACTTCCCGCTACCGGATCGATCGCCGAAAATTGACCGTCGGACAAGGACCACATACCAAGGTTAAACTTGGAGTAACTTGCCTCGCGCAGCGTGATCGGTACCGGCGTCGACAGTGGTGCTTTGACCCGCACCCTGATCCGGTCGGAGAGTTTCAGACGTCCGATAGACCCGATGGCGGTCAGCGTACGGTTTGGATCGGTTTGAAACCAGGCGAACTGGTTCACCCAGTACGAAAACGAGCCCTCGATCTGTCGTTGCGCGAGCCGGACGCCGGCCTGGATCCCGAAAGCGACGACTCCGACGGCGATCGCTGCAGCGGCCCACGTCGGCAGCGAGTAACGTTTGACCCGCCCGGCGAGCAGCGCGCCCGTAACCAGTATGAAGATGCTCGACAGGTACAACATTTCTGGCACCTCGCCGCCGCTCGCGGCGAGTATGCAGACGATCCCGAAAGGGAACGACACGCCGACAAAACGCTCGCGCTCGTGACCGCCTTTGACACGCCGGCGTTGCGAAAGAAACAGGGCGCTCAAAGGGATGGCGCCGGTGGTGCTGTAGCGTTCGGCCATGAGTAGCGGAAAGACACAAACAGGCAGGAGGGCCAGAATGCGATAGATCCCGTAGATGGAGTGTTCGTTAAATTGGTAGATGGCGACGACCGCAAAAAAGACGCTGGTCAGATCGGCGACGCGGTAGAAATGTTGGTCGGAAAGCTCCCATTTAACAGGCGACAAGTTGCCGAATTCGGCGACGATCGCCAATCCGAATCCGAGTGCCACTTGGTCGGTGAACGCACCCCATACGAGCAGGCAAATGCCCACCCAGAAACGTGGAAGCGCTATCGATGCATCGTTCATGGTGCCATGCGGGCTAAACCGGCACCGCGATATTCGCGATATCCCGTTCGAGCAGCGACGGTCGGACGATCCGCCCGGTAACCGCGGCCGCATCTTCATTATCCGGCGCCGCTTCGTTGATCCGAAGTACGAGACATCTCATTCGCCGTCGGTGCAGCTCGTCGACGAATGCTTGACGCACCGGATCCCATGTCGGTGTGACCATTATGATGCTGGCGAGGCGGTCCAGGTATCGCCGCAAGTATGCCGCAAGGTGCTCGAATTCGTCCGCGCCGGTCGGTTGCAGCTCTGCCAGCTGTGTGAGGATTTGATGGTTATTCGAAAGTCCGCGTCCCGTCGTCAATTGCCACACCTGCTGTTCTATGAAAACGAGATCGAGAATCGAGTCGCTGGGGCGGGGCGTTTGGATGAATGAAGCGGCGACCGAGATCGCGGCTTCGAAGTAGTTCGGTGGTCCGCCGCCGGCATAGGTGTCGATTATCAACGCATGCCGATCGAAATATTCATCCTGGTATTCTTTAACGACGGGAGTACCGCGTTTGGCGAAACTGCGCCAATGTATGTGCCGTAGCGGATCGCCCGGCCGGTAATCGCGCAAGCCGACGAATTCTTCCGAATCGCCGACCGTCGCCGCGAGGGTCAAGCCGCCACGGTGAAAATGACGCTCGGAAATCCAGTGCAATGGTGGCACCGGGTAGCGTTTCGGCAGTGACACGAGATCGCCGTGTAGTCTAACGCGGTGTTTGGCAAAGAATATCCCGAGTGGATCCGGACGTTTCACTTCGAGATCCGTGAAGATCAGCTTCCCGCGCCGCAACGGCGTAAGCGCTATCGTGACCTTAACCGTGGAATGCGCGGCTATCGTCGGCACGGGGACCGGCAAAAGACGTGCCCCGCGACTCCTGCGGACGAGATCCAACCACCGTGGAAAACCGACTCGGCGGTCGAACCAGTTCAGATCGTTTTGACGCAGACCGGCTTTGGCGTCTAGAAAATTTTTCGGTGTCGGGTAGCGCGTTAGCAGGCGATCCGCCAACACGAGTCCGCCCTGGACGGTATTGCCATGGTTGGTGATGGAGATCGAATAAGAAATCGCCGTGCCGACAGTGACGGTATCAGGAAGGTTTCGTTTGCATTCGAGCCGCGGGCGCCAGCGCAGACTCGCGAGCATCGCGACGATGATGAGCGCGATCAGCACGGCGGCAAGTTGAAAAGCGAGAGTCTGGCGAGGATCGACGCCGAAAACTGCCGCCGCGACGGCGCCTCCGATGATGAGTCGCCCGACTGCGGTGAAGCGAGTTTCGAACCATAAGGAGATGCGCGACAAAGTACGGAACAGGCGTAATATTCGGCGCACGATCCAAGCCCGCATAGCTGCCTTACCGCGGTACAGGGATCTCGGACAGGATCCGTTCGACAATGCTGTGCGTCGTTGCCCCGCTAAAGCGGGAATTCGCGTCCAAAACGATTCGATGACCGACTACCGAGGGCGCTAATTCCTGTATCTGATCGGGCGTCACGAATCCCGTCCCGTCAAAAATGGCCAATGCTTGCGCGGCCTTGAGCAAGGTAATGGAAGCGCGCGGACTCGCGCCCAAGCTGAGTTCACCTTGGATCCTCGTCGCCGCCACCAGTTCTACGGCATAGCGTCTTAATTCGGCCGATACTTCCACGCCTCGCGCCGCGCGTTCGAAAGCAGTGACCTCCTCCCGCGTCACACAGGGCTCGACATTGTCGATTGGCGGTCCATCGATCTCGGCCGTCGCGATTTCGACCTCCTGTTCCGTTGTGACATAGCCTAGAGACAAACGCATTGCGAAACGGTCCATTTGCGCTTCCGGGAGCGGATAGGTCCCGTGAAACTCGACGGGGTTCTGGGTGGCGATGACGAAAAATAAATCAGGGAGGGGGTACAATGTGCCGTCGAGGCTGACCTGCCCCTCACCCATCGCCTGGAGCAATGCCGACTGGGTGCGAGGCGAAGCGCGATTAATTTCGTCCGCTAGAAGGATTTCCGCAAATATCGGGCCGCGATGTATTTCGAAAGCCCCACTTTGGGGATTGAATACCGAAACCCCGAGGATGTCGGTCGGCAGCAGGTCGGGGGTGAACTGGATCCGCTGAAAGTCCGCGCCGACGGAGCGCGCCAGCGCTTTAGCGAGCGTGGTTTTCCCGGTACCGGGAAAATCTTCCAGGAGGACGTGACCTTTGGTTAAGAATGCCGCTAGGAGCAATCGTATCGTTGCGTCTTGGCCTTGGATGACGCGGCTGAGGTTCGCGCTCAAGCGTTCGAACAAATCCCGTTGTCGCTGTAAACCGAGTTCGGACGTCATATGTGGGTATTGACAATTTGTTACCGTGTGGCCAAAGCATAACGCACCTGCCGTATCGGTAAAGCCCGGGGCGCGATATTTGAGTCTTCGGCCGAACTGGGTCTCGGCCGCTCCAGGTTCGCCCTGATGCCCGCAACGTTTTCGAGGTCCAGGACGGGAGGTTACGGAAACGCGGCGAGCGCGGTGCCTGTCCCGGCCGGAGGTGGAGGCCGCTCCTTCGATCCCTTGCTTGGGCCGTCTTACCTCGTTTTCCGAGCTGAGTTCCCCCGCGGTGGGACTCCGATGGAGTCGATGGTATCGGTAACGGATCCGCGAGCAGTCCTGCCCGGAACAACTTGGTGAACAGAGGCCAGCATCGCGATCTTTGGCGCCTCGCGGCGCCCATGATGCTGTCGAACGTATCGATCGCGGTTTTGGGGCTGGTCGACACCGCGGTCATCGGACATCTCGATGACGAGAGCCGCTTGGCGGGGATCGCCATCGCCACCGTGCTGTTCGACTTTCTGTATTGGGGTATGACGTTCCTGCGCATGGGCACTACCGGAGTCGTCGCCCAGGACCACGGCGCGAACGACCCGCAGCAGATGCGTTCGACGCTGCGCGATGCACTGCTCGTGGCCACGTTGATCGCGCTTTTCATGCTGTCGTTGCGAGACGAAATCCTGGTCTTCGGTCTTGGCTTGCTCGACGGTAGCGCCGCTTCGTATATCCACGCCGCTCGCTATTTCGAAATCAAGATCTGGGGTGCGCCGGGCGTGCTCGCAACGATGGTTTTCACCGGTTGGTTGGTCGGCACGCAGAACACCAGAGCGGCTTTGATCCTGGCTGCTATTCCCTCCCTGCTTCACGCCGTCCTCGATTTGATTTTCGTCGTGGTGCTGGAACTTGGTATTGCCGGCGCAGCTTATGCCGCGCTTACCAGCGCGTATTTCTCGATGGTGCTCGGAATCTGGCTCGTGATGCGCGTGCTTTCAGAGCACGGAGACAGCGCGAAGCTCGGCTGGAAGTGGCGGGGTATCCGTCGACTCCTGACGCTAAACTGGAATATCCTGCTGCGCACATTGTGTTTGATCGCGACGTTCGCTTTCTTTACCAAGCAGGGCGCAAGCCAGGGCGACACGATCCTTGCGGCGAACGCGATCTTACTCAACTTCCAAATGCTGATGGCCCTTGGACTCGACGGGTTTGCGAACGCACTCGAAGCGCTGGTCGGATCGGCGATCGGGGCTTCGGATCGTAGCCGATTCCGCGCTTCGGTCGTCATCGGTACCCTTTGGTCGCTCCTGTTTGCCGTGTTGTTCGCGGGTCTGTATTCGATCTTCGGGACCTCGTTGATCGCGCTTCTCACGGACATCGAGGCCGTCCGATCGGAAGCTGGGCGGTTCTTGGTGTGGGCCGCGGTATCGCCGCTGGTCTCGGTCTGGTGCTTCGTTTTCGATGGCATCTTTATTGGCGCTACGAAGGGACCCGAAATGCGTAACTCGATGCTCTTCTCCGCTTTCGGGGTGTTTTTACCGGCCTGGTACTTGTTGCAACCCTTTGGCAACCACGGATTGTGGGGGGCTTTTGTACTGTTTTTCGCTGCACGCGGCGTGTCCATGGGCTGGTATTACGCGAGGATCGAGCGTAGCGGCGGATTTGCTTGAGGCCATGGCGCCGCACAACAAAGGCGAAACACAGCGTTCACGGCGACCATTTCAGGCGTTCCCGTGCTCTGCGTTCTCTTTTTGTGAGTTTCCCGCGTCTCCGATCTGCGATTACGGCACTGCCCTCGATCGAGCGCGACAATTCCTCGCGTCGTGAGATGCTCTGTTCAGATTCCAGATAGAGTTCGCCAACGCGACCGGCAGCTACCCTTTGGCGTACCAACCCGGTAACCGTTAAGTGGAATTCATACGGCGGGCGGCGGATATTCAACGCGTCGCCCGTGCGGATCGCGCGCGCCGGTTTGGCACGGACCCCGTTAACATTGACGCGCCCGGCTTTGATCGCTTCTGTAGCGTGCCCGCGAGTCTTGAACAGCCGCGCGCACCAAAGCCATTTGTCGAGACGTTGATCTTCCATCGGGTCCTTCTCGTCGATCAAGGGTTTTCCGCTGACCCCATTCTAGCCGTGACTGCAAATTTCCGGGAAGCGTGCAGAGTATCTCCAGCTAGCCCGCATATTGCATGAGTGTCGGTGATGCAGCTGCATATGGGTTTGATTT
>CAZFZX010000064.1:0-18835 GCA_964523765.1 uncultured Enterobacteriaceae bacterium
GGCGACGCTGTTCAACCGGCCGGACGCGATCGTCTCCAATCCACACCGGTCGTGCAGGAATTCGCGGGCCACCTCGGCGGTGGTTTCCTCCGGATGCATCCACTGGTCGGCGAGCTCGGCCTCGAGGTCGGACGGCACTACGGCGGCCGCGAGCGTCGAGCGCGTTTTGGCCATATCGGGACGCCCGAATACCTCGGTGACAATCGTCCCGGCAATCGCTTGACTACCGGTTGTCGCCGGCCAACCAACGACGTGGCTGTGGAGTGCCTGGGCATCCAGCATTTCCCATAGCGCGGGGACCCGACGCGCGGTAGCCGTCGAAGCGACAGCGCTGGTGGCGTCGCGGTCGACGGACTGTACGCCGAGTATCCCGTGTACGTGGGCCCGCTGTCCGGTTGCTACGGACGTCCACAGTGAATACGGTTCGATGGGCGCTACAGCGGCGAGCCGCCCGACTACGCCGCGATCGATCAGCTGTTGCGTTGCCGGCATCGATCCGTCATCGAGGAGGCGGTGCAGCACGCTCCAATCAACACCGGGCCAGCCGATGAGCAATACTTTACGAGCCATGATCCGAACGCGATGTTGCCGGCCGGAAAATGATCGATTGCCGATTCAGGAAGTGGTTTTCCGCGTAGCCTTGCGTCGGCGCCGGAATGCCGCCAGTCCCGCGGCTCCTGACGCGAGCAAGGGCAGGGAGCCCGGCAACGGGACTGTCGCGCCGGCCGGGATGCCGGTAGCCGGTGTCGTCTCGAGAGCCAGATCGTGGAGGACGACCTGGGTGTCGTGCAGGCTGTAACGGATCCAGCCGTAATTGACGAGGTTCGTCGGATCGCCTTTGTCTTGGGCCTCTTGGCCCGTCGTCAGCCGTATCCCTAGGAATAATCCGAACCCGTCCGTGGGTACCGGATCGATCAGAATCGGATCGCCGGCATTTTTGTCGCCAGCATCGTCGGCGAGGTCGTCGCCCCAATCCCCGCTTGCATCGATCATCTGTCCGGCGGTGTACAGGGTATTGTTGATTAGCGCTGCTTCGCCCCCGTCTTTGTCCGAGGCGGGTGGCCTCGGCCCGAGCGCAACGCGTAGGTTACTACCAACAGCGATATTGGATTCGGCGACCCGCGTTCCGGCGAAGTCGTCGGTTCGCAAAATCAACTGGTTCGGTAGCGGCGGTGCGTCGCTTGCCTCGACCGACGCTGTGGCGCTGAAATTGAGTGGGACGCCATACGTCGGATCGCCTTTGTCATCCGTGCCCTCGCCCAAATCCCAGTCATAGGAAATCGCGAGCTGTTCGCGGCCGCCGGGGGACAACACGTCGGTGTCGATAGCGAATAAGTCGGGGTCAGGGTCGAAGTGCAGGATCGCGGCCCCCGTTGACGCCGATCCCAAGGTGGCGCCGGCCGTGGCTAGATAACTCGCCAGTCTGCGGTGCGATGCGCGGGCGGCCCGTTGTTTCTTGTTCAATATCCGATCCTCGAGTAAGCGACTAATAGCGGTACTTGAACGGCTATACGCGAGCGGAAGCCCCAAAAACTGATTGAGATCAAATTGGCTTCGATTCAGCGAGCCCTAAACTCATTACGGTGAAGGATTACCGCAAATATCATTGCCGCATGCCTTTGCAGCCCAACGCCAGCACGCCCCATGGTCCCTAGCCTGCGGTCGGATGCCGTATCCCGTGTCCGTAATATGGGCGCGTCTGCCGTCGTCGTCGGCAATGCTGTTTTCGGTTTCGATGACTATTTTAGGGATCTGGCGCACCGGATCACGTTCTGCCAGGCGAACCTCACGTCGGCTCGGAAAAAATACCCCGCGTAACAAGGTTCATATAGGCGTCAATGACGTACGCAGGGGGGCGGCGAACGTCGCCGTTGCGAACGCTGTAACGCATGGCGAGATAGTTTCGCGCGGCGAGTAGCATATAAGCATGGACTTCCGAATATTCATTGTCGACGGCCGCCCGCGTTTCCGTCCGTAATACCGTCTTGTAACTGCGAACCATGTTTTCCATGTGTTGGCGAAACCCGACTGGCGCGAACATTTCCGCTTCGTTCAATATTCGGTAGAACGACGGATGGTCGACCAGAAAATCGAAAAATGCTTCGAGTCGCGCGCGCTCTCGCGCGGCCGGGTCTTCTACCAAAAGCAGGCGTTCTCGGATGAGGGCGATCAACTCCAGACCCATTGCCGGCAGTAGCTGGTCAAGAATATCCTGGCGCGAATCGAAGTAATTATAGAACGTGCCGAGCGCGACCCGGGCACGTTCGGTGATCTTCGCGATCGACGTGTCCGCATAGCCGCGTTCACCTACGGTTTCGGTAGCCGCATGAAAGAGACGCGCGCGGGTGCGCTCGGCTTTCTCCGCCCGCGTCAACTTGACCGGAGGAGCCGGCTCGTGATCGGCGGTCGCGCGCCCGGGCATGGCTCCGTCGTCAATACGAGCGCGGCATACCGAGATCGTGCTGCGCGGTGTAGTTGAGGATCATCTCTTCGGACACCGGCGCAAAGCGAAACAATCGCTGGTCGCGCCACAGTCGTTCGAGGTGGTACTCGCTCGCATAGCCCATGCCGCCCAACGTCTGCATCGCCTGCAGCGTTGCCTTGTCGCAGGCCTGGGACGCAATGAGTTTCCCCAGGTTCGACTCTGCGCCATAGGTTTCGCCGGTATCGCACAAGGTCGCGGCTTTGTAGTTCATGAGCCTGGCACAAGAAATTTCGGCGAAAGCCTGGGCCAGTGGGAATTGGATCGATTGGTAAGCACTGATCGGTGTGTCGCCGAATACCTTACGATCGTTGGCGTAGTCGACGGCCAATTTAATGGCCAACTCAGCGGCTCCAATAAGCCCTGCGGTCGTAACGATCCGTTCGGTATTCAGTACGTCGAGCAATTCGTAGAAGCCCTTGTCGAGCGTGCCGATCAATTCTTCGGGTTCGATTCGCACATCGTCGAAAAAGATCGTGCTCGAATCGAGCGTATTCGTGCCGAGCTTTTCGATCTTGCCGTGGCTCAAGCCTTTACGCTCGACGTCGATCAAAAACATGGTAATCCCGTCCGTGCGGCGCTCGACGTTCTCGCTCTTCGTGGTCCGCGCGATGACCAGCATCTTTTGCGCCGAAGCGGTCCCTGTGATCCAGTGTTTTCTTCCGTTGAGGGTCCAGCCGTCACCGTCCTTAGCGGCGAAGGTCGTGATTTCCAAGGTATTGGTTCCGGCATCCGGTTCGGTCAACGCCATGCAGCAATTCAGTTCCCCGCTGATCAACGGCGGTAACAGTTCCTGCCGCATCGCGGTGCTGCCGTACTTATCGATGGCGACACCGCCGAAGATCGGGTTGACCATGAACAGCTGACCGACGGTACTGCCGCCGCCGCATTTCGATAGCTCTTCGATGGCGACTGCCATTTCGAGCATGCCCAATCCGCTGCCGCCGAATTCTTCGGGCAGGGTGATGCCCCCGATCCCGGCGACACAGACCTCTTTCCAGAATTCGCTCGGAAATTCCTTCTTCTTGTCTTGAACGCGCCAGTAATCGAGGCCGAATTTTTCGCCGACTTTCCGCGCCGTGTCCGCGATCATGCGTTGTTCGGGTGTGAGATTGAAATCCATGGTGTTCTGTTTACCTCCGCGCTTGCGCGATGATGAGTAGCGGATCTTCAAGCAGATCGACGATCGCGGCGAGCATGCGGGCGCCATCGACGCCGTTGAAAACGCGGTGATCGCAGGCGAGCACCAGACCGAGTTCCCGCTTCAGCGTCGGTTCATCGTCGTCGTTGGGTCGGAATACCGATTGCTGGCGGCCAACACCGAGGATGCTCGACTGTCCGGGATTGATCAGCGGAAAGACATTTTGAATGTTAAAACCGCCGAGATTCGATATCGTGGTCGCGCCGCCTGCTAAGGACTCGGCGGTGATCGCACCGTCACGCGTCTGTTGAACCAGGCGTTCGATCTGCGCTGCGTTCTCGGCCAGCCCGTGGGCGCCCAGGTTGCGTGCTACGGGCGCGTAGAGGCCGGTGTCGGTGGCGATGGCAACACCGACATCCGAACCGGGCAATACGAAGTGGCGATCATCGGCCTGTATCGTGCGAAAAAGTGGTGTCTGTGCCAGAACGAGACCTACCGCGGTCGCGATCCAATGCGTGAGTGTTACGCCGCTGAGCCCGGGTTTCTGTTTGAGACCGTCGTGCAGCCAGCGCAGCTCTGAGATTTCGGCGGTTGCGGTCAAGTAGAAATGGGGGATCTCCTGCTGCGATTGCAGCATGCGGGCGGCGATGACCTTGGCCGCGCCCCGCAGCGCTTGGCCCTCGGACGATTCCATTTCGGTACTGATGGGCGCCGTACGGGCGGGGGCATTGCGCGCCGTGGTGACATCCCTGGCAACAATACGTCCTTTCGGTCCGGTACCGTCGAGCCCGGCGAGATCGATCCCGTGCTCCCGCGCCAGCTTGCGCGCATGTGGTGTCGCGACGATACGTCCCGAGGGGGAAGCGGGGGCAGCCGGGGGCACGGTGGGCCCTGGCGCCGCCGCCTGCGTGGTGTCGGCGGCTTTGGACGCGGGTTCCGGTAGTGCCTCGATCGCGCCGCTGCCGCCCGCCCACATTCCCAATACGGCGCCGACCGGTACGGTCTCATCGGCATGAACCAGGATGGATTCGAGTATGCCGTCGCGGTCGGCGGTGATTTCGTTGGCGATTTTATCCGTCTCGACGATATAGAGCATATCGCCGGCCCGAACATTGGTACCCGGCTCGACCGACCATTCCACGAGCATGCCCTCGGTCATCGTGAGACCGAGCTGCGGCAGTCTGATGAGGTGGTCGTCGCTCAACGAACTCAGGAGCCCTTGAAATCCGCGGCGCGCTTCTCGAGGAAGGCCTGGCAGCCTTCATGCGCGTCTTCCGAATCGAGTACCAATCCGATCATGGATTGTTCGTACTGCAGTGCCGCCTGCATCGGCATGTCTATGCCATGGGCCATGCTGCGCTTCAGGAGTTTCAGGATGAGCGGCGATTTGCTCGTGATCTTCGCCGCGAGTTCCTTGACCCGTTGGGTCAATTCGGCGGGCGGACATACGTGATTGACGAGCCCGTACTCGAGCGCCTCCGCCGCGGTGATCTGGTCGCCCGTGAACATCAGTTCCTTGGCGCGACAGGCCGGTAGTTGGCGAATCAATCGTTGGGTTCCGCCAGCGCCGGGAAACAGGCCGAGCGTGATCTCCGGGACCCCGAGACGCGCTTTATCCGAGACGATTCGAATATCGGTAGCCAGAATGATTTCGGTACCGCCGCCGAGCGCCCAACCGTTGACCGCCGCGATGGTCGGTTTGTCGCACATCTCGATCCGTCGAAAAACACGATGGATCAATTCCGCAAATTCCTGGTAATGCTGCAACCCGCGACGGGAGTCGAGATCGGCGATATCGCCGCCGGCAACGAAAGCGCGGTCGCCGGCGCCGGTGAGGATGATGACGCGGACTTCAGCATCTGCTTCGGCTGCGGAAAATGCAGCCTCCAGCGCCTCGATGGTCGGCCCGTCGAGGGCGTTCAGCGTGTCCGGCCGATTGATCGTGATCCAGGCCTGATGGTCTTCGACCACCGTCAGGATATTGTTATCGCTTGCCATAGTGCACTACTCCTCGGTGGCTGAAGGGCTATTCCAGGATCTGTCTGACCGCGGCCGCGAGTTTTGCCGCCGAAGGTACGTAGGCCGATTCGAGCACCGCGGAAAAGGGCACGGGACTATAGGGCGCGCCGACGCGGCGGATCGGTGCGTCGAGTTCGTCGAAGCCGACGTCCACCATACGCGCGGCAATCTCGGCGCCGACGCCGAAGGCCTCGACTGCTTCGTGAAAAATAATCAGCCGATGGGTTTTTGTCAGTGATGCCAGGACGGTGTCCTCGTCCCAAGGTTGGATGGTTCGCAGATCTACGATCTCGATCTCGATACCCGCTTCCGAGAGTTCCGTCGCGGCGGCCTCCGCCCAGTAGACCGCGGCACCGTAGGTGACGACGGTGACATCCGTGCCGGCACGCGCGATGCGTGCCGTGCCGATGTCGACTGCGGGCGGCGGGTCGGGGAATTCCCTCTTTTTTGCGTACAACGACTTGTTTTCCACAAAAACTACGGGGTTCGGATCCGCGATCGCGGCGCAGAGTAAACCGTAAGCGTCCGCCGGGTTGGACGGGCAGGCTACGATCAATCCAGGAACGTGGGCGAACCAGGCCTCGAGGCACTGTGAGTGTTGAGCACCGGCATTCAAGCCTCCGCCATGCGGCGTGCGAACCACGATCGGGGCAGAGTTTTGTCCCCCGAACATGAAATGGGTTTTTGCCGATTGGTTCACCAGGGCATCCATGGCCAGGGTGCAGAAATCCATAAACATGACCTCTACCACCGGTTTGTAGCCGGACAATGCCGCTCCGAGTGCGGTACCGACCAGCGCCGCTTCGGAGATGGGGAAATCAAGGACGCGTTCCGCGCCGAAGCGGTCGTAGAGGCCGCGGGTTACGCCAAAAGGTCCGCCGGCTGCACCGATGTCCTCACCCATCAGGAGGACGCGATCGTCGGCCGACATCGTGTCTCCGAGTGCACGCCCGACGGCCTGTCCGAAGCGAATGGTCTCGAGGCCGCTCATCGCGCGTAGACGTCCGCGAGCGCCTCGGAAAAGTCCGGGTAGGCACTCGCTTTTGCTTTCTCGACCGCGTCGTCAATCTCGCGGTCTAGGCGCGACTCGATATCGGCGAGTATCGCTTCGGCGATACCTGAGGCGACGAGTTTGTCGTGCAGATGAATAATGGGATCGCGCTCGTTGAGCGTCTCGAGTTCGGTTTCTTCGCGGTATTTTTGTGGATCGCCTTCGTAGTGTCCGTGAAAACGTTCGACCTTGCATTCGAGTACCCAAGGCTGCGGCTTGGCGCGCATGGCGGCAAAGATTTCGCCTGCTGTTTCCGTCACCGCGCCAACGTCGATACCGTCGACGAAGTGGTAATTCACCCCGAATGCCTTGGTAAGTTTCTTGAGGTTGCCGCGAAATTGAAGGTCGGTACGGGAAAATTCGCCCCAACCGTTGTTCTCGCAGACATATAGGCACGGCAACGACCAGAGCGCGCTCAGATTAAAGGATTCGTGAAAGATGCCTTCGGCGAGCGCGCCGTCGCCGAAATAGGCGACCGCGACGTTACCGGCGGCGTCGAGCTTGTGGGCCAGCGCGCTGCCCGTTGCGATGGAGATCCCGCCGCCGACGATACCGTTGGCGCCGAGCATTCCGATGGCTGCGTCGGCAATGTGCATGGAGCCGGCCCGCCCTTTACAGATCCCATCCTTTTTACCCATCATTTCGGCGAAGAAGGGCCCGAGTTCCATGCCTTTGGCCAATGCCTGTCCGTGGCCGCGATGGGTTACAGCGACCGTGTCGGTATCGGTGAGGTGTCGTGAGACTCCTACCGGCACGGATTCCTGGCCGATGCTCACATGGATGAAGCCGGGGATCTCTCTATCAGCGAACAACGCCGAGAGGCGTTCCTCCACTTTGCGGATGCGCTGCATCAGACGGTAGCAATCGATCAAGAGATCACTTTCCGAAAAGGACAGCGGCTCCGGCGGCATGGCCGTTTCCGTTTCATCGTTCATGCTGAGCTGATCCTTTTTCTAAATCTTTGGTTCGCCGCTAAACACCCCTAGCCTGCATTATTCATGAGCCCACGGCTGCGGACGCGGATCTGCCTGCATCTACGGCGTTGCGCGAACAAATCTGCGCTCAACGTACAGACAGTACGTCTTCGCGCAGATTTCCCCGCGCGCCTTGTATCTACAGGCATTTCCACGCCCTCGCTCGCGCGTTCATGAATAATGCAGGCTAGGGCACCTCTGATCAATTCATGGAAGGTCGCCTTGCGTCCCAAATCGTCGAGGTCTGCGTTGCGGCGCTTGCCAATAGTCCCTGGCTATCGCCAGCGCGCCGCGCCTTGACCTGAACAATGTTGGGCGGCAGCTCGACTGCCCCACAATGAATCAGAGATTCCCTAGGTTAGCGCTCTTACCGGCGTTCCGTCAACAAAAATGAATGGTTATTCATTTTTTTATCCAGGCGCGTTCCCGTGGTAGCGGGTGCGGCGGCCGTTACCCCCGCAAATCGTTCTTTTCCCGTTATCATTCCGGACCTGTAGCGAACCGATCGAAGGGAGCGGCCATGACGATACGAATCGAAGACACCGGTCCGGTGCGTACCATCATTCACGACCGTTATGAATCGCGCAACGCAATGGATCCCGAGAACGCCGAGGCATTGCATCAAGCGTTTCTGGATTTCAACACTGCTGCGGCCTCGTCGGTCGCCGTGTTATGGGGAGCCGGCGGGGCATTCTGTGCGGGTTGGGATTTGAAAAGCGCGCAAGCCCTGGTGGGGCAGGATGCGCCTCTTGCAGCGTTTGAATTTCAAGAAGGTAGCTCCGCCCGCCCGCGCGGTCCCATGGGGCCGACTCGGCTGATGCTGGATAAGCCGGTGATCGCGGCGATCGAGGGGCCGGCGGTCGCCGGCGGCATGGAACTCGCGCTGTGGTGCGACGTGCGGGTGATGGCGCGCGATGCGTATATGGGCGTCTATTGTCGACGTTGGGGCGTGCCGCTCATCGATGGCGGAACGATCCGGTTGCCGGAGATCGTCGGCCGCGGACGGGCACTCGACATCATCCTGACCGGTCGTAAGGTGGAGGCCGAAGAGTGCCTGCAGATCGGGCTGTGCGAGCGCCTCGCCGCGCCGGGCGAGGCACGCCTGGTGGCAGAGGACTTGGCGCGAACGATCGCGCGCTTTCCGCAGGAATGTATGCGCGCGGACCGGGCATCGGTCTATGCGCACGCGGGCGCCGGTATCGAAGAGGGTTTGCGCGGAGAATTCGATGGCGGCAAGGCGGTACTCAAGAAAGAGGGGCTAGAAGGAGCGATGCGCTTTGCCGGCGGCAAAGGACGCCACGGTGATTTTGAAGACATCTGAACGCTTGTTACCCGTACGGCGGCCGTCATCGATAAATGTTCCGAAATATCGATCACTTTCTAATCCGGGATTGACTGATGAACTTGATTACCGTCATGCCGGACTTGATCCGGCATCCAGTAGAAAAGGGCCGCCCGAGGCGGGCACTATTTGACTGGACCCCGGGGCGAGGATTGCTCCTGCAATCCTTTCGCATTTCCTACGTCTGATGTGCATGGATGCACAAATGCCGCGATGGCAGGATGCCAGAGAGCGGCCCTGTAGGTCACAAGTCCGGGGTGACGGCGGTCGGAACTACCGACGAAGTGCGACGCGTTTCGCATCAATTGTCTAGCGTAAATCGGCGCACTGTCGTCGGACAACCTACGAGGAGGATTACATGAATACCGACCAACACGAAGCACTTGAGGCAATCCGCCAGCTCAAAGCGCGCTATTTTCGACTCATGGATACCCAGCAATGGGAACTCTGGAGTGGGTGCTTTACTTCTGACATTTCCGCACTGTACGAGGGAGCGCCGCGCCCGAGCGACGATTTGCCGACCGACGTCGGGATCGAAGGGCGGGAGGCGTTGGTCGAAGGTGTCCGGAGCCTGTTGACCGGAGCGAAATCCATGCACCAAGGCTTCATGCCCGAAATCGAGTTGACCAGCGCAACGGTCGCTAGCGCCGTATGGTCGATGTTCGACTACGTTCGCCTACCGACCTGCAACTTCAAGGGCTGGGGCCACTACCATGAGGACTATGTCAAAGAGGACGGTCGGTGGAAGATCAAAAAGATCCACCTGACCCGCCTGCACACCGAGGAAGAATGGTTGTAGCGACGTTTCTTGCGGCGATTCAGTCCGCTTTGAACCCGGTCACGCGGTGTAGCGTGCCCGGCACGAATATTTCGTCGGTTACGGTGGCGAAGCCCGCGTTGCGCAAATAATCGATGCATTGCGTGCGTGTGTGCGCTTTGCCGGCGCTACCGCAGATGGCCTCATACATGCCCCACAACGCGGGATCGAGGGGGCCGCAACCGTCCTCGTCGAGCATTTCGCCGACGAGGTGGAATTCTCCGCCCGGCAGTAATGCATCGTGCACCTTCTGTACGACGTTTTGGATGGTTTGTTCGTTGTAAATAGGCAGATTGCTGGCCATCACCGCCGCGTCGCAATCGGTGGGGAAGGGCGTCGTGGTGAAATCACCGGACAAGGTGCCGATGCGATCCGATACGCTGTTGCGCTCGAGGTATTCCCGGGTCACTTCGATAACCGGGGGCAGGTCGAGTACTACCGCGGTCAGGTTTGGAAAACGACGCACGGCGTTGATGCTGTAGGCGCCCGAGCCGCCGCCGATGTCGAGCAGTTTGTGGCGCCCGGACAGGTCCACGCGCGAACAAAAGCGCCTGCCCGCGCCCATCCCGATACTGTAGGTCGCGGCGTGGTATTCACGTGCCGCCGCGACCGTCAGGTTTTCGTACATGCCGAGCGTCGTCGGCGGTCGGTTGTCGCTGAGTATTTCCGTCAGCCGGAACCACGCCGGCACGTCGTCGCGGGTGAACATCATCCAGTCGGCGGCATACCCTTTTTCGCCGCGGACGAGATAGCGCGCCGCATCCGGCGCGTTCTGCAGGCGCTCGCCGTCCTTCTCGACCAAGCCCATGGCGAGAACGACCGTGATCAGACGCTCGGCGTTCAAAGGCGAAATGCTCATCGCTTCGGCGAGCGCTGCCGAGGTATCGATGCCACCGGCGATGTGTGTGAACAGTCCGAGGTCGAGCGCAGCGTAAAACACCGCGGTTTCCGCATAGCTGCGCGCGAGACGTTGAAGACGGGTCGTGTCGACTCTTGCTTCAGTCATTGTTGCGGCTTACGGAGACATAGCGGCAGTATACGTAATTCGAGTCTATCGGTAGCCTCGCGTTGCTGTGTGAGTATTACCAGTTTTCGACCGCGGTGCGCACATCGACTTCGAACGACCACGCCGTTTTCGGCTGTTGATACAGGTATTCGAATGCGTCGACGATGCCTTCGATGTTGATCATCCCCTGTTCGCCGAGTTTTTCGGCATATTCAGGATAATGCGTCCGAATTTTCTCGCCAAAAATCGCGCCGTCAATAACGACGTGCCCGACGTGGATACCGTCTTTCCCGTATTCCTTCGCCATCGCCTGGGCAAGTGTTCGCAGCGCCGCCTTGGATGAATTGAACGCGCCGAATCCGGGTCGGCCCCGGAGCGAGGCGCTCGCGCCCGTGAATACGATCGTGCCACCTTTATTCTGCATTCGGCGGACCGCTTCGCGCCCGAACAGAAACCCGCCGAAACAGCAGATCTCCCAGCTTTGCCGGAAGTAGTCGGCCTCCATGTCGAGGATGTTGCCCGGTGTGTTATTGCCGGCGTTGTACAACGCGGCGTCGATATCGCCGAGGGCGGCGGCTCGATCGAATAGGGCGACGACGTCCGCTTCGTTCGTCGCGTCCGCAACTACCGCGGTTGCCTGTCCGCCCGTTGCGATGATATCCGCCACCACGGCGTCGAGTTTCGTTTGCGTACGCCCGCAAGCAAAAACGTGTTTATCGAATCCCGCGAAACGTTTACACAATTGCGCGCCGAGGCCACGGTCGGGTCCGACACCCATGACGATTGCTGTATTCATTCGGTTTTCCTTTGTCGAACGTGGATCCGCCCGCTCGATCCGGTTGGCGCGATGGGCGTCTTGATGGCGTAGTATGCTCGATCCGGAAACGTCAGGCGATCGTCGGGCCGACAAATCCGGACCAGCGGTCGTTTGCGCAACGTCTGGATGCGGCAAGCGGTGAAGATCGTTTGGCGGTCATCGATACGTTCGACGCAAACGCCGTCGGGCTCGATCGACGCGCGGGAATCAGGGGGCGGGCGGCCGCATAATCAATCTCCGCGCGGGCGGAAAAAAGGCAGCGCTCCACCGGTTTCCAGTGGTTCGAATACGACTTCCACGGGCAACCCTAGTTTCAAATCCGCATAGTCGAACTCCCGCAGGCCGGCGGTGATGCGTACGCCTTCGTCCATTTCCACGACCAGTACCGCATAGGGGAATACTTGCTCGAATTCCCGTGACATCGGCATATAGCAGACCGTCCACGAGTACACCTCGCCGCGTCCGCTCGACTGCCGCCAGCTCCACTTTTCCGAGCCGCAGTTTGCACATAAGAACCGGGGAATGTGCCGCCAGGTTTCGCAGTCCGAACAACATTGAAAACACAAAACATGTCCGGCGCAGTGCTCCCAGAATTCCTCGTCCAGGTAACTCTTCGGCCGCGGCGCCGGGTTGGGAATAAATTCGCTCATCGGGCTACCTCCTCAAAACTGCCAGGCTACCGTCACCGAAATCGCCCCAGCCGGTAACCAGCCCGATTTCCGCGTCCTTTACCTGCGCTTCGCCGCCGTCACCGCGCAGCTGACGGACGGCTTCGACGAGGTGGTTGAGGCCCCAAACGTGCGCTTGGGAGTGCAAGCCCCCGTGTGTATTCATCGGGAATTGGCCACCGATTTCGATCTTGCCGTCTTTGACGAACTCGCCGGAACCCCCTGGTTCACAGAAACCGAGGGCTTCAAGCTGCAACAGCACCACATAGGTAAAGCAATCGTATATCTGAATGAAATCCATGTCCGCCGGTTTGACGCCAGCCATCGCAAAAACTTTCGGCGCAGCGTTCGACAAACCAATGTGAAACATATCCGGACGGTTGGCGATGTCGTCCGCGGGATAGGGGTGGCCTTCGGCGACCGCCATGACGTACACCGGGCGATGCCGTAGATCCTTAGCCTGTTCCGCACTGCTAAGAATCACCGTACACGCGCCGTCGGTTTCCAGGCAGCAGTCGTAGAGGCGGAAAGGTGCCGAAATCCACCGGGATTGTAAGTAGTCCTCCATATCCAGGGGCTGACCGCGGGTGACAGCTTTGTCGTTGAATTGCGCGTGTTTCCTCGCGGCGATAGCGACGGCGCCGGTCGCTTCGTCACCGATGCCAAAGGTCTGCTTGTGCCGCATCGCGATCCAGGCATACATTTGTACCGGAGAGGCGCTGCCGTAGGGTAGGTAGTAGCCGTTGAGGGTACGCTCCAACGCCGGCAGGGCAATCTGCTCGACAACCTTGGCGCCGGGTTTGGGTCGTAAGGCCGACGAACCGTTCCACCCGACCGTCACGGCGACGTTTTTCGCGACGCCGGCCGCGATCGCCATGGCCGCACTCTGTAGCGAGGTAACCGGACTTGCACCGCCCATATGGACCGTAACGGCATAGCGCAGATCTTCGATACCCAGGTTGGCGGCGATTTCTTCAGCCGTTATCAAAACGGGCGGCAACACCAGACCGTCGATGTCGCCGGGCTCGAGGCCGGCGTCCCGGATCGCAATCCGCGTGGATTCCAGCATCATCTCGGTGGACGGCCGCTGTGCGCCGCGTGTGTAATCGGTTTCCCCGATGCCGACAATGGCGGCCTTGTCTTTGAGATCTAGCGAATTTCCGGCAGACATGAATTTCCCTCGAAGCGAACCAGGACCCGGAGAGCATAAGCGCCCGTTTTTCCGACGTCCACGGTTCTTCGCCCATCGTTCGCCTTGCTTTGCCGTAGCGCGGTTGTGTTTTCGGGCAGCACCGGTTGATCTGCGAACGCATCGCGAGCGCTACGAAGGTCCAAACCGACGGCGGCCCGGTTCGCACGCCTAGCTGGCCAAGTTGTGTCCGCCGGGCATAAGATGCGACGAACCCGGCCGGATCTCGGCCAGAGACCAACAATGGTGGTGGAGGGATACAAATGGGCAGTAAACCGGTAGGAAGCGCAGGCCGTTCGATCCTGGCCGCGGCGGCGTTGACCGCGATGACGTTCAGCAGCGGGGCCGTGGCCGAAGGTAAAGCAAGTCCGCCCGAGGCGTTTCACGAATTGATTCAACTCAGTCTCAAGGAAAAGGTGGGCCTCACCTTCTTTTTGAATGGGCAGACGCTGCCGGCGGTGGTAACCAAGATCATCGACGAACGGACCGTCGAAGGGCGGAGTCAGCAATACAGCCGCATCGTGATCCGGCTCGGCCGGGTCAATGCTATCGCCAAGCATTAGCGCGAGCGTAGCGCCGACCGATGCTTTGACGCCCGCGGGCAAAGCGCTGGCGAGGGTCGCGGACCTATAGACATTCGCGACCATGATGGCGTCTGCCCGGTCGCATACGAAAGGTCACCTCAAACTTCTTTTTGCTGGAGTACACCTTCGGCGCAAAGCAGATCAATTTCGGCCGTACTCTTGCCGAGCAGTCCGCTCAACACCTCGCGGTTATGCTGACCAAGCGTGGGCGCCGCGAAATCGGGCGGGTCGGGGAATTCGGAAAAACGTAACGGGTTGCCGGGGATCTGGAATTCGCCGGCGAGGCGGTCGTTGATAGTGCGTACCGTGCCGCGCTCGGTCAGGTGCGGGTGGGTAACGGTTTGGGCGACCGTTAAGATCGGCGCGCACGGCACGTGGAATGATTCGAGCCGGGCAATCGCGCTATCTACGTCGGGGTATCCGGCGAGCCACCGTTCGATAATGTCGACGACTTCTTCGCGATGTTCGAGGCGGAGTGTGTCGTCACCGTAGATTTCATGCGCCACCAGATCGGGACGCTCGATCGCCGCACAGAGATCTTTCCAGTGGTGCATGAACGCCATGATCAAGACAAACCCGTCTGTGGCCTGAAAAATTCCCGCGGGCGCTATATAGGACATATGGCGGCCGGCACGCGTTGGCTCGATCGCGCCGCCGCTGCCGCTGAACTGGTGCACATTCAGTTCGTGGTAGTGGTAATAGACGTCCAGCAGGCCGATATCCAGGTGCTGTCCCTTACCGGTACGCCCGCGGTAGAGCAGGGCGGAAGTGATCGCGAGTGTCGCGTGTACGCCCGTACTCACATCGCCGACCCCCACCAAGGGAATATACGGACCTGCGTCGGGGTCGCCGATCATGGAGGTGACGCCCGCGTATGCTTGGGCGATATAGTCGTAGCCCGGTTTCAACGCGAGCGGTCCGGTCTGTCCCAGGGCCGAGATGGAGCAAAGGATGATGTCCTCGCGTAACGCGCGCAGGTCGTCGTAAGCGAGGCCCATATCCGCCATGACCCCGGGCCGGAAATTTTCGACGACGACATCGACATGCGGCACGATCTCCCGGATGAGCGAGATTGCCCGTGGGTCGCGCAAATTCAGACAAACGCTTTTCTTGTTCAGATTCTGTTGAATGTAGTACAGGCTGCGATCGTTTTGGTATTTGGATATCGCCCGGACGAGGTCGCCGTCGGGCGCCGCTTCGATCTTGATCACGTCCGCGCCCATCTCCGCCAGCATGCGCGTGCAACTCGGGCCGGCGAGCGCCCGGGTCAGATCGAGTACGCGAAGGCCTGTGAGTATGTTTTCTTGCGCGTCCGTCATGAACGCAGTATAGGACGATGCCGCTGCCGAAGGCGACCTCGACGCTGTTCGCCGGGATACATCGGGACGAGATCTACCGTATTTGGGGAGACGCTAAATAGGTGTCCCGAAAGATGCTTCACTTTCATCGTTATTCTAATTTCCGTCACCCCGGACTGGATCCGGGGTCCAGTCAAACAATGCCCCGCCTCTGGCGGGCATTTCCTGCTGGCTACCGTGTCCCTCACCCCGGATTGGATCCGGGGCCGGTATGACGGTGATGATTTGCAGCAAGCCGCCTTTAACCCGTAACTGATCGATCTTTCGGAACGCACATTGAGCACCGGCCTTCGGCCGCGCGCACCCCACCGAAGGAGACCTGCTCCCTTGCTGGAAGCCGACCGGCGATTGCCGTACAGTCCCACGTGCTCACGCGCCGCTGGAGGCGACTATGTCGAGGGTTGATTTGCTAAAGGTATTCCTGTTGCTGGCTATCGCCAGCTCATCCGTTGCCGAGACGGTGGTCGACGATGCGGCGCTCTCCGATGACAGCACGGGCACAAACTGGTTGGCCTACGGACGAACCTATTCGGAGCAACGCTATAGTCCACTCGCGGACATCAACGACAAGAATGTGCAGAACCTTGGCGTTGCTTGGTATCGCGACCTGCCGGACGATCGTTCGTTGACCGGGACGCCTCTGGTAGTAGACGGTACGCTCTACTTCAATGGCAGCTATAACGTGGTGCGAGCCGCGAACGCGAAAACGGGCGAACTGTTATGGGAGTACGATCCGAAAGTCATCGAGCACGCAGGCAAACGCTTGCGCATCATGTGGGACTGGAACCGCGGGATCGCGTTCTGGAAGGGCAAGGTAATTACGGCGACTATTGACGGCCGTCTGATCGCGATCGACGCAAAGACGGGGAAAGCACTGTGGTCGACGCAAACCTATGATCCCGAACTGCCGTTATTCATCACCGGCGCGCCAAAAGTCTTCAAGGGTAAAGTCATCATCGGTAACGGCGGGACCGAATGGGGCGGCAGCCGCGGTTTTGTGACCGCCTACGACGCCGAAACCGGAGAGCAGGTCTGGCGGTTTTACGTCGTCCCGGGCAACCCGGCGGACGGTTTCGAAGACAACGCCATGAAAATGGCCGCCGAGACCTGGACCGGAGAATGGTGGGAGCACGGCGGCGGCGGCAACGTCTGGAATGGTATTACCTACGATCCGGAATACAACCACATCTACATTGGGACCGGCAACGGCTCGCCCTGGAATCCCAAGATCCGCAGTCCGGACGGCGGCGACAATCTATTCCTCTGCGCGGTCGTCGCGCTCGACGCCGACACCGGCAAATATCGTTGGCATTATCAGACGACGCCCGGCGAGGCTTGGGATTACAACTCCAGCATGGACATCATGCTCGTCGATCTCGCTCATCCGGAGCGGGACCTCAAGGTGATCTTGCACGCGCCGAAGAATGGTTTTTTCTACATTATCAATCGCTCCAACGGCAAGCTGCTGTCAGCCGAGAAGTATGTCAAGGCGGATTGGGCGAGCAGTATCGACATGAAGACGGGTCGTCCCATCGAGCGCGAGGGTGCGCGTTACGAGGACGGTGAGGAACTGGTGTGGCCGAGCGCCTTCGGCGGTCACAATTGGCACGCGATGTCTTATAACCCCAACACCGGACTCGTCTACATCCCTTCGATAGAGATGCCCGGACTCTTCAGCGACAATCATATCGACATTCAGGCGTGGAAGTCCCCGTACTGGAAGTTCGATCCGGCGATTGCATTCGGCGACGAGAGGATAGGGGGCGACGCCGGGACCGGGGCGCTGCGCGCCTGGGATCCGCTGCGTCAGAAGTTGGTTTGGGAAGTGCCGCTGCCGGGCGTGTGGAACCCTGGGACCATGACCACCGCGGGTAACCTTTTATTCCAGGGGCGCGCCGACGGTACGTTTTATGCCTATGAGGCCAAGACCGGCAAGGTGTTGTGGAAGACGGATCTCGGGAGCGGTATTTCGGCCCCGCCCATCACTTACTCTGTGGACGGCCGACAATACGTCTCGCTGTTGGTCGGCTGGGGTGGGGCGGGCGCCGCGACACCGGGGTTCCTCGGCGGGCGACATGGTTGGGCCTATAAAGCGCATCCGCGGCGCCTGGTGACCTTCGCGCTTGATGCCAAGGTCGAATTACCGCCGGCACCGCCGCCCGTATTCCCGCAACCGTTAGTGGCACCCGACTTCGAACTCGACGCGGAAAAAGTTAAAACCGGCACGCGACTCTACGTCGAGTACTGCGTCATGTGTCATGGCGCGGGGGCGGAGTCGGGGGGCTATGCGCCGGACCTGCGGGCGGCCACCAGCGCTCTCGATATCGATGCCTTTACCGATGTCGTTACCAAAGGCGTTCGCCGCGCTATGGGGATGCCGGATTTCGCCAATCTCGCACGTGAGGAAGTCGTCGCAATTCAACACTACATTCGATCGCAGGCCCGTTTAGAGTAGGCCGGCGCGAACCAGAGGGACGGCCGATGACGCTTCATCTTCGCCAGATTGCGTTCGTAGCAGAGAAACTGCAGCCTGTGTTGGACGACTTACGGGGCGTTCTCGGGCTCGAAGTGTGTTTTGTCGACCCGGAGGTCGACGTTTTCGGTCTCGAGAACTCGTTGGTGCCGATCGGTACCAACTTCATCGAGGTCGTCGCACCGGTGAAAGAGGGAACCGCCGGCGGCCGTTATCTGGAACGGCGGCAGGGCGACGGCGGCTACATGGTCATCACCCAGGCCGATGGTGAGGACGATCAACGAGCCCATCGTGACCGGGCTACGGCGCTCGGCATTCGCATCGCCTGGGAGCGTGATCACGGCAGCGGGCGGTTTATGCAGCTTCACCCGGCCGACACGGGCGGCGCATTTTTTGAAATCGATTTCACGACCGCCAACTCGCCCACCGGTGACTGGCCGCCGGCGGGCGGCAGCGGTTGGGACAAGTATGTCCGCACGGACATCGTCAGCGCCATCACGGCGGCGGAGATTCAGTCGAACGAGCCATTGATGCTAGCCGAGCGTTGGGCGGCGATCGCGGGTCAGGAGTTGCAGCGCGATGACCAAGGTCGCACCGTGCTGCCGCTGAACAACGCCTCGATCCGTTTTGTCGAGGAGTCCGATGGCCGCGGGGACGGGCTCGGTGGGATTGACGTCAAGGTAGAGGACAAAGCGGCACTGTTGGCGGCGGCCGAAGCTCGCGGGGTGATGGTCGACGAGACGCAGGTCCTGATAGGCGGCGTTCGCATCAACCTCGTCCTTTGAGGCCCCGCGCGGCCACGGCGAATCCAGGCCCGATATCGACTCCATAGCGTCCGGGTTGTCGTCGCCCTTAACGTCGGGAGGTGGCGCAAATTATCTTGCCAAGTCGCGGGCGAAAGTTGGTCAAATAAG
>CAZFZX010000064.1:18935-21413 GCA_964523765.1 uncultured Enterobacteriaceae bacterium
CGGGAGGTGGCGCAAATTATCTTGCCAAGTCGCGGGCGAAAGTTGGTCAAATAAGTCAACTCCGGCACCATTCACGCGAGAAATCGATGGGGTGGTGACCGACGATCGAGTGGCGCCGGCAACGTTCAAGGGATCTGACCCCTTGATTTGGCCCTGCACCCTATTTCCCAGTAGTAAACATCCGCGCGCGCTCGGCCGTCGATGGGTGAGTTGCAAGATAGTCGAGCACCCGACCACTTTGAGACTCTACGATCTCGTCGAGACAATCCGCCTGCCCCTCGCACGCCCTGTCTGCCACCCACTCCTCCATGCGGCGCAAAATATCCGGGAAGCGGCGCAGTTCGATCGCATGCAGCCGCATATAGGCGTGTGCGAACCGATCGGCCTCACGCTCGAAGTTACGCGCATAACCAAGCTCCAGAAATACGAGGGGTAACGTGGCGATGGTCGCGGACACTTGAGTGGTATCGCCGGTCATCATCATTAAAATGAACGCGAGGAAGGCGTCCTGCACGATCCGCCGCAGAGAATGACGGTGTTTGATGTGGCCCAGCTCATGGGCGAGTACGGCAATAATCTCATCGTCGTGGCTCGCGACCGAAACGAGTTCGTCCGTCATCACGATCAAACACGGAGGCAGCGCGAAGGCGTTCGGGCCGAAGGTTTTATCCGCCGAGCGAAATTCCAGCCTGCAGTCGTCGCCCGTGAGATCGGATTCGGCCACCATGGTCGCGAACACCCGAACAATCGCATCACGCCGCGCCTGCGGCAGCTCCGAGCGGCGCAAACCGATCCGGTTGATGCCGGCGAACGTCTGCTCACCAATACTGCTCAGTACGCTCGGTGGAATCAGGTTCGCGATGAGCTTTGATGCGGCGGGAATACCGACGCGAAACGTCACCCACCCGATGATCATCGTGACGAGGATCGCCGTCCCAATGAGCTTCCAGTTTGATTCAAAACGGTGCATCCAGGGCCGCGCGCTTGGACGCAGGCGGGCGATAAGGCGATCGATTGCTTCGTTGTCCGTTGTTTCGAACGCACCGCCACCGGGAAATTCGATCCGCCGGGGGGCGTTACCGAGGCGACCACTTATGTTTACCGCGTCGTAACGCGCACTGACCGGCCCGTTTCCGGTCTCGACGAGGATCGATTGATCCGGACTCAGCCTGAGTGCGGCGTCGATCGATCGCGACGACCGCCCGTCGTACCATTTACCGACGATCTCGATGCTCATATTCCGACATCAATATCGAACGCCTCCCCGAGTTCTTCGCCAAACGCCCTCACCGCATCCTCCTGCTGGGTGACAAAATCGTCCAACTCGCCGCTCGCGCAAAGCTCGAGCGTATCTGCCTTGTAACGGGCAAGGATCACCTTCGCCAGCGGCGTACCGAAACCGAACGTAAAGGCGACTATGAAAAAACATCCGATCACGAGCACCGCATATTTTACCGTTTTCATCGTCGACTCGAGCGTGTGCTCGCCAATCGAGGTGGCCTCGAACAGAAGATTGCGGGTGGTCGAGGACGGCTCGAAATGCAGGCCCGGGCGGCCGCGGACCTGGAGCTAGCAAAGCCGTTTCTGCCACCCGGCATCCGGATCTACGTGCCATCTTTGGCCGGTCAATCGGCGGATACCCTCAAACACGCGGTCGAGGCCATTCATCGGCATGGTTTCGAGCCGGTGCCGCATGTCGCGGCACGCCGGATCCGGGCGCGCGCTGAACTGCGCGAGGTCATGCGCGAAATGGTCGCCGAATACGGGGTACGCCGGGTCATGCTGATCGCGGGCGACGTGGCCCAACCGGTCTGACCCTATCACGACAGCCTCGGATTACTCGAGGACGGTACACTCGGGGGTTGCGGACTCAAAGAAGTCGGCCTCGCCGGCTATCCGGAAGGTCACCCGAATATCGACAACAAACGGCAGACCGACGCGATGCGTCTCAAGGTCGAAGCGGCGCTGGCACAGCACCTCGTCCCGTCCATCGTTACGCAGTTTTGCTTCGCTCCTCGGCGGGTCGTCGAATATTGCTCCAGGGTCACGCGGCTCGGTCCCGGGATCAAGATCTATGCCGGTGTCGCCGGCCCGACCAATCCGGTTGCCCTGTTGCGCTTCGCTCACCTATGCGGCGTCAACGCCTCGTGGCAGGCGTTGAGTAAACTCGGCATCGGGATGGCCCGCCTCGCGGTACAAACCGATCCGAGCAAACACGTTCAAAGTCTTGCGCAATACGTGCGCGGCCGCTCGTCTTGCAAGCTGGCGGGCGTACACCTGTATAGTTTTGGGGGGCTGGTGCGCACGGCCGAGTGGCTTCATCAGGCTTCTAAGGGGGAAACGTACGAATGAAAGCAAGTACAGAAAGAATACTGACGACCCATGTGGGCAGCCTGCCACGGTCAGAGGCGCTTCTCGATATGCTCACCGCAATGGAAGCAGGCCGGGAGATCGACCGCGAGCGTTTTCGGATCCAAG
>CAZFZX010000065.1:0-21393 GCA_964523765.1 uncultured Enterobacteriaceae bacterium
CATTGATACGGCATCAACGCTGACTGATCAGGATTTGAGATCCGGTATTTAGACGAATACCAAAATCGGAGTGCAGGAAACGTAGGCGGAGGATTTTATCAAGCAGGCAACGCGTTGTCGTAGCGAAGTCTATTCGAGGCAGCGGCGCGTCTGTTTAAAGAAGTTGATTTGTCGCGCTGAGGGAGCGACATTTCTACCGCTTCTCCCACTCAGTAAGGAGCCTGCGCCGGTCCAGTTTACCGCGCGCGGTTTTCGGCAGATCACGCCGGAACAGGATCTGTTTGGGCATCTTGGCCGCCGGCAGTTTTCGAGTGCAGTACGCGAGCACGCCGTCGGCCGTAATCTCCGCTCCCGGTTTGGCGACGACGTAGCTCACGATTTCTTCACCGTGGATCGCGTCGGGTACGCCAATGGTCGCCGCCTCGGCGATACCATCGCAAGCTGCGAGGACGCCGTCGATTTCAGTCGGCGCGATATTGACACCACCGCGAATGATTAAGTCATTGTCTCTGCCGGTCAGATACAGAAACCCGTCTGCATCGACATAACCCATATCACCGGTCCGTATGCGGCCTTGGGCGCTGCGTTGGATCGTGCCGTCCTCCGCCAGGTAGCGATAAGCGCGTGAACGGCGGTTGCCGACTTCGACGAATCCGATCTGTTGCGGCGGTAGGCGGTGACCTTCTTCACCAACAATCGCGAGTTCATGATAGGACAAGGGTTGGCCGACGCTCCCCAAGCGGCGCAGGTCACCGCGGCTGGCCGCGATCCATCCGGTCTCGCTGCTGCCATAGCCTTGCGCGATCGTAACGCCGAATTGCTGCTCGAATCGCTCCCATTGTTCGACCGCGAGGGACGCCGAACTGGACGTCATGAAGCGCAGCGTCGCGGCGTCCTCCACGGGTACGTGGCCGGGGCGGTTCAGCAGCATGTTGATGACGGTGGGATTGCCGGCGGCGATGGTCGCGCCATAATCGCGCACCCACTGGAAAAACCGGTTGACCGAAAATCTCCGCGCCATTATCAAGGTTGCGCCGCTGGCCAGGGGCGCGAGACAGCTCAATATCTGGGCCGAGGCCCAGTTGTAGGAACGGTAGTCGAGAATGCGATCGCTCGGTTTCATGCCGAAGGCATGCGCGATCGGCAACACGTTGTCGAGTAACTCACTGAAGCTCAGCACGACCCCTTTGGGCTTCGCAGCCGTGCCCGAGGTAAAACATATACAGGCATCATCGTCCGGACCGGCCGGCAAAATCTTGCTGGCCGCAGCAGCACCGGGCGCATCCTCCAGCGTAGCAAAAAGCCCGGTCCCGCCCTCTAGCCCCCAGCTGCCGAGTTCGATCGGAATGCCTAACGTCTCGTTGGCCGCCCGCTCCAGATCGATGCCGTTTTCATACAGTACCAGGCGCGGCCGCAGTCGTTGCAGGATGTCACCCAGATGGATGGCGTTCATCTCGATGTTGATGGTGCATATCGTGGCCCCGTAGGCCATGACACCGACGTAGATCGCGAGGTGCTCAAGCGAATTGTTCGACAGCAGCGCGATGCGGTCGTTGCGCGCGATACCCTGCCGGTCGAGATAGCAAGCCAGGCGTTCCGCGAGCGCAGCGAACTGAGCATAAGTGATCGCCTTGCCCTGCTCGATGCTTTCGATGAAGGGTTTGTCCGCCGAGTGTCGTGCGTGGGTCGTGATCCATCCGCGGAGTCGTTCGGGGCCCGCCGTGCCTGCTTCTGCCAGGCCGGGGTCAACCATGGGTACGCAAGCCAGCCCGTTTTCGGGCATCCCCGTCGATCCTCATCGTCGCCCCCGCTTTGAAATCGACCGGTTCAATTCTTGGATTTCACGATCCCGATCCCGCTGTCAACCACGACACTTCGTCCGCGGTTCTGCGGTGCGGGCAAGTAAATTTGGAAACTGCAGGTTGGAGTGACCGTTTGGCATTGACACAGGGTACCAAATAGTAGCATAAATAAACTCCACGACTATCGGCTGCCCGAACTCGGTGCCTCGATCCCGTGCGCCATGGCAGTTTCTGAAGGAGGCATGACAATGAACAAACCGACTGGCAAAAATGAGGCCCCCGCGGCGACCAAAGGCATCGGTGACTTACGCGGCACGCTCGAGTGGCTCAAATCCGAGGGTGATCTCATCGAAACCGACCAAGCTGTCGATCCTGATCTCGAGATCACCGGGCTGCAGAAACATCTCGACGGTGGCTGCCCGGTGCTGTTCAACAACGTCAAGAACAAACCACTACACCGGGTGGTGACCAATCTGTTCGGCGACATCAATGTCATCAACAAGATGTTCGACTGGGCCGATGACACCGACCGTACGCGGAAGCTCGCCTATGCCCTGTCACATCCGTTGAAGCCCGTCGAAATCGCCCAGGACCGGGCACCGTGCCAGGAAGAGGTGTTCGAAAACCCCGAGGATGTCAACGAGTACATGGTGCCGATCAGACACACCGCATTGGAGCCGGAATTGACCGTCGGGTCGGGTATCCGATGCGTGACCGGCGAGCATTTCGAGGGCGGCACGGACCTCGGCTACAACCGCATGAATTTTCGCTGGGGCGACGTGGGTACGTTTCAGATCTCGCCGGGCTCGCATATGTGGCAGGTCGTCTCAAAATACCACCGGGCGGGCGAGAACGTGCCTATCACGGTCTGTTTCGGCGTACCGCCTTCATGCACGTTGCTCGCGGGCGCGGGTTTCGACTATGTCATCCTGCCGACCGGTTGCGACGAGATCGGTATCGCAGGTGCCGTCCAGGGATCGCCGATCAGGCTCGTCAAGGCCCGCACGGTCGACGCCATGGCGCTTGCTGACGCGGAAGTCGTGCTCGAGGGCTATGTGGACCCGGGGGACCGACGTTACGAAACTGCCGAGTCTGAAGAAGCCGGTGTTCAGGGTCGTTTTCATTTCCACCCCGAATGGGCTGGCTACATGGGCAAGGCTTATCGAGCCCCGACCTTGCACGTGACGGCCGTGACGACGCGCCGGCGCGAGACAAAACCGATCATTTTCGCTCTCGGCGTACACACGCTGGATGATCACAATATCGATACCACGGTGCGTGAAGCCGCGATCTTCGAATTGTGCAATCGGATCCAACCGGGCATCGTCCAGGATGCGGTCATCCCGTACAGCATGACGGACTGGGGCGGCTGTATCATCCAGGTCAAAAAGAACAACCAGATTGAAGAAGGCTATCAACGCAATTTCCTGTCAGCCATTCTTTCGACCTCGCAGGGTATGCGGCTTGCGATCGCCGTCAGCGAGGATACCGATCCCTATTCGATGGACGACGTCATGTGGTGTCTGACCACGCGGGTCAACCCGCGCGCGGACATTCTCAATCCCATCCCTGGCGGACGCGGTCAAACCTTCATGCCCGCCGAGCGTATGACGGCAGGGGACAAACAGTGGACGGCCTCGAACACGCAGTTCGAGGGCGGCATGGGCATCGACGCGACCGTTCCGTTCGGTTATGAGAGTGATTTTATGCGGCCGGTTTATCCGGTCGACAGAGTCCGGCCGGAAGATTTTTTCTCAGCCGCTGATATCGAGAACGCAAAATCACGCATGGCCGGATGGACGCTGTCGCTCGCGCGTAGCGGACGTTGAGCGGCGTTGCATAAAGGCAGCGGCTGTCGCCTTCGTGGATTCTGTGGGCTAGACCTCCGCCCGCGGTAAAGCCACACGGCCGCGGATCAGGTCGGCCGCTTTTTCCGCGATCATGAATACGGGCGCCTGGATGTTGCCGCAAACCAGGTCCGGCATGACCGAGGCATCGACCACACGCACGGCGTCAAGACCCCGCAGCCGGAGTTCGGGATCGACCACCGCCAGTTCATCGGTTCCCATACGACATGTTCCGAGCGGATGATGCGCCGTGGCGCCGCTCGCGCGCACGAACGCATCGATCCCATCGTCGGTTTTCACGTCGGGTCCGGGAACGATTTCGGCTTCGACAAAGTCGCTCAAGGCCAGTTGAGACAGCACGTTACGCGTCATCTTGACGCCCTCGCGAATGGTCCGAACATCGTTGTCGGTGGACAGGAAATTCGGCTGGATCCGCATCTTGTCGGCGGGATCGGCGGAGCGCAGGCGAACCTCACCGCGGCTTTCCGGCCTGACCAGCACCGAGCGGCACTGGAATCCGTCCGCCCAGTTGCGTCGGCCACCCGGAAACCAGGGCGCGCTGACCATCGGTGCCGCCTGGAACAAAAACTGGATGTCGGGAATATCGAGGTCCGGGCGTGATTTCAGGAAGGCCATCGGACCGATCGGAAGTGACGTCGCCCGACCCGTACCAAACAGATAAGCACGGACCATGCTGAAAACGAGCCGGTCGTATCTGAGCAGCTCGACGAGCGGGCCCGGCCGCGGTCGCTTGCAATAGACGCCGATCGTCAGATGGTCCTGGAGGTTTTTGCCCACACCGGGCAGGTCGTGGATGGGCTCGATCCCGATGTCGTTGAGGTGATCGGCGGGTCCGATACCCGACAGCATCAGGAGCTGGGGCGTGTTGATGACCCCGCCCGACAAGATCATTTCGCGCCCGACCCGAGCGTGGCGTGTGTGACCCGACCGCCGGTAGTCGATGCCCGTTGCGCGCCCGTGTTCGACGATCAACCGGGTAACCAACGCCCCGATCTCAACGGTCAGATTGGCGCGCTTGATGGCGGGGCGCAAAAACGCCACGGCGGCGCTGCAACGTCTGCCATTTCGAATGTTGGACTGACACGGTGAAAAACCCGCCTGTTGGGCGCCGTTGTAGTCCTCAATATAGTCGTAGCCTGCCTGTTTGCCGGCTTCGATGAACGCGCTGTAGAGGGGATCGTCCTGGTTCTGGCGGCAGACGGTCAATGGCCCGTCAGCGCCTCGATAGTCGTCGGCGCCCCCTGCCCAGCTTTCCGTACGTTTGAAATAGGGCACCACATCTGCATACGACCACCCGTCGCAGCCGCCGCGCTGCCAGCGATCGTAATCGCCCCGGTTGCCGCGTACATAAGCCATGGCGTTGGTCGAGGACGACCCGCCCAGGACCTTGCCCCGCGCACATTCAATCGTCCGGTTATCCAGATTGGGCTCGGGCTCGGTGTCGTAATCCCAATCGTACATCCGGTTGGGGAACATCTTGCCCACACCGAGTGGCACATGGATCAGTGGATCCCGATCGCGCTTTCCGGCTTCCAGAAGTAACACGCTGACGTCCGGATCGTCGGTTAGCCGGTTGGCGAGTACACAGCCCGCGCTACCCGCGCCGACGATGATGTAATCGTAGGTTTTTGTTTCGGACATGCCCGTTGGGACTTTAGGAACTTCTGAATTAAGTCTGGGTCGAGCAGCTTGTGTTCACAAGGTGCTGGATCAAGGCGCGAAGCGCGCGTAATAGCCAGCTATTGCGAAGATTCGCCACGCCGAGCTAGTGACTTGTGGACGCAAGATGCCGATTCACGACTTGTTCAGAGGTTCGTTTACTTATCTTCCGGAAGCGGGCCGTCGTATTCGATTTCCTTGCCGGCCAGATAGGATAGATGAAAACCGATAGGGCGTTCTGATTCTTCCAGCAGATGAGCCAGGAGCCCGGCCGTGCGCGCCAGGATCGGAATGCCTTTCATCGCTGCCAGCGGAAATTCCAAGTCCAGCAGAACCGCGGGTATCGCGGCCGAGACATTCATCACCATGGGCCGCTGATATTCCCGGTCAGCCGCTTGTTTTAATGCTCTGGCGAAGGCGACGTGCGGCCCGGCGACGCCCCGGTCTTCGGCGAGTTCCAGCAGGCGCTCGCACCGCGGGTCGCCGCGTTTGTGTAACGGATGACCAAACCCCGGCAGCTTGCGTTTTTCAGCTCTGATGTTTTGGACCAGGGTATCGGCGCTGTCGGCGTAAGACTGGCCGGTCTTTTCGGCATCCTCGATGCCTCGTGCAAGCAGACTACCGACGATTTCAGCAGTGCCGAGCACCACTGAACCGCACCCGAGGATCCCCGCCGCCACCGCGCCCTGGACACTGCCCGGATCGGCGGCATGAGTCATACGGCTCGCCTGCACGCTCGGGGTCAAGCCATGCTCCGCAATGGCCAGCAGTGCCGCATCGACAAAAAGCACCTGCTGGTCAGAAGGCTCTTTCCCCGTCAGAAGAAAACAGAAGAATGCCGAGAAACTCATCTTCCCCATGAGGTCGTGACAAAGATCCAGGCCACGGATAGAAACCGAGGATTCATCTGCGGCGCAAATCGCAGTTTTGCCCTCGGATGTTCCGATGTTCATAACCATAAGAAGGCTCCCCGATATCGTTAGCGTTTAGACTACGCCGCTGTTTCTTAAACCCTCAACTTCGCCGGGGGCATAACCCAGCTCGTCCAGAATCGAAGCCGTATGTTCCCCCAGCATGGGGGGTGGGGACATCCTCTCAAGCGGATTGCCGTCGAGGCGAAACGGCGGTTTCAACGCTTTATTGGTGCCCATCGTCGCGTGTTCGACGTCCGTGAATAGCGTCATGTGCCGGACCTGCGGGTCCGCCACAACTTCGTTGAGATCATAAACCGGCGCCACGGGCACGTCGTTTTCGTCCAAACGATCAATCCAGTAAGCCCGATGCTGGGTGCTGAAGACTCTCGCTAATTCCTCCCTGAGTTCGAAGAAATTCTCAACGCGGCCTTCGCGTTTCGAAAACCGCGGGTCCGTCGCGAGATCCGTGCGGTCCACAGCCGTCAACAGACCCGTCCAGAATTTCTCGGGTGAAGACAAGTGAACCGCGAGCATTTTCCCGTCGGCGCATTCGAAGGCGTACGACTGGGAGATGGTCGCCCTTTTGTAGGGCGTCGGCACCGATCCGGTGGCCAGAAATTGACTGATCGGCTCGGCCGCGAAAGACGTTATCGCTTCGATCATCGTGATATCGATGCGCCGCCCTTGACCCGTGCGCTGTCTCCCAACGAGGGCGTTGGACACGGACAACGCAGCGTAAAGCCCCGTAGTACTGTCGGCGAGCGCCGGACCGGGGATCAGCGGCGAGTCCGAATCGATAAACTGCCCCAGGAGTCCGCCGAAGCCCTGCGCCACCGTATCGTAGGCCGGACGGTCCCGGTAGGGGCCGTCGTGACCAAAACCTGTGATCGAACAATAGATCAACGTGGGGTTGGCTGAACGCAGCGCCGTTTCACCCACCTCGAGTTTATCGGTTACGCCGGGCCGAAAATTTTCTATGACGACGTCCGCGTCGGCGACGAGTTTGAGCAAGATCTCGCGGGCTTTCGGATCGCCCAGTTTCAGTGTCATGCTTCTCTTGTTGCGGTTGTAGGCGCGATACTGCGGACTATAGTTGCCGAAGTCGTAGCCACGAAACGGATCCCCGCCGTCGGGACGCTCGACTTTGATCACGTCCGCCCCCATATCGGCCAACAGCATCCCCGCATAAGGCCCGGTGATGAAAGTCGACAGCTCTACAATTTTCACACCCGCAAGGGGCAACACCGTCTCATCCATATCAGTCTCCGGAGGCGCGATGCGCGCAAAGGTTCACGACTCGCTGCTCGTGATGACGAAACAGCCCATCGTGTCGACCGTGAGACGCCACCCGAGCGGAACCGCGTAAACCGTGTCGTCACCCTCCACCAGGGTCGGCCCTTCGATCGTGTTGCCGGGTCTCAGCTTCTCGCGGTCGTAAATCGCCGTCGCCGACGCGCCGTCGGCAGACCAGCTGATATCGCGATAGCCCTTCGCGGCGAATGCCGCGTCGGCACCCACTTCGTCGTGTTCGGCTAGCGGGGGGCGTGGCGTGGCGCAGGTAGCCGACAACCGCACCTGCGTGCCACTCTTTCCATCACCCGCGACATCCAGTTCGACGGAGATCCCGACCGCGTTCTCGTCGAAACCCTCGCCCTGCATGTCCTTTATCGCCTGGCTTTTCAATTCGGTGACGATGGCTTCGATCGCCGCCGTGTTGTCGCCGGTAGCGGCGGGAAGGCTACGTACATAAGTATGCCGAAGGTCGGTCATGCAACTGCCAAAGGCACTGAACACCGAACCGAACGGAAAGCCAATGACGTTGCCGATACCGGCAAGTTCGGCAATCTCGCAGGCGTGCAGTGGTCCGGCACCGCCCATCGCAAAAAACGTAAAGGCCGACGCATCGCATCCGTCGTCCTGCAGCAGGCTCACCATGGCCCCGGCCAGGTTGTGCGCCACGCTGTGACGGATCCGCAAAGCGGCCTCGGTGACCGATATGCCCATGGGATCGGCCACCCTGCGCCCTATCGCCCGTGCGGCGAGATCTTTGCGCAGACGCATACGCCCACCCAGGAAAAAATCCGGATCGATGTACCCGAGCACGACATCGGCATCGGTCACCGTGGGCTCCGTGCCGCCTTTGTCATAGCACACGGGTCCGGGTGCGCCGCCGGCGCTCGCGGGTCCGACCTGAATCGTGTCACCGTCGAGCCGCGCAATACTGCCACCACCGCCGCCGAGCGACGTGGCACGCAATGCAGGAATACCGATCTGCATGCCAAACATGGACGGCAACGGGTCCAGTGCGGGCACACCGTCTTTGATCACGGCGACATCGAAGCTCGTACCGCCCATGTCGCCGGTGACGACCCGTTCGAGACCTTTCCGCCGGGCAATCGCCGCAGCCCCCGTGGCACATGCGGCGGGGCCGGAGTTCAACGTATGCAGCGCGATGGTCTTGGCGATCCGCGCATTGCCGCCACTCGCGTGTACTACCAGCAGCGGCCTCGCAAGTGCCGCTTCGCGGAGCTCGTCCTCGGCCCGATAGAGGGAGCGCGCCATGTCAGAATGAATATAGGCATTGAGGATCGCCGAATTGGTCCGCACGTGATCATCGGCGACGTGGACAACCTCGGTGGCCAGCTGGATCGGGATCGAACGCAGATAATGCACGGGGTAACGGTCCTTCACATATTCGACGACCCGGTGTTCATTCGTGGCATTGATCCACGCGTTTCGAAAACTCACGACGATCATCCGCGCGCCCTGTTCGAGCAGCTGCCGGACCCCGGCCAGAACTTCCTCCTTATCCACGGGCACCTCGACGCGGCCGTCGTCGTCCACCGATTCGGCGAGCCCAATCACGCTGCCCGGAGAAATAAACGCGGTGTCGCTGCCGGCCGGGTGTTGTCCGTAGAGATTATCCTCCGCTCCTTTTGTCACGAGCAAGCCGATCTTCGGACCCCCGCGTTGGATCAGGAGATTGGTGCCGACGGTGGTCGATATTCTCGCGACGCTGCAGTTGCGCAAAAAGTTCGCAAGCGGTTGGCTGAAAATGTCGGCGCCCGCCTCGACGCAATTCGTGATGCACTCCGCGATGTCGTGGGGCGTCGTCAGCACCTTTGCGGTTCGTGCTTCGACACCGTCGGACATATAGCCGTCGGTAAAGGTACCGCCGACATCTATATCGATTGTAAACATGCTGGCCCCGAGCAACTACTGAAGAAGGTTTCGCCCGACAGCGATCACACGGTCGGCTGCACAGTCGGCAGGCAGATCCCAAGCCGTAGTAATGAGTTGCGAGTGGCCGTCGTGTGGAGCGGCGATTGCAGCTCCGCCAGAACCATTACCGGCGTCTTCGGCAGATGCCGACAACGGGACCACGACGCCATCACGGCCCTGGTCTTCGGCCGCGTACAAAACGCTATACGCGCCGGCGGCCCGATAGCGGTCGATCACGGCGGCGGTCGGTTTGTCACGATGCAGGATCACAATCGGTGTCGCGTAATAATCGGCCAGATTGAACAGCGGCTCACAGGCAGACTGGATCGCGCCCGACGGCATCACTTCTTCGGCCACCAGCAGCGCCGCAACGCCTGCTTCACAATATTGCCGTGCCAGGTAGACACTGCACTGGGCGATGGCGTCGAGCCGTGTCTGGTCGGCCGCCGGCAACTGCGAAATGTCATCGCCGGTCTCCAACTCGCCGCGCGCGGCCACGTCAAGCGCATGACGGACGATGGTCGCACCCCCCGTCAGATAACCGAGCACGGCATGGCGGTCACCGGTCTCGCTGCACAATCTTCTGGCCAGATCGATTGCCGCGGGGACCGCCCCGGCCGCAGCGAATATTTCGGCCGTCGGGACATTGGAGACACGCTTTTCAACCGCCGCGACCTGCCCCCGGTCATTTCTGTCGAGCCGCACGCCAAAGGCTTCGGCCTCCAACCAGGGGTCGAACCAGTTGACAAGACCATCTGCTGAAAACACCGACATGCCGTTGCGTAGCGCGTATGCTGCGAGTCCGCAGTCAGCGCAGGCTTCGCTCCAGCTCACCTGTTCCATGCGTAGCGACAACGCAAAGGTTATCGGCAGATAAAACGGCCGCCCGTGCGCTGCCAGCCGACGCGCCAGCGAGGTCATTTATAGTCCCCCCAAAAGGGCTTGTCGTAACCTTCTACGCGGGGTTCGGGATAATCGCCATAATGTTCGAGGATTTCGGGTTTTGGGCGCTTTTTCGACCATTGCTCGACGAACTCGCCGAACGGCACGGCTTCGGCCAGACGTTCGCGCCGCAGCGCGGCTCTTTTGGCGGCCGTTTTCTCGACGTCCACAGCCCCGGCGTCTGCCGTGATGACCACGCCATAGACATTCGTCGCCAGGTCAGCCGTTATGACCTTCTCCCTGACGTCCTGGAGCACTGCTGCCGGCTCGCGTTCCAGGACATCGCCATAACCACCCCCGCCACCCAGGCTGTAGACGAATACATCGCCTTTTTTGAACGCTTTGGTGGCCCCCGCGGAAGACTCAATCTTGTAATCGCCGCTCAGGGGCCGTTTGGTCAGCAGGTCCAGTTGACTGAACATATCGATGGTCTCGCCGTTCTCGATACGCTCGAACAGATCCGTGTTCTCGATCACGAACCTCGGATTCGGCGGCCCGTAGTAACCACCGAAGATCCCGGGATTGTGACTGAGCTTGTCGGCACTCCCCCAGGACGTCATACCACAACCTTTGTGACTGTGGACCGTGGATATCTCCACCAGCGGTGCGCCGCCGCGATATTTACCGAAGCCGTGGAAATTGGTCTCCACCATGCGGCTCAGAACCAGGTGGGGCTGGCGCGAGTCCATGTCCTCGACCTCGCCTGAATCGGTGAACGGCCCCCAATAGAAACCGACGGCGTGCTCCGCGTCGCCATCGAATCGACCACCTTGTCCGGAAGCATTCGCGGTGCCGGTGAAATTCATGCTCTGGTAACCGCGACGGTTTTCGCCGGCAAAAATGTACAAACAGATATTGCGTGAATGGGGTGACTGGACCGCTTCACGATAGGGACTGTCGAACAACATCTTGGACCCGATCACATGCAGATTCTGCACGATACAAGCCGCTATCGAGGTGCCTTCGCCGTGCGCTACATGGGCACTCGAATTGGCGATCGAGGGTCCTTCGACCAGCACCTTCACGGGTTGCAACAGACCGGCGTTCGGTTGCAGACCGCGGAAAAAATAGGAAAAGAGGTAAACACCGAGCGACCCGCGGATCAAATGCCAGGTGGCGTGCATCGGCCCTTTGCCGTTCTCCGGCGATACGCTTTGGACCAACACCGTCAGCGTGTCACCTTCCTTGAAAACCGTGGTGGGTATCCGCGTCAAGCCCTCGGCCGTGCCGAGTTCGTCGTTGAACAGCACATGGCGGTAGATCCCGTCGTTGAGCTCGCGCAACCGGGCCCGGGCTTTTTCCTCCGAGCGGATGAGGATCTTTCGCATACCGCCAACGATCATCGCCACGCCGCGTCGTTCGACTTCCCGGAGAAAGCGCTTACGGATCCGCAGACAGGTCGCGAGCCGGGATTTCAGATCGGCCGCGAGCACGAAAGGATTGCGTACCGAGGCACACAGGAAATCGAGAATATCCCGGCGCAACTCGAAATTTTCTCCGATTTTCATGACCGGGACATGCAGGCCCTCGTCGAAGCGTGAGGTGGCCTTCGGTGAAAATCCGCCCGGGCTTATCGAACCGGACTCGCCCTGGTGTCCGCCAACCTCTGCCCAGGCGACGAGTTCGCCGTCGTAGAACACGGGCATTGCGGTGAACATGTCGAATGGATGAATACCACCGCCCAGTTCGTCGTTGAAGAAGAATATGTCCCCGTCTTTGAGACCCACGGTGGGATCGTCGGCGTAGTAGCGGTTGATGTATTTGAGTTGTGCATTGTTCAGTAGCGTATGGAAATAAATACCCGTGGCGACGGCCACGGGATCCCCGGAGGCGGTGAACAATCCGCAGTTCATGTCGCCCGTGATGATGCCTTCGGAGATCGAGAGGCTCATATAAACGTCCCTACCCTCTTCGACGATCGCTGTCAGCTTGTGATTCAGCAAATCCAGATCGACTTCACCGAGGGCGCCCGCGCCATCACGCTCGCGGTCGGTCAGCGGTGCCAGTCCCTGCGTTATCAGTTCCGGATCACAGCCCGGTTGCCGACCATAGACCTCCGTGTCGTAGACCAGTCCTTCGAAAAGATGTGCGTGTTGGTCAAAGAGTTTGCCCATCACCGCGCCCTCAACCGGCCAACCCGTTTCGCATCCAGCGAAAATCGCCATTCGGGCGGCACGACAATCACCGTGTCGGCGGCTTCCACGAGGGCGGGCCCGGCGAACTCCACGTCGGCTGCGACGCCATCGCACAGGTAAACCGGCGTATCGCAAAAACCATGGTCTGGTCCCCAATATGCGTTGCGTGTCCCGGCCGGGCTGTCATCGCGGGCGATCTCCCCGGCGGGCGTTCCCATCGCGAACTTGCCTACCGGACCAACCGCGTTCAGCGTTATCAAGACCGCCTCGATCCCGGCCTCGGGGTACATCGCCCCTCGACCGTAGCGCTCGCCGTAGGCCGTGTTGAACGCCTCGCATAATTTCCGGATGTCCTCCACGTCCTCGAGCTTCCCCGTCGACAGCTTGACCGGGACGGTCTGACGCTGTTGCCCGTAACTCATGTGCAGTTCGAACGCGAGTTCGATTTGGGACAGGTCGAAACCCTCCTCGGCCATGTCGCGCTCGGCCATGGCCAGCAAGCCGACGGCGGCCTCGTTGAACTGGTCAACGGCTTGTTCGACGTACCGGTGGCCACCGGGCATCAGCAGGGTCATATAAACGGTTTGCTCGTAGCTTTGCAGAATATCGAAAGTCAAGGTGCTGAAGGCCCCGAACACGCTCGAAAACGGAAAGGTCACAATCGTCGAGATATCGGCGAAATCAGCAAAACCCGCCGCGTGCACGGGACCCGCGCCACCGAGAGCGAAGGCCGTGAATTGACGCGGGTCTTCGCCGGACATCTCCGCACAAATGCGGTATATCTCCTGTCCCATGGTACCGTCGACCAGTCTTTTGATACGCCAGGCGGCCTCGATGACCGGGATCCCGAGCGGTTCGGCAATGTATCTGTGGATGGCCCGCTCGGCGCGTTTCGGATCGATAGGCAATCGTCCGCCGAGGAAATTCTCCGGATTCAGGTAACCGAGCACGACATCGGCGTCGGTCACGCTCGGCTCTTCCCCACCGCGGCCGTAACACGCCGGACCCGGGTTCGAACCGACGCTATGGGGTCCGACAGCCAGCTGGCGTTCAGCGACACGCGCAACGGACCCGCCACCCGCCCCGATCGACCAGTGCGCGATATAAGGGATTTGCACGCGAAACCGATCGATGACGGGGTCGAATTCATAGACGCGGTCGCGGCCCTCGACCACCAGACCGACATCAAAACTCGTGCCGCCCATGTCCGCCATGACGACATTCGAGATACCAATTTGCCGCGACAAGTACTCGGCGCCGACGACGGAGGCCGCCGGACTGCTGCCGAGCAACTCCAGGGCCCGCGCGCGCGATAGTGAAGCAACGCCGCCGGTATTCTTCGCGACAAAGAATGGCCGGGTGTAACCGAGATCCCTGAGCTCGTCGGTCAAACGCATCAGATGCTCCGCGGATATCTCACGCAGATAGGCATCGAGTATGACGGTCATGGAGCGCCGGTACTCACCGCTCTTCGGCGAGATTTCCGATGACAGATATACCGGCATATGCCCGAGATAGCATTCGGGGTATCGACTGCGGATCAGCGCGCGCACGCGTTGTTCATGGGTCGCATTGACAAACGAGTTGAGCAGCACTACGACGAACCCGCGCACGCCCTCATCCACGAGACGCTGGATCTGGTCGAGCACCTCCTCGTCCTTCATCGGGATGACCACGCGCCCGAGATTGTCGATCCGTTCCTGGATGCCGACGATCCGATTTCGTGGCACGATGAGTTCGGGACGCACGGCCCGTCCACGGTCATATTTCTTCTCGACGGCCAGACCGTCGGCCCAGTTACGCGAACGACCCACGATCACCGTATGTTCAAACCCGCGTGTCGTAATGAGACCGAGCCGCGTACCGCGGCGCTCGATCAACGCATTTGTACCGACGGTGGTGGAATAAACGATCGAATCCGCCGCCGCCAGCGCCGGCTCGAGATCGAGACCGGCCTCCCCGAGCGCCATGCTCGCGGCGTTCATGAGTCCGACCTTGAGATCATAATGGGTTGTATCGGCCTTGCCGCGATAGATTTCGCCTTCGTTGAACACCGATACGTCGGTAAACGTACCGCCGACGTCTACGCCGATACGTAGCATCAGGACGCCTCCCCGTCCTGCTTCGCCGCGGCTTGATTTTGCGCCAACGCCTCGAGGTCGAGTTGGATATCCCAGGTCAGCGGATGTCCCGGGGGCAAATATTCATTCTCGATCATCACGCCACAGCCTGGACAGTAAAACTCGATGATCCGGATCCAGTCGGGGTGGAAAGAGAAATTGAAATCGTCGTCGGTGCCAAGCGGCGGATGAATTTCGCGGGGGTCCCGTTCGCGCACGACACAGCCCTTTTTGTAAGGCTCGTCGGCCGCGCCAAGCGCTTCGCCACAGCGATTACAGTGCCAGGTCCTCGTCTCGAGCTCGACGTCCAGGTATTCGGTGATGCGAATCATCAGTCCGGCCCCGATCCGTCGTGGTCGGGTCCGCGAGCCCTGGTCGGTTGTGAAGCGTCCCATTGTACTTTTCGATTGCGCCGCTCGGGCTCATCCTCGGGGACAATCTCCGTCAGCAGCACCACGTAACAGGTCGGACAAATGCTTTGTCGTAAGACCATTTTTTGATCGACGAAAAGCTCGGCGCGCGCACGGATCTGGGGTCCCGCGGCGGCGGGCGGCCGCTCACGGTGGATCGCCTTGTCGAGATAGGCGCCGTCCTGGTGGCCAAGCTCCGCGCCGCAATGGATACACGACAGGGCCCCTGAAGCATCGACGCACACATTGTCGTCGAGCTGCAACGTCGCCTCCCCGTCGCCAGCCGTGCCCGTCTCGTCTTTGCTGCTCATGCGACGCCGGCACGTTCGAGGCGAAGCTGATGGCGCTGCCGCTCAGTCGCTTCGGCGTCAACGGAGCCGTCGGTGTCGAGCACAACCCCGTAAATATCGATGGCCGCCGTTACGGAGATTTTTTCCTCGTTGACGTCATAGGCCACGCGCTGCGTATCCCGTAGCAATGGATCACCATAGCCCCCACCCGCCTGCCACTGGGTATAGAAAACGTCGTTCCATTGCAGATCGGATTCGTCCTCCGGCTGGATGATCTGGACGGTGCCGCCGAGCTCCTCTAGTTCGGCGGGGACACGCCCCCCTGCAAGCGATGCCCTGACGGTCGATTCACGGACGATCACATCGTGCATCGTGCTGCCGGGATAACCGCCGCTCAACCCGACCGCCTGCGGCAACGCTTTGCCGCCGCCGGAAAACACCATCTGGATCTGCCGGGCCGGCGTGTCATGCAGAACAAAGCAACTCGAACCGCCCAAACCGCCGCGAAATCGGCCCGGCCCGCCCGAATCGCGGTCTTCACGACGCCACAGGTACAAGACGGGAAACGCAAACTCGGTCATCTCTACATCCGGAATCCGGCCCATGGGAATACAGGCAAGCCCGCCCGTGTCCACGCCATCCATGTCGGTCCGGGCCCCCAGCCCGCCCGCCATGGGGTCGCAACACAGCGTGACGAACGGATGGTCGCGCTGGTCGACGCCGGCGATCAACGACAGATCCCAGGTCCCGCAACAGACGCTCATGGCGCGTTTTCTGTGCACCGGGCTCGTATCGAGCATGCCTGAAATACATTCGGTCACGACGTTCTGGGTAGCCCAGCACGAGGCCACCGACGCTTTGCAGACGCCCGCCGGGAACGTGCAATTATTCATCGTGCCCTCTTCGGCGATGATGTCGAAGCACCGATAGATGCCGCCGGGGGACCACGGGATGTCACCGCACAGAAGCGGCAGGATAATGGGCATGATACCGCCGCGTATGCCAGCGTAAGTGCAGTTGATCATGCCGGACTGCGGATCCGTACCCGTGAAATCGAACGTCAGCTGGTCCTTTTTCTTCGTCATGTTGAGCACGATTTTGTGGACGTCGCGATCACCCATCTTTGCCTGATCCTGATAGGTCACCGCACCCCACTGCCCGTCGGACAGCTCACCTAACTTATCGCGCAAACGCCGTTCGGCGTCATCCATCATGCGCTTCATGACGGCCTTGACGGTTGCGGCGCCGTACTTGACGATCAGCGCCCGCAGACGCTCCTGCGCGACGTTGTTGGCACCGACTTGCGCACGTAGATCGAGCGCGACGAGTTTCGGCACCCGTGAGCGCCTGAGGTAGACATCTTCGATATCGGCGCGCAGCCGGTTGCGCTCGACGATCTTGACCGGCGGTGTCGGCAACGACTCCCAGAACACGTCCTGTGAGCGGGGCGTCCAGCTGCCGGGCGACACACCGCCGAGATCGACCTGATGGGCAACCGCCGCGGTCCAACCAAACAATTCGCCCTCCCAGAACAGCGGAGCAAATACCGAGACGTCGTTTTGATGGATCCCGCCGCCAACCCAAGGGTCGTTACACAAAAACATGTCGCCGTGTTCGAAACCGGGATTGTCAAAACGGTTTTCGAGCGTCCATTTGACGGCCATGTCCATCGACGCGCTGAGCTCGGTGTTGTAAAGCCCGACCTGAATCAAGTCACCGAGTTCGTCCATGATACCGGGCCCGAGGTCGTTACAGTCCGTGACGACGATCGACCCCGACATACGCTTCAGGGCCTCCCCCATCTCGTCGGTGATGGCCCACAGACGGTGACGGATCACCTCGTATGTCAACGGATCGACCTCCCGAATCGCTTGCTCGGATACCGAATGCAGCGGTAACTGCGGAGACAGCCTCGCTTTCAATGCCGCGGGAGACACCGGTCGATACACGAATTTTTCGGAACCCGGTACGTCGTAAGTCATTCAGGTATCCCTTTGCTCGAAACGGATGATCATGCTGCCGAGGTGATCCACGGACGCCGTAGCGCCCGGCGGCACCGCGACTGTGGTAGTCGGTGCTTCTATTACGGCCGGACCATCGAACGCGTGTCCACAACGCAGCGCGTCGTAGTCGTAAATCGGCGTGTCCTGCCAACCGGCGCTGACGTCGAGGAACACGCGCCGGTGTTCTTTCGCCGCGATGGGTTCGCCGGTGGCATCGGCTATACGCGGAAGCACCGGTTTGAAGGGCATGTGCCCGACCGCAAAAACCCGGTAGGTAATGACCTGCAATCCTGCCTCTCTGTATCCCGCACCTTTGCCGTACAACTGCTCGTAGAGCATCTCGAAATCCGCCCCGATCTGCGCAACATCCGCCTCCACCAAGTCACCGCGCGCGACCGGCGTCGTTACTTCGGCAAACTGCATGGTGTAGCGAATGTCGACTTCCCGGTACATCTCGACATGCGTGAACTCGAGGCACTGCGCAGCCATTCTGGCTGCGAGATCCGTTTCGAGGGCCCGGTAAGTTTCGCTAACCAGTGCGGGCGACGGCGGGAATACCTGGGGGTTGGATTGCTCGGCCGACAGGACGACGTTGGAACCGGCCAGCCCGTAGGCAGAAAAAGCCGATGCGGTCGACCCGAGCGGTACGACGAGTTCTCTCGCGTTGAGTTCCGCGGCGTAGGCTCCGCAATGCGCCGGTGCCGCACCGCCGAAGGCATAAATCACGAAGTCACGCGGATCGTAGCCGGCGTTGACGACGGCTTTGCGAACCAGATCCGCCGCCTGTGACGTTGCGATCGCGTAGATGGCGGCTGCGGAATCCTCGACGCTCAGCCCGAGCGGCTCGGCGATATGCGTGCGGATCGCTTCCTCGGCGAGACGCCCGTCGAGACGTTTGCGGCCACCGAGAAAGAATGCTGGATTGATGATACCGAGAACGATATCGGCATCAGTCACGGTCGGTTCAGTGCCGCCGTCGTCATAGGCGGCCGGCCCCGGATGCGCACCCGCGCCGCGTGGCCCGACGCGGAGATTGCCGCCGGCATCAAGCCATGCGATTGCACCACCGCCGCCACCGATCGTATGAATACGAACCATGGGGGTCGATATCGTGTGTTGGTTTACGACCATGTTTGTGGACTTGACCGGTTCCCCATCCACGACCATGCCCACGAGGAACGTCGTACCGCCCATGTCTGTCGAGATGATGTTTTTGTGCCCGAGGGACGCACCGAGACTCACGCATCCGATGACACCGCCCGTCAGCACTGAGCCGACCGTCGTGATTGCGTAACTCGGGGCCTCCTCTGCCGAGATACTGCCGCCCGTTCCCTGCATCACGAGGAGCGACCCTGCGAATCCCATACTTCGGAGTTCGTGACCCAGCGGCCCCAGGTAATCGCGCAAAATGGGCCCCACCTGCGCGCTCATGATGGTCGTCGCGGCTCTCGAATATTCGCGGATCCGCGGCATGATGTCGCTCGATAGGCCTACGTAGAGGTCGGGTGCCAGCTCCCAGATAATCTCCCGTACGCGGCGCTCATGTGCCGGATATCGAAACGACCACAGCAACGACACGGCGATCGCGTCGACGTCCAGTTCAATGAGCTCGCGGACTGCTTTGCGCAGACCCGCCTCGTCGAGAGACACGATGACCTCGCCTTTGTAATCGACACGCTCGTGCACTTCACGAACCAGGCGCCGCGGAACCAGCGGCGGGGGCTTTTTGTGCCGCGCCATGTCCTGCATTTCTTCAGCGTCAAAGCCGGCGTAACGACCTTCCAGATTCATGATCGTGATCGAATCCGCGTGGCCGTGGGTCGTGATGAATCCGACCTTAGCGACGGAACCGGTCAGCAGCGCATTGAGCGTCGACGTCGTCGCGTGACAGATGTAACTCGTTGCAGCCAGGAGATGCTGAGGCTCCATCTGCATGCTGCGCGCGAGTTCATCAATCGTGTCGATCACGCCGCGCGAAAAATTCGATGGGGTCGAGGGTGCCTTGGCGGCGACCACGCGCCCCGCCTCGTCTGTCGCAAATGCATCGGTGAACGTACCGCCGATGTCTATTCCGATGACATACGACATGGCAATCAGATCCCCGGCAAATCAAGCTCAATCGGCGATCTGCTGATCGAACTCGTGCGTCGCAGGTCAGGGGCACCCAGCAACGTCGACGAACTCACGTTACAACGGGTTCCAACCCGAGATCGTGCATCGCATCCACGTAATGAGCGACACCGGCGGCGAGATCGTAGCGGGGAGAAAAGCCCAGATCCTCGCGCGCACGCTGATTGTCCATGACCCCGTAGTAACACACGACACCCAGTCCGTGATAATCCAACCCGGGTCCGATTTCAATGTCCGCCTCAGGCACGACCGCGCGTACGGCATCGGCGAAGTCGTTGAGTGTCGTGCCGACACCACGCGAAATGTTGTATGCATCGTAGTGGGGATTGGTATGCAGCGCGGCGACGACTATCGCTTCGGCGGCATCATCGACATAGATCACGTCGTCGCGCTGGTCGCCGCCGTGCGGGATGCGGACGGGGTGACCGGCCATCGGATTCTCGATCAGACGACTCATGATGCCAAGACTTTCATGGCGAGAGAGTTTCCCGGGCCCAAAAATCTGTGCGAAACGCAGGGCGACGAACTGTAATCCGCGCGCTTGCGCATAGTTACGTCCCATACCCTCGGACGCCACCTTGCACACGTCGTAAACCCGCCGTGGCCGCTGCGGATGCGCCTCGGTTATGGGTTCGTAATGGGGGTGAGCGGCGCGACCATCGATGTGTCCGTAGGCAGCCCGTGAACTCGTGTACACGACCCGCTCCACGCCCGCAATCGAGGCCGCTTCGAGTACGTGGACCGTGCCTAGCGCATTAACGCTAAACCCCTTCAACGGATCTTCCTGCATACCGCTGATCATGGCGGCCATATGCACCACGCACTCGATCCGGTAGTCCCGAAAAACGCTGACGAGTGCGTCTAGATCGGTCACATCGCCCTCGACAATCGTTGCCTTGCGCGCCCACTCGGCGCCCAGCAGGGACATGTCGATGCGGTTCTCGAATACGATGGGTTCGAGCCCACGCTCGATCATTTTACGGATCACCCATGCGCCGTTTACGCCGAGACCACCCGTCACGAGTATATTGGTCGTCATTACAAGTCCCTTCCTGCTGGCCCCGGCCAGGAACACGGTCATCCCGATGTCGGGTGCGTCATCGGCGCACCCGTCGACGCGTCACTCCGCCAAAGCCCGTCTTGTTTTCTCGTGTGTTCAGCGAGCCGGGATATATAGCCGGATCAGTGACACCCGTGTCAAGTTGCGCGCCGTGCCGTCGGTGCAGGGCGTCCACCAAAGCGCCCGACCGACGAATCGATAACAGATTTTCCGCAAAATTTGTCAACGTAATACATCACCGCGAAACCTGCAACGGGTTTACCGACATCTGCCACGATCGCGACCGTGGCCGGCGATCGAATCGCTTTAGCCACACGTTTTGGCGTCCAACACCACCACGGCAACCCGTATTCGATCAACCGTCGCGACATCCTGGCCATTTCGTCGCCGTCCCGCGGTTTTGCCAACCGGATGTCGGCGGTCTGAGAGTGATGATTATCGGAGACAACAGTGAACGAACTCGCCCATTTCCACGCCCTGCCCATCGAGATAGCCAAGAGAATGGAGGCGTGGGCTGTAGAGGCCCGCTCTGCGCTCTCACAGAGCACGCTACGCGCCTACAAGGCCGATGCCGCTGCGTATGGCCTTATGGTGCGAAGAAAAGGGCTTAAAAGCCCTCCCTGCGACACCTGAGTCCATTGCGGTCTTTTTAAGGCGTGAGGCAGAAACCAAGTCCGTTGCTACTGTCCGCCGGCGTGCAGCAACGATAAGCAGACTGCATAAAGCGGCTGGCGTGGAGAACCCCTGCGAGCATGAACTCGTCAAGCTCGCGCTCAAAGGAATAGCTAAGGAACGTCTGAATAAGGCATCGATTTGAGAGCTGCGGTCGCGATTCATG